>JAJTGU010000015.1 GCA_021297985.1 Rubrivivax sp.
GTCGCGCATCCTGCGCACATCGGCCGGCCCGAGGATGCCGGACTCGGTGACCACCAGCCGGCCGGCTGGTACCTCGGGCAACAGGCCGAGCGTGGTTTGCAGGCTGACTTCGAAACTGCGCAGGTTGCGGTTGTTGATGCCGATCAGCGGGGTCTTCAGGCGCAAGGCGCGCTCCAGCTCGGCGCCATCGTGGGCCTCGACGAGCACGTCCAGGCCCAGGGCGCAAGCGCAGTCTTCGAGCCCCTGAAGTTGCGCGTCGTCCAGGCAGGCCACGATCAGCAGCACGGCGTCGGCGCCCATCGCGGCAGCCTCGTGGACCTGGACCTCATCGACGATGAAGTCCTTGCGGATCGCCGGCAGCGTGCACGCGGCGCGGGCCTGCTGAAGGTACTCCGGTGCGCCCTGGAAGAAACGGCGGTCGGTCAGCACGCTCAGGCAGGTGGCGCCATGCTTGGCGTAGCTGGCCGCAATCCCGGCTGGATCGAAGGGCTCGCGCAGCACGCCCTTGCTTGGGCTGGCCTTCTTGATCTCGGCGATCACGGCGCTGCCACCGGCCGCAACCCGGGCCTGGATCGCGGCGGCAAAGCCACGCTGCTGGCCGCGCCGGGCCTCGGCCAGTTGGCGCCATTCGGTCAACGGGCGCTCGGCCAGAGTGGCGGCGATCTCGCCGTGCTTGACGGCAACGATGCGTTCGAGGATGTCGGACATGGGGGCTTGCAAGGCGGGGTTCACAGTCGGGGGCCGGTGCGCTCGACGGCCAGCCGCTCGGCCAGCCGGTCGGCCAGGGCTGAGATCGTCTGGATCTGCGACTGGCGGCGCGCGACGACGTCGTACAGCCGGGCGACGCGGCCACGGTCGCGGTGGCGAAGGTCGATGGCGATGCGGTGGCGGCCGTCGCCTGGCGCCGTCTGGATCTCCCAGCCATCGCCCTCGATCGACTCGGGCTGGCCGGGCTGGCCGAAGGGTTCGACGCGGCGCTCGGCGAAGTGCACACGCCAGCCGCTGTCGGCCCGGCGCCAGCGCCAGTGCAGCACCATGCCCAGCACGATGGCCGCCAGTGCCACCCAGGCCAGCGCGCCCTTGAAGCTCCAGTCGGTGTTGGCGACAAAGACGCCCAGCGCCGCGCCGGCCAGGCCGGTGGCGCCTCCGGCCCAATGCGGCTCGACCCGCGCAAGCAGAAGGACGGGCTCGGCCTGGGCCTGGTGCAGCAGTTCGACGGCGGGGTTGGCAGCCAGCATGACGAGCGCCGAATCAGCCGGCCGGCTTCATTTGCTGCGTCAGCGCCACGAACTGCGCCAGCTTGGCCGCCGCCGCGCCCGTCGCCACGGCTTCGCGGGCGCGCTTGACGCCTTCGCCGACGCTCGCCGCGACACCGGCGCAGTACAGCGCCGCTCCGGCGTTGAGCAGCACCACGTCCCGCACCGGGCCGTCGTCGTTGGCCAAGGCCTGGCGGATGCGCTCGACCGACTCTTCCTTGTTCGCGACCTTCAGCGCGCGGCTGTCGTAGACCGGCAAACCGAAATCGCTGGGGTGCACGGTGTATTCGCGCACCTCGCCGTCCTTCAATTCGCCGACCAGGGTCTCGCCGGACAGCGAGATCTCGTCCATGCCGTTCATGCCGTAGACGACCATCACGTGCTCGGAGCCCAGGCGTTGCAGCACGCGGACCTGGATGCCCACCAGATCGGGATGGAAGACACCGAGCAGTTGGTTGGGGGCACCGGCTGGGTTGGTGAGCGGGCCCAGGATGTTGAAGATCGTGCGCACGCCGAGTTCCTTGCGCACCGGGGCGGCGTGCTTCATCGCCGCATGGTGGTTGGGTGCGAACATGTAGCCGATGCCGGTGGCCGCCAGACATTCGGCGACCTGGGTCGGCGACAGGCCGATGAAGGCGCCCAGCGCTTCCATGACGTCGGCACTGCCGCTGGTCGACGAGACGCTGCGCCCGGCATGCTTGGCCACCCGTGCACCGGCGGCAGCGGCGACGAAGGTCGCCGCGGTCGAGATGTTGAAGGTGTGGCTGGCATCGCCCCCGGTGCCGACGATGTCGACCAGATGCGTCTTGTCGGCCACTTCCACCGGCGTCGCGAACTCGCGCATCACCTGGGCCGCGGCGGCGATCTCGCCGATCGTCTCCTTCTTGACGCGCAGGCCCATCGCGAAGGCCGCGATCATCACCGGCGACATCTCGCCGCTCATGATGCGCCGCATCAGCGCCAGCATCTCGTCGTGGAAGATCTCGCGGTGCTCGACGCAGCGCACCAGGGCTTCGGTGTTGGTGATGGACATGGGCATTCGGGGTCTCGGTCGGGGGTTACAGCACGCGCCGCAGGGCGGCGATCGCGGCATCGATCTGCGCCGCGGAGACGTCGAGATGGGTCACGAGCCGAAGCTTGTACAGCCCGGTGACGAGCACGCCGGCCTCGCGCAGCCGCTGCACCGCACCCGTGGCCTTCTCGGGGGCCAGGTCGACGAACACGATGTTGGTCTGCGGCGCCAGCACCGCGACGCCGGGCAGCCCGGCCAGGCCATCGGCCAGGCGGCGGGCATGGAGGTGGTCGTCGGTCAGGCGGTCGACGTGGTGCTCCAGCGCGTGAAGCGCCGCCGCGGCCAGCACGCCGGCCTGGCGCATCCCGCCGCCGAGCATCTTGCGGATCCGGTGGGCACGGGCGATGAGTTCGCGGCTGCCGACCAGGGCCGAGCCGGCCGGGGCGCCCAGGCCCTTGCTGAAGCAGACCGAGACCGAATTGAAGGGCGCGGCGAGACGGCGCGCCGCGGCAAGGGCGGATTCGCCGTCGGCGGCGCTGGCGACGGCGGCATTGAACAGCCGTGCGCCGTCCAGATGCGTCGCCAGCCCGCGGCGGTGGGCCAGTGCGCAGGCTTGATCGACATAGTCCTGCGGCAGGACCTGGCCGCCCCAGGTGTTCTCGAGCGCCAGCAGCCGGCTGCGCGCGAAGTGCGCGTCGTCGGGCTTGATCGCGGCCTCGATCTCGGCCAGCGCCATGCTGCCGTCGGCGGCCTGTGGCAGGGGCTGCGGCTGGATGCTGCCCAGGACCGCGGCGCCGCCCCCTTCCCAGCGGTAGGTGTGGGCCATCTGGCCGACCAGGTACTCGTCGCCGCGCTGGCAGTGCGCCATCAGCCCGCACAGGTTGCTCTGCGTTCCGGTGGGCACGAAGATCGCGGCTTCCTTGCCGAGCAACGCCGCGATGCGTTCCTGCAGCGCATTGACCGTCGGGTCGTCGCCGAAAACGTCATCGCCCAGCGGTGCCGCCAGCATCGCCGCGCGCATGGCCGGCGTCGGCTGGGTGACGGTGTCGCTGCGAAGGTCGATGATCATGGCCGGACCGCCGGGCGGGTGAGGTCGAGGAAGTTCCGCAGCATCGCGTGGCCGTGTTCGCTGTGGATCGATTCGGGGTGGAACTGCACGCCTTCCATGGGCGCCGCGCTGCCCGCCAGACCGCGGTGGCGCACGCCCATGATCTCGCCGTCTTCGCTGCGGGCGCTGACCTCGAGCTCGGCCGGCCTGCTCGCCTCTTCGATGACCAGCGAGTGGTAGCGCACGACCGTGAACTTCTGCGGCAGCCCGGCAAACACACCCGCGCCGTCGTGCTCCAGCGTCGAGGTCTTGCCGTGCATTTGCGTCTTCGCGCGCACGATGCGCCCGCCGAGCGCGGCACCAATGGCCTGGTGGCCCAGGCACACACCGAGGATCGGCAGCCTGCCGGCAAAGTGCCGGATGGCCGACACGCAGACCCCCGCCTCCGCCGGTGAACACGGCCCGGGCGACAGCACCAGGCGCTCCGGCGCCAGCGCGGCGATGCCGGGCACGTCGATCTCGTCGTTGCGCAGCACCTTGACCTGCTCGCCGAGCTCGCCGAAGTACTGCACGAGGTTGAAGGTGAAGCTGTCGTAGTTGTCGATCATCAGCAGCATCTCAGAACCCCTCCTCGACCAGTTCGGCAGCGCGGATGAGTGCGCGCGCCTTGGCTTCGGTTTCCTGCCATTCGAGCTCGGGGACGCTGTCGGCGACGATGCCTGCCGCAGCCTGCACGTACAAGGTGTTGTCCTTGACGATGCCGGTGCGGATGGCAATGGCGAGATCCATGTCACCGGCGAAGCTGACGTAGCCACAGGCGCCCCCGTAGATGCCGCGCTGCACCGGCTCGAGCTCGTCGATGATCTCCATCGCCCGCACCTTGGGCGCGCCGCTCAGCGTGCCGGCCGGGAAGGTGGCCCGCAACACGTCGAGCTGCCCCACGCCGGGCTTGAGGATGCCCTCGACGTTGCTGACGATGTGCATGACGTGCGAGTAGCGCTCGATCTGGAAAGCCTCCGTCACCCTGACGCTGCCGGTGACGGCGATGCGCCCGATGTCGTTGCGGGCCAGGTCGATCAGCATCAGGTGCTCGGCGCGCTCCTTCTGATCGGCACGCAGATCGGCTTCGAGCCGCGCGTCGGCTTCGGGCGTGGCGCCGCGCGGGCGCGTGCCGGCCAGCGGGCGGATGGTCACCTTGCGGCCGCCGCCGGCCAGGTCATCCGAGGGCGGCACACGTTCCTCGCGCACCAGGATCTCGGGGCTGGCGCCAACGATGTGGAAGTCGCCCATGTCGTAGTAGTACATGTAGGGCGACGGATTCAGCGAACGCAGCGCGCGGTACAGCGACAGCGGGCTTTCGGTGAAGCGCTTCTTCAGCCGCTGGCCGATGACGACCTGCATGCAGTCGCCGGCGGCGATGTAGTCCTTGGCGCGCTCCACCGCCTGCATCAGCTGGGCCTGCGAGGTCTCGCGCTCCACGGCGTACGAGACGCCGCGCTTCACGCTGGGCGCGGTGACGCTGTAGCGCAGCCGGTCGGCCAGCTCGCCCAGGCGGCGGCGTGCGCGGTGGTAGGCCTCGGCCGTGGCCGGGTCGGCCCAGACGATCAGGTACAGCCGGCCCGACAGGTTGTCGATGACGGCGACTTCCTCCGTCAGCAGAAGCTGCAGGTCGGGCGTGCCGATGCCGCCGGGCTTGCCCACGCGCGCCAGTTTGGGCTCGATGTGACGCACGGTCTCGTAGCCGAAGTACCCGGCCAGCCCGCCGCAGAAGCGCGGAAGACCGGCGGCGACGGCTGGTTTCAGCCGATCCTGCCAGCGCGCGAGGAAGTCCAGCGGGTTGCCTTCGTCCCGTTCCACCACGACGCCGTCGGTGACGACCTCGCTGACACGGCCGGTGGCGCGCAGCAGCGTGCGCGCGGGCAGGCCGATGAAGCTGTAGCGGCCGAATCGCTCGCCGCCGACCACGCTTTCGAGCAGGAAGCTGTGTGCGGCGCCGCCGGCCAGCTTGAGGTACAGCGACAGTGGCGTTTCGAGGTCGGCAAAGGCCTCGGCGATGAGTGGGATTCGGTTGAAGCCCTCGGCGGCGAGGCTCTTGAACTCAAGTTCCGTGATCACGTGGCGGTCCCGTTCAGGGGGCCGGCGGCGCTGGATCTGGGGTCTGTGCGCGGCGGGCCGGGTTCAGTCGGCGGGCCTGGGGCGAGCATCGGAGGATCGATGCCGATGCCGTTTGAGGCCAGTGGTAGCGCAAGGACGCGAAGGTGCGTTGCGCTCAGCGTTCGACAGGCCAGCGACGCCAGGGCCAGGCTCCCCGCGCCGACACCGGGGACGGCGCGGCCTTGCACGTCGAAGACGGCGTCTTCACGTTGCGGGCCACAGGTTGGATGCTTGGGTGCGACATTTCGGAGCCGAGTTTAGCGTCAGGCCCCATGAACCCGGGCAGGGTTGACGCTGTGGGCAGCGCGCACGCGTGGCGCGAGACTCGCGCGCCGAAGTTCCCCGTGCCCCGATGTCGCCGTGCCCGCCAGGCCATGCCGCTGGCGACGGCTGAGGAATCCCATCATGTTGCGCCGAAGTCAAGTCGCTTGCGTCTGCCTCCTGGGCCTCCTGGGCCTCCTGGGCCTCCAGGCCGGTTTCCTGGTCTCTGCGCGTGCCCAGCCGGCGGCCGCCGGGGTGGAGCTGGCGGGCATCAAATACCCGCCCAGCGTGCGGGTCGGAAACCAGGCCTTGCGCCTGAATGGCGCTGGCATCCGGTACCGCTTCGTCGTCAAGGTCTACACCGCCGGGCTGTACCTGGCGGCACCGGCCACCACGCCCGAGGCGGTGCTTGCCGCACCCGGGCCGAAGCGCTTGCACGTGGTGATGCTGCGCGACATCGACGCTTCTGAACTGGGCCGGCTGTTCACCCGCGGCATGCAGGACAACTCGCCGCGCGAGGAGTTCGCCAAGTCGATCCCCGGCACGCTGCGCATGGCCGACATCTTTTCGGCCAAGAAACGCCTGAAGGAAGGGGAGAACTTTTCAGTCGACTGGGTGCCGGGCGAGGGGACGCAAGTGCTCGTCAACGGCCGGCCGCAAGGCGAGCCGATCAAGGAGCCTGAGTTCTTCCAGGCCCTGATGCGCATCTGGCTGGGGGCGAACCCGGCGGACAGCGCACTGAAGGAATCGCTGCTGGGCGCCCCGCCCGCCCGGCCGGTGACCAATCCCGGCCAGCAGTGACCGGCTGCCGATTTCAGCCGCCCGGGCCGACGCGATCAAGCACGGCGCCGATCTCATCAAGCCGGTCCAGGATCGCCAGTGCCCCCAGGCCGGTGAGCGGCGCGCCATGGTTGTAGCCATGGCTGAGCAACACGCAAGCGCAGCCGGCGGCACCTGAGGCCTCGGCGTCGTTGGCCGAGTCGCCGATGGCCAGCGCTTCGTGCGGCGTGACGCCCAGTGCGGCGCAGGTTTCGAGCATCGGCAGCGGGTCGGGCTTGCTGCGCGCGAAGCTGTCACCGCCGAACACGGGGCCAAAGCAGTCGCGCAGGCCCTTGGCTTCCAGCAACGGGAGCGCGAAGGCCAGCGGCTTGTTGGTCAGGCACGCCAGGCGCAGCCCGCGATCGCGCAGTTGTGCCAGCCCTTCGACCACGCCCGGGTAGACGCTGGAGTACCGGCCGTTGATGCGCAGGTATTCGCGCTGGTACGCCTGCCACAACGGTTCGAACAACGGCTCGATGCGATCCGCTGCGCCGACTTCGCGCAGGGTCTGGGTCAGCAGGTGGCGCGAACCCTTGCCCACGGTGCGGGCAATGAAGGCGCGGTCGACCGGCGGCAGGCCGATCTCGCCCAGGGCCGCACCGATCGCGGCCTCGAAGTCGCCGAGCGTTTCGACCATCGTGCCGTCGAGGTCGACGATGGCGGCGCGCCAGCGCGTGGAGTGCGTACAGGACATGGCCCACGACTCTATGCGCTGGTGCAGGAGCGTCGCCGAAGGCACAATAACTGTACAGAACGTTCTGTCAAGTCACTCGCGCCGCCATGCCCCGCCCACCCCACGCCCGCCAGGCCGTGCTCGAAGCCGCCGAAGCCATCGTCAAGGAGCTCGGCGCGGCCCACCTGACCTTCGATGCCATCGTGAAGCGCAGCGGCATCACGCGCGGCGGCGTGACCTACCACTTCCCGACCAAGGACGCGCTGCTGGCCGCCCTGGTCGAGCACGACATCGGCCGCTGGCAGGAGTGCATCGCCAGGCAGCGCGCACGACGCGCCGCCACGTCGCCGGCCAATGCCGAGCTTGTGGCCTATCTGGAGTCCGGCTGCGAGCCCGACGAGGAGGTCTCGCGCCTGTGCGCCGGACTGCTTTCGGCGACGAGCACACAAAAGGAGCTGACGCAGCGCTGGCGCGCGTTCTTCTCCGAACACCTGGCGCACGCGCGGGCGAGTGGCGATCCGGCACTGGCGATGCTGTTGATGCTGGCGGTGGACGGGCTGTTCTGGCTCGAGACGCTGGGGCTGTCGACACTCGACACGGGCGAGCGGCAGGCACTGGTCGGGCGCATCGTCGCGTTGGGCGAGGACTTGCCGGTGGCCACGACGCCCCGTGTGTCCGACCGTGTGCCAGACCGTGGGCCAGCGCCGCGCCGCAGAGCCCGGGGGACGCGGCCATGAACCCCGCCGCCCGCGGTCTCGCGCCCCCGGCCTCGCGCGTGCTGTGGCTGATCCCGGCGGTCTACTTCCTGTTTGTGACCGGCGAGTTCCTGGCGCTCACGACGCTGGTGCTGACGATCACCGATCAGGGCGCCAGTGGGCTGCGTGTGGGCGTGCTTGCCTCAGCGCTGTGGCTGGGCATCCTGGGCACCAGCATGGTGGCGCACCGGGTCGTCGCGCGTTTCGGCCATGCGAGGGTCTTTGTCGCCGGCTCCGTGGTGGCGACGCTGGCCCTGTCCTGCCTGCCTTGGACCGCGGCTTACGCCGTCTGGCTCGCGGCCGCGGCCGTGCTGGGCATGGCCGGTGGGCTGGTCTGGGTGGCGGGCGAGAGCTGGCTGGCCGAAGCCGCGCCGGCGGCTCGGCGCGGCTTTTATGTCGGCCTCTTCGAGACCTCGGTCGGCCTGGCGCTGATGACCGGCCCGGCGCTGCTGCCGTTGGCGCTGGCCCTGGGCCTGCCACCCTTGTGGCTGGCGGTGTTGCTGCTCGCCGCCGGCACCGCCTGCAGCGCACTCCTGCTGGCCGAAGTCCCCCTGGGCGCGGCGGACACGGTGCCGCCTGCTTCCGACCCGCCACCTTTACCGCCGGCGGCGACTTCGCCGGCAGGCGTCGCGGCCCGCAGCACCGCCGATGCGACCCCGATATGGCGCGTCGTCTGGCCGCTGGTGGCCGTCGCAGCGGCCAGCGGGGTGCTGGAATCGGGCATCTCGTCGATGCTGCCGTCGATCTCGATGCGGCTGGGCTTCGAGATGCAGCTCGCGGCCTGGCTGGGGGTCGTGATCGGTGCTGGCAGCGCGCTTCTGCAGCCGCCCTTCGGCGCACTGGCGGACCGCATCGGCATGCCGCGCACGATGGCGCTGGCCTGGGCGCTGGTGCTGGCGACGCTGGGCTGGCTGTGGCTCGTCGCCGCAGCGCCGCAGGGCAGCCTTTGGGCGGTCGGCTTTGTGCTGGGCGGCGTCGGTGGCGCGGTCTACACCCTGGTCGTGATCGAACTCGGCCACCGCTTCACCGGGTCCCGCCTGGTGCAGGCCATGGGAGCGCTCGTCACCGGCTACACCCTCGGGACCGCCGGCGCGCCGATGGCCGGCGGCTGGCTGTTCGACCATTTCGGCCTCGCCGGCCTCAGCGCTGCGCTGTGGTGCGTGGCTGCCGCCGGCGCGTTTGTTGCCTGGCGGGCGCTGCGCCCGGCCGGCAGGAACTAGGAAATGCTCTCCACCTGCCGGCTCTGCTGGTAGGCGCGTCCGAAGCGGTTGGCCAGGAACTCGGGCAGTGCCACCTGCTCCTGTCGCACGAAGCCGCGCTGCGGCAGCCGGCCCTCGCGGAACAGATCGACCGCGGCGCAGATGCCGGCGGCGGTGGTGATCTGGATCGCCGAGAGCGGCCGCGGCGCATCACGGTCGGCAAAGATCTTCCGGGCGAAGACCTCCTGCACCAGGCTGCCCTTCTTCATGCCCGAGACGGTCACGAAGACCAGCACCACGTCCTGCATCGTGCTGGGGATGCTCTTGCGCATGATGTCCTTGAGCGTCTCCTGGTCGTGCTTGAGCTGCAGCTCCTCGAGCAGCAGCTTCATCAGGTTGCGGTGGCCGGGATAGCGCACGCTCTTGTAGTCCAGGCTTTGCACCCGACCGGCCAGGGTCTCGCACAGGGTGCCCAGGCCGCCGCTGGTGTTGAAGGCCTCGTACTCGGTGCCGTCCAGGCTGAAGTGCTCCAGGCCCTCGAGCGGCAGGGCCTCGATGGCGTGGCCGTCGCGGATCGCCTCGCAAGGGTGGCAGTACTCGTTGATCAGGCCGTCGACGCTCCAGGTCAGGTTGTATTTCAGCGCGTTGGTCGGGAAGGCCGGCAGCGCGCCGACGCGCATCTTCACTTCCTGCAGCGACTCGAAGCCTTGGGCCAGATGGTGGGCGACGATGCCGATGAAGCCTGGCGCCAGGCCGCACTGCGGCATGAAGGCCGTCGACGCGCCTTCGGCCAGCTGCTTGATGGCGCGTGTCGCGGCAACGTCCTCGGTCAGGTCGAAGTAATGCACGCCCGCCTCGCGGGCCTGGGTCGCGGCCAGCGTGGCCAGGTGGTAGGGCAGGGCGTTGACGACGATGTCCTGGCCGCGGAGCACAGCCAGCAGCGAGGCCGCCTCGCCCGTGTCGGCCTGGCGGATGGCGATGCCCGGGCCTGCGGCGTGTTCGAGTGCCGTGGCGCTCTTGTCGACGACGGTGACTTCGTAGTCGCCGGTGTCGGCGAGCAGCCGGGCGATGGTTTGGCCGATGTGGCCGGCTCCCAGGAGGGCGATGCGCATGAAGAGGACCCCGGTGTGAAAACGATGCTGCGATTGTTCGAGCCGCGACTGTCAGATTCAACGCAAGGTTTGACGAAACAGATGCCTGGATCGCCGATATGACGCCCCGATCCTGCGAACCGTCATCCGCCAGGCTTGGAAACGTCTTCCGGCCCGGCGATCAGCAGCTGGTTCCGAACCGCCCGCAGCTCGCGACCGGCACGGCGCTTGGCTGCGGTCGCCGCCTTCTCGTACGCCAGCACCGCGGCGTCGCGCAGCGCCACGGCGCGGGCCAGCGCCTGGGCATACCTTTCCGGCGTGTAGGTGTTTTCAGTGCCGATGTAGACCGTGCGCCGCTGCGGCTTGTCGCCAAACCGCGGCACCAGCACGGTGAAGCTGCAGTCGCGCACCACGCCGCTGGCGCGCTGGCGCACCACGGGCCCGCTGATCCCGGCCGGAAGCGCGTTCTTCTTGTGTCGGCTCGGGGCCTTTTGCAGCAGCGACGGCGCCGGCTCGGTGGCAATGCGATGAAGCAGCTCCCGGGTCGCGAGGGTCAACGCGGCGTGCGCCCCGCTGCCGTCCACGCTGTGGTCCGAGAACAGCCGGGTGCCGCGCCCGTAGCGCAGCTGCCAGCCGTGGGTGCCTCGGTGGTCGATGCGCTGGATGCCTTGCGGCACTCGGAAGCGGTAACCGCAGGGGAGTTCGACCTCGCGGAACTTCATCGTCGTGGATGAGGATGCCATGGCACGGATCTCCAAAGCGGTGGGCCCGGGGCGACGCACTGTAGGCCTGCCGCGGCGCCACGACAATCCTGCAGCCCTGACCACCGTGAACGGGAGTGAGCGCCAAGATGCCCCGCGACGACCTTGACCGCCGCCTGATCGCGTTGTTGCAAGCCAATGCGCGGCGCAGTACCGCCGACCTTGCCCGCGCGCTGGGCGTCGCACGCACGACCGTGCTGGCCCGGCTGAACCGGCTGGAGCACGACGGCGCCATTGCCGGCTACACCGTGCGGCTGGGGGCCGACGCCGCGCCGGCCGGGGTCGAGGCCTTTGTCGGCATTGCGGTCGAGCCCAAGCAGGCGCGAGCCGCCACCCAGCGCCTGGCCACCTTGCCGGAGCTGCGCCTGCTGTGCTCGGTCAGCGGTGAATTCGACTGCATCGCGCTCCTGAGGGCGGAGTCGCCGGCGCGGCTGGACGCCCTGCTCGACGAGATCGGCGGCTTTGCCGGGGTCCTGAAGACGACGACCTCGGTCGTGCTCGCCCGGCGGATCGACCGCACCACCTGAATCGCGGGGTGAGACACCGGGACCCCCGGGCCGATCTGGAGAGGCCGCCCAGGGAGTACGGTCTATCGTGAGGGTTTCCGATCCACCTCCGACCGACCATGCCCAACCGATTGAAGTCCCTCGTTGCCGCCGCTCTGCTGCTGGCCGGCGTGGCCCACGCGCAGCAGGTGCTGCTGGGTGTCGACACCCGCTTGAACCGGATCTGGCAGTTGAGCCCGACCGACGGCTCGGTGCTGAACAACGCCTTCATCGTCGACGCCAACAGCGCCGCGAGCTACGACTTCCAGACCCCGCGCGCCGCGATCCAGGTCGGCAGCCAGATCTGGGTCAGCGACCAGAGTCCCAGCATCAACGCGATCTACCGCTTCGACCTCACCGGCGCCTATGTCGGCAAGATCGGCGGCAACGTGCCCGGCGGCGGGCTCTCGAACGTGCGCGGCATGCGCCTGATCGGCGACACGGTCTACGTCGCCAACGCCGGCAACACCAATGGCGCGACCGGGCCGTCGATCGTCAAGTTCGATCTGTCCGGCAATCTGCTGGGCTCGTTCAGCACCGTCGCCGCCGGTGGCGCGATCGGCAATTCGCCGTGGGACGTGGTGTCCTACGGCGGCCGGCTGCTGGTCAGCGACGGCACCTCGCGCGCGCTGCAGCTGTACAACCTGGACGGCAGCTACCACGGCGCCTTCAGCGGTGCGATCAACAACATCCCGCAGCAGATGTTCGTTCGCACCAACGGCAACGTGCTCGTCAGCGCCAACGGGTCGCAGCCCGGTGGCAGCTTCGGCCTGTACGAGCTGAACGGCAACGGCTCGGTCGCCAAGAGCTGGACCAACACGCCCGGTCTGGGCGTGCGCGGCGTCTACGAGCTGGCCAACGGCCGCTACCTGATCAGCGAGGCCGGCGGCAGCAGTGCCGTGCGCGGCCTGGGCACGATCAATCCCGACGGTGTTCAGAACAACACCAATTTCAGCCTGATCGCCGGCAACTACAACGGCGGTTGGCTCAGCGTCGCCGTGATTCCCGAACCCGCCACCGTGCTGCTGTTCGGCGCCGGCCTGGGGCTGGTGGTGCTCCGTCGGCGTCAGGCCGTCCGGGCCAGTTCGGCGCGCATGGCCGAGATCACGGCGCGGTAGTCGGGCTGGCCGAAGATCGCGCTGCCGGCGACAAACGCGTCGGCGCCGGCGCTGGCGGCAGCGCGAATGTTGTCGACCTTGATGCCGCCATCGACCTGCAACCGGATGCGGCGGCCGGTCTCGCGTTCGTGGGTGTCGATGCGGGCGCGGGCGGCGGCGAGCTTGCGCAGCGCCGCCGGGATGAAGCTCTGGCCACCGAAGCCGGGGTTGACGCTCATCACCAGGATCAGGTCGACCTTGTCGATGACCCAGTCCAGCACGTCCAGCGGCGTCGCCGGGTTGAAGACCAGCCCCGGCCGCGCGCCGGCGTCGCGGATCACCTGCAGCGTGCGGTCGACGTGCGTGCTGGCGTCGGGGTGGAAGCTGATCCAGTCGGCGCCGGCCTTGGCGAACGCGGTCGCCAGGGCATCGACCGGCTGAACCATCAGGTGGACGTCGATCGGCGCGGTGGTGTGCGGCCGCAACGCCTGGCAGATCATCGGGCCGAAGGTCAGGTTCGGCACGTAATGGTTGTCCATCACGTCGAAGTGGATCCAGTCGGCGCCTGCGGCGACGACGTTGCGGACCTCATCGCCCAGCCGTGCAAAGTCGGCCGACAGGAGGCTGGGGGCGATGACGAATTCGGCGGCGTTGGCGGTGTCGGTTTCGAGGCTCGGCACGGTGTTCGACGTGGGGGGGGTGTAGGGAAGCCGGTCAGTGTAGGCTGCACGGAAACTCCGGAACCCGCCGATGTCCCAGCCCGCCTTTGAGTCCAAGGTCAAGGTCCAGTACCTGCCCGAGCAGTCGCAACCGCCCGAAGGCCCGTTTGCCTTTGCCTACACGGTGACCATCGTCAACCGCGGCGACGTCGTCGCGCAGTTGATCGCCCGCCAGTGGCTGGTCAGCAACTCCCACGGCCAGACCGAAGAGGTACGCGGCCTGGCGGTCGTCGGCCACCAGCCGCTGTTGCAGCCGGGTGAGAGCTTCGAATACACGAGCTGGACCCGCATCGACACCCCCACCGGGCAGATGCGCGGCACCTTCTTCTGCATGACCGAGGACGCCCGGCCCTTCGAGGCCGAGGTGGCGCCGTTCGAGCTGGTCTATCCGGGCGCGCTGCACTGAGGCGCCGCAAGGCCTCGCTGCATGCCCGCAGCGAGGCTGCGCAGCGCGGTCAGCGATCTTCGTCCTGGCGCTCGCCCTTCTTTCGGCCCGAGAACATCGTCCACCAGACCAGGAAGACCAAAAGCCCCAGCGCCGCAAGCGCCTCGAGGATCAGCAGCCACATCGTCGTGTCACTCCATCGGCCGAGCGCTGGCACGCGCCACACGGGCCTGCCAGCGGGGCCACAGCAGGTTCAGGGTCAGGCCTGCGATCACGAGCCCTGCGGCGGCCAGCTTCCAGGTCGGCAGCGGCTCGCCCCACCAGAGCGCGGCCGACGCCATGCCGAACACCGGCACGCCCAGCGCCAACGGTGCCACGCTGGCCGCGGGGTGGCGCGCCAGCAGCCAGCCCCAGGCGGCATAGCCGAACAAGGTGTTGCCCACCGCCTGCCAGACCACGGCGGCCCAGGTCGTGGCGTCGGCAGCGGCCAGGCCTTCGGCGATGCGCGCCGGGCCTTCGAGCCAGAGGCTGAGCAGCAGCAAGGGTGGCAGCGCAAACGCACTGGACCAGACGACGAAGGCCAGCATGTCGACCCGTCCGGCGGCACGCGCGGTGTGGTTGCCGGCGGCCCATGACAGGGCGGCGCCGAGCACCATCAGCACGCCGAGCGGCGTCAGTTCGGCCTCGCCGAGCCGCCATGCCATGAAACCGATGAACGCGATGCCGCTGCCGGCCAGTGCCAAGGCCAGCCACTGGAACGGCCGCGGCCGCTCGCCCAACGCCAGCATGGCAAAGCCGATCGTGAAGAAGACCTGCGTCTGCACCACGAGCGACGCCAGACCAGGTGTGATGTGCCCGTCCATCGCGGTGTAGAGCAGCGCAAACTGGCCGGATCCGATGAGCATGCCGTAACCCGCCAGCACGCTCCACGGCACGGCCGGGCGCTTCAGGAAGAGTGCCGCCGGGACAAAGGCCAGCGCAAACCTCAGCACCGCCAGCGTCAATGGGGGCAAGGACGTCAGCGCCTGCTTGATGACGACGAAATTGCTGCCCCAGATCGCCACCACCGCCAGTCCGAGCAACAGGTGGCGCAGCGGCAGCGCCGGCGGCACAGTGGCCGTCAAGCCGACACCACCACCCGGGCGCCACCTTGGGCCTTGGCCTCCAGCAGGGCCCGACGGGCGCGGTCCAGGGTTGCGGCCACGGACTCTCCGGCGTGGTGCTCGGCGAGCCCCGCTGACACGGTCACCGCAACCATCGTTTCGCCCTGCACGATGCGCAAACCGCTGACCCGCTGGTGCATGCGCTCCAGCCCGCCGCGCGCCAGCACCGCGCGGGTGTCGGCCAGCATCAGCACGAACTGTTGGCCGCTCCAGCGCCCCAGCGCGTCCGACACCCGGACGTGACGCAGCGCTTCGGCGGAAAAAGCCCGCAGCACCTGGTCCCCGACAGCGTAGCCGTGAGCCTGGTTCACCGGCTTGAGGTGGTCGAGGTCGAGCAGCGCGAGGCAGAAGCTGTGGCCCGAGCGGATGCAGCGCTGATGCTCCTGCTCCATCAACTCCTGCATGTGGCGGCGATTGGCCAGACCGGTCAACTCGTCGTGGGTCGCCAGTTCACGGATGTGGGCCAGGGCCTGGGCGAGTTCGGCCCGCTGCAGACGCGCCCGCTGGCGCAACTTGGACAGCCGCCCAGCCAGCACCGACACCGCCGGCACCATCGTCGCGATCATCAGGAAGTGTCCGACCTCGACCGACCAGGGGTAGGCGTCAGGGTCGTGCCAGGCCATGGCCGCCATGGTGGCGCCAAAGATCGCGACGCAGAAGATGCTGACGCCGCGCATCTGCGCCGGTGTTGCGACGAACATGCCGAACATCAGGATCGTCATCACGATGGGGAACGCGCCGCCGCGGCCGGCCCCGAGGATGGCGTATGCCACGGCGCCGCAGGTGATCGCATACAGCATCTGCGGCACTGTCAGCGAAGGCTCCTTGAACCGGCGCGAGAAGCCGCTGCGGATCAGCGCGAAGAACGCCGCCATGCCGCCCAGCGAGAAGGCCGTCCACAGCAGGACCGGCTGCGCCGGCGCCACGCCGGCCCAGACGAAGAAGTGCATCGTCAGCACCCCGATGGCGAGCAGCGCCATCGCAAGGCTCGCCTGCGCCAGCCGCACGCGCTGCACGGCGTCGGTCGTCAGGAGCAGGTCAACGATGCGGCGGGATGGCGACACGGCGGCGGCGGTTGAAGCGGCGGCAGGGCGCAGGGCAGGGGCAGGGCGTACAAGTGAAGAAGCCAAGCCGTGGACACCTTCGGGCAACAAAGGTCCGGACAAATTCGGGACCAAATGCTTAGGGTAACACCGTAGATCAGCGAGCCGACCCCCGTGACCGCAGGTGTCCCAATGGCAAGGCGCCGCCTGCCTTGACCTCGCCAAGCGAAAAGCTGGTGTGCAGGTCCTTGACGTTCGGCAGCTTGAACAGGGTCTGCATCAGCCAGCGCGAAAACGCATCGAGGTCGGTGGCGACGACATGCAGTTCCACCGTCCCGGCGCCGCTGATGTAGTGACACGCGACGACCTCGGGCAGGGCGCGGATGGCCGCCTCCAGTGCTGAGGTGGCATCGGCGTTGTTGCGCTCGGCATCCACACGCACGAAGGCCAGCACCCCCAGGCCGAGCTTCTTGCGGTCGATCTCGGCGCGGTAGCCGGTGATGTAGCCCTGTTCCTCGAGCCACTTCACGCGCCGCCAGGTCGGTGCAGCCGACAGGCCGATGCGCGCCGCAAGGTCGGTGTTGCTCAGCCGGGCATCGGCCTGCAGCGCGTCCAGGATCGCCAGGTCGTAGCGGTCGAGTGCCACGCCTGCCGCCGGCTCGCCGGCCATGACCGGGTCGGTGGCGGGGGCATGGGCCGGCGGTGGGGCAGCCCCGTCGCGTGAGGTCGAGGTTTTCCCTGATGTCGGCTTCTTCAGCGCCATTTGATTTCCTTGTGGTTATTTCGAGAAAGGATCATGCGTCAAGCATGCCGAATCGGGCATCGAAAGAAAAGACATGCGCGGGCGCTTTTCCTACACTGCCCGGCCATGAACGCACCCCTGCCTGAACACATCCGCCGCGCCCTCGAGACGGTCACGCTCGACGACAAGTACCGACTCGATCGCGGCCGCGCCTTCATGTCGGGCGTCCAGGCCCTGGTCCGCCTGCCGATGCTGCAGCGCCAACGCGATGCGCTCGCGGGGCTCAACACCGCCGGTTTCATCAGTGGCTACCGCGGCAGCCCTCTGGGCGGTTACGACCAGGCACTGTGGGCGGCGAAGAAGCATCTGGCGGCCAACCACGTCGTCTTCCAGCCCGGCGTGAACGAGGAACTCGGCGCCACCGCCGTCTGGGGCACGCAGCAGCTCGACCTCTATCCCAAGGAGGCGAAGTACGACGGCGTCTTCGGCATCTGGTACGGCAAGGGCCCGGGTGTGGACCGCTGTTCCGACGTCTTCAAGCACGCCAACATGGCCGGCACCAGCCGCCACGGCGGCGTGATCGCGATCGCCGGTGACGACCACGTCTCCAAGAGCAGCACCGCGCCGCACCAGAGCGACCACATCTTCAAGGCCTGCGGGTTGCCGGTTTTCTTCCCGAGCGACGTGCAGGGCATCCTGGACATGGGCCTGCACGCGCTGGCGCTGTCGCGCTATTCAGGCGTGTGGGCGGGCATGAAGACGATCCAGGAAGTCGTCGAGTCCTCGTCGTCGGTGCTGGTCGACCCGGACCGCGTGAAGATCGTGCTGCCCGAGGACTTCCAGATGCCTCCGGGCGGCCTGCACATCCGCTGGCCCGACGCCCCGCTGGAGCAGGAAGCGCGGCTGATGGACTACAAGTGGTACGCGGCCCTGGCTTACGTGCGCGCCAACCGCCTGAACCACAACGTCATCGAGGGCCCGAACGACCGCTTCGGCATCGTCGCCAGCGGCAAGGCCTTCAACGACACGCGCCAGGCGCTGGCCGATCTGGGCCTGGACGACGACACCTGCCGCGCCATCGGCCTGCGGCTGCACAAGGTCAACGTCGTCTGGCCGCTCGAGGCCACGATCACACGCGAGTTCGCGCAGGGGCTGACCGAGATCCTGGTCGTCGAGGAAAAGCGCCAGGTCATCGAGTACCAGCTGAAGGAAGAGCTCTACAACTGGCGCCCGGACGTGCGGCCCAACGTGCTGGGCAAGTTCGACGAGCCCGAGGGTGACAACAATGGCGGCGAGTGGAGCCGGCCGAACCCGAGCGAGAACTGGCTGCTGCGCGCCAAGGCCGACCTGACGCCGGCGATCATCGGCAAGGCCATCGCCAAGCGGCTGAAGAAGCTCGGCGTGGACCGCGACATCGCGGCCCGCATGGACCAGCGCATTGCCACCATCGAGGCGCGCGAGCGCCAGCTCGCCGAGCTGAAGACCGACACCGGAGAGCGTGCCCCGTGGTTCTGCTCGGGCTGCCCGCACAACACCAGCACCCGCGTGCCCGAAGGCAGCCGTGCCGTCGCCGGCATCGGCTGCCACTACATGACCGTGTGGATGGACCGCAGCACCAGCACCTTCACCCAGATGGGCGGCGAGGGCGTGCCCTGGGTCGGCCAGGCGCCGTTCACGAACGAGAAGCACATCTTCACCAACCTCGGCGACGGCACCTACTTCCACAGCGGCCTGCTCGCGATCCGCCAGAGCATCGCCGCGGGCGTGAACATCACCTACAAGGTGCTCTACAACGACGCGGTGGCGATGACCGGCGGTCAGCAGGTCGGCGAGCGGCCCGAGGGCCATTCGGTCCTGCAGATCATGAAGAGCCTGGTCAGCGAGGGCGTCAGAAAGCTGGTCATCGTGACCGACGAGCCCCAGAAGTACGACGGCGTGCCGCTGGAGCCGGGTGTCACGGTGCATCACCGCGACGAGCTGGACACGATCCAGCGCGGGTTCCGCGAGCTGCCGGGCACCACGGCCATCATCTACGACCAGACCTGCGCCACCGAGAAGCGCCGGCGGAGGAAGCGCGGCACCATGGCCGTGCCGACCAAGACCGTGGTCATCAACGAGCTGGTCTGCGAAGGCTGCGGCGACTGCGGCGTTCAGAGCAACTGCCTGTCGGTCGAGCCGGTGGAAACCGAGTTCGGGCGCAAGCGCCGCATCAACCAGAACACCTGCAACAAGGACTACTCCTGCGTCAAGGGCTTCTGCCCGAGCTTCGTCACCGTCGAGGGCGGCGTGCTGAAGAAGCCCAAGAAGGCCGAGAAGGGATCGCTGGCGGCGCTGCCGCCGCTGCCCGAGCCGGTGCTGCCGGTGGCCGAAGAGGCCTGGGGCATCGTCGTCGGCGGGGTCGGTGGCACCGGGGTCATCACCATCGGCCAGCTTCTGGGCATGGCCGCGCACCTCGAGGGCAAGGGCGTCGTCACGCAGGACGCCGGCGGCCTGGCGCAAAAGGGTGGCGCGACCTGGAGCCACATCCAGATCGCCAACCGGCCCGAGGCCATCCACACCACGAAGGTCGACACCGCCAAGGCCGACCTCGTGATCGCCTGCGACTCCATCGTCGGCGCCGCCAAGTACACGTTGACCGTGATGCAGCAGGGCCGTACCTACGTCGCGCTGAACACCCATGGCACACCGACCGCGGCCTTCGTGCGGAACGCGGACTGGCAGTTCCCCGGGGGCAACTGCGACACCGTGATCCGCGGCAGTGTCGGCAGCGAGCTGGTCGGCGCCTTCGACGCCGAGGAAGTGGCCGTGCAGATGCTCGGCGACAGCATCTACACCAACCCGCTGATGATGGGCTTCGCCTGGCAGCAGGGCCGCGTGCCGCTGTCGTACGCCGCGATCATGCGGGCCATCGAGCTCAACGCGGTGCAGGTCGACAACAACAAGACGGCCTTCGAATGGGGCCGGCGCTGTGCCCACGACCTGTCCGCAGTGCGGGCGATGTTCAAGGCCCAGCAGGTCATCCAGATCGTCAAGAAGCCGGGCGTGGCCGAATTGGTGTCACGGCGTGTCGAGTTCCTCACCGCCTACCAGGACGGCGCCTACGCCCAGCGCTACAAGGCCTTCGTCGACCAGGTCCAGGCGGCCGAAGGCGCACTCGGCGGCAGTGGTTCGCCGCTGACCGAGGCCGTCGCCCGATACCTCTTCAAGCTGATGGCCTACAAGGACGAGTACGAGGTCGCCCGCCTGCACACCGACCCCGGCTTCACGGCCAAGGTCTCGGCGATGTTCGAAGGCGAGGCCGGCCGCGACTACACGCTGGTGCACCACCTGGCGCCACCCGCGATCGCCAGGAAGAACGACAAGGGCGAGTTGATCAAGCAGCCTTTCGGCCCCTGGGTCCGCACCGGATTTGCACTGCTCGCGAAGATGAAGGGCCTGCGTGGCGGTGCGTTCGACATCTTCGGCCGCACCGAGGAGCGGCGCATGGAGCGCGCGTTGATCGACGAGTACCGCAGCTGCATCGCCGAGCTGCTGAAGACCTTGAGCGCCGACAACCGCACGCTGGCCGCCGAGATCGCGCGCATCCCTGAAGAGATCCGCGGCTACGGCCACGTCAAGGAGCGCCATGTCAAGGCCGCACGCGCCAAGTGGGATGTCTTGATGCAGCGCTGGCGCGAAGCCTGATCTGCGCTTCCCAAGCGGACCCGCCCCATGTCCCACCCCACCGCGCCCACGGCCTGGCCCGGCCTGGCGCGCCACCACCAGATCCACGGCGTGCAGCCGGTGCTGCCGGTGCCCGATGTGCCCGCTGCGGCCGAGTGGTTCTGCCGCGTGCTCGGCTTCGAGCTCGACTTCTTCCATGGTGAGCCGGTTTACTACGGCCGCGTCAAGCTCGGTCTGCGGGGCGAGGGCAACTGGGGCGACCCGGTGTTCATCCACCTGCAGCAGACCTGCGAGGCCATCGTCCCGTGCGGCGAGGTTCGGCTGCACATCGGACACGACATCGATGGCCTGCACGCCCATGCGCTGGCACAAGGCGCCGAGGTGCTGGAGCCGCCCGCCGACCAGCCCTGGGGCCTGCGCGACATGACGCTTCGGGCTCCGGGAGGACACCTGCTTGTCCTCGGCGCCGAAATCGTCGGAGAAGGCGACGGAGAAGGCGAGGCTTGAGCGCTGCGGCCATTTTTGCCGCGGCGAGCCGGCGCGACCCGGCGCTGCGGGTGCCGCTGTTCTGCCGGGGCCATCCGGTCGGCTCGGTGGCGCGCGCGCACCTGCCTGTGCTCGAGTCCTGGCCCCGGGCCATCGCGTTGCGCGACGACGGCGTGCACTGGATCGCTGCCGATCTTGAGGCGGCTTTGGTCGGCATCGATGCCGCGCTTCGCGACCTGGGACACATCCACGGTTGGCGCGACGAGTGGTTTGCGGTGCACTCGCTGGTGGACGGCAGTCGCGCCGTGCGCATCGAACGCGCCGCGGCGCGCTTCTGGGGCACGCTGACCCTGGGGGCGCATTGCAATGGTTTTGTTGCCGACGGTTCCGGCCGCCCGGTGCGGCTGTGGATCGCCCGCCGGGCAATGAGCAAAGCCACCGACCCTGGGCGGCTGGACAACCTGATCGGCGGAGGCGTGCCCGACGGCCAGACCCCGCATGAGACGGTCGTGCGGGAAGGTCTCGAAGAAGCCGGCCTTCGTCCCAGCCAGATGCGCGGGCTGAAGTCCGCCCGCGTGCTGCGCCTGCACCGTGACATCCCCGAGGGCCTGCAGCTCGAGGACCTTCACAGCTTCGACCTGGAATTGCCGTCCGATTGGCAGCCCCAGAACCAGGACGGCGAGGTCGCCGGTTTCGACTGCCTGCCACTGGACGACGCGGTCCAGCTGGCGTTGGGTGGCGCGATGACACTGGACGCCGCGTTGGTGACGCTGGACTTCGCGGCCCGTCATGGCCGCCTCGGGCCGATCGAGACGGCTGCTCACAATTTCTGAACCTGATCGTCAAGCGACTTCAATCGCGACCGCTGGCCGGTGGACAGAATTCCTTGCATGACGACCCGCGAGCGCTACACCACCCCGGCCATTGCGTTGCACTGGCTGCTGGCGCTGATGATCCTTGGTGCCCTGGGCATGGGGCTCTACATGACCGGACTGCCGTTTTCGATGCAGCGGCTCAAGCTCTACAACTGGCACAAATGGGCCGGTGTCACGATCCTGGTGTTGTCCGCCGCCCGGTTGCTGTGGCGACTGACCCACCGTCCGCCGACCGACCCGCCGGGCATGCCGGCCTGGCAGGTGCGGGTGGCGCACGCCGTCCACATCGCGCTTTATGGCGTCTTCTTTGCCGTTCCGCTCTCGGGCTGGGCCTACAGCTCGGCTTCGGGCTTTCCCATCGTGTGGTTTGCGGTGCTGCCCTTGCCTGACTTTGTGCCGGTGGACCGTGATCTGGCCGATACGCTGAAGCTTGTCCACCACTGGCTGGCCTACGCACTGGCAGCGCTGGTGGCACTGCACGTGGCGGCGGCGCTGAAGCATCAGTTCATCGACCGCGATGGCCTTCTGCGCCGCATGTGGCCACAACCCCACCGAACCTGAGCCCCCGAAAGGCTGCCTGCCATGACCATCTTCCGATTCACCGGCCTGGCGCTTGTCTGCGGCGCGATGGGCCTGTGGGCCGGCGTCTGCCTGGCCCAGGCCAAGCCCGCCGCGTCGCCCCCTGCGGCGCTGCCCGTGGCCCAGCTGGTCAGCGCGGGCAGCGAGATCGTCTTCACCACGCGCCAGCTCGGCGTTCCGGTGGAAGGCAAGTTCCAGCGCTTCACGGCGCAGATCGCGCTCGACCCGAAGAAGCCCGAGACCGGCAGCGTCGCCTTTGCCATCGACACCACCAGCACGCGCTTCGGCAGCGCCGAACTCGATGCCGAGGTGCCCAAGGCGATCTGGCTCGACACCAAGCGTTTCCCGCAGGCGAGCTTTGCCAGCAAGTCCGTCAAGGGCCTCGGGGGCGGCCGGTTCGAGGTCGCCGGTGCATTGACGATCAAGGGCAACACCCGAGATCTGCTGGTGCCGGTGCAACTCGTGCAGGCCGGCGGCAGCAGCACGGCCAGCGGCAGCTTCACGATCAAGCGCATCGACTTCAAGGTCGGCGAAGGCGAGTGGACCGACACCTCGATGCTCGCCAACGACGTTGTCGTGCGCTTCAAGCTCCAGCTCACCGGAGTACCCGCGCTCTGACGGCGCAATCCCCTCGACCCGATCCTTCTTCTCCACCTCACCCATCGACATGAACAAGTCCCTCATTGCCGCGGCGCTCGTTTCGTCCACCCTGCTCGTCGCCACCGGCGCAGCCCAGGCCCAGCCCACGACCTACGCCATCGACCCGACGCACACCTTCGTCACCTGGGAGGCGATGCACTTCGGCACCAGCACCAGCCGTGGCCGCTTCGACAAGAAGGAAGGCACGGTGCAGTTCGACCGTGCCGGCAAGTCGGCCAAGGTCGACATCACCATCGACATGGCCAGTATCAGCACCGGCGTCGCACCGTTCGACCGCCACCTGCGCAGCGCCGATTTCTTCGACGCCGAGAAGAACCCGCAGGCCCGCTTCGTTGGCGAACAGGCCACGTTCAATGGCAACAACGTCGCCGCCATCGCCGGCACGCTGACCTTGCGCGGTGTCGCCCGACCGGTGACGCTGACCGCCACCCGCTTCAACTGCTACGACAACCCGATCCTCAAGCGCGAGGTCTGCGGCGGCGACTTCGAAGCGACGATCCAGCGCAGCCAGTTCGGCATGACCTACGGCCTGCCCGGCATCCCGGACAACATCCGGCTGCTGATCCAGGTCGAAGCCGTCAAGCAGTAAACCGGTGAGGCTTTCCGCCTGGGCGTGGCTCGCGGCTTGCGCCGCGGCATGGTCGGCCCAGGCGGCGGAGCTGCCGCGCTACACGCTCGACAGCGAACGCAGCTTCGTCCACTGGGAGGTCGTGCACTTCTCGACTTCGACGATGCGCGGGCGTTTCGGCCCGCTGGCCGGAGAGGTCCGCTACGACCCCGCCAGCGGGCGCGGCAGCCTCGGCCTCGTCATCGACACCACGACGCTGAGCACGGGCTTTCGCATCTTCGACAGCCGTCTGCGCCAGCCGGATCTCTTTTCGACCGAGGCCTATCCACAGGCGTTTTTCAGCGCCGGGGCCTTTCGCCTCGTCCCGGGCGCGGCCGCGCCACAAGAGCTGCGCGGCGAGGTGACGATCAAGGGCAGCAGTGCGCCGCTGGCCCTGCGTGCGATCCGCTTCTCGTGTCGGCCCGCGACCGCCACGACCGCTGAAGTCTGTGGCGGTGACTTCGAGGCCCAGCTGCTGCGCAGCGACTTCGGCATGAGCTTCGGCCTGCCGTTCATCGCCGACGCGGTGCGACTGGTGATCCAGGTCGAGGCGCGGCGCGAGCCCTGATTGGCATCCGGATTCGCACAACGGCTTTGCCCCGGGTTGACCCGAGTTGCCTGATCAAACAACGCTCGCGATAGTTGTCCTGTTGTATCTGCCCGGGCTTTGTCCTGGACATATCCACTGATGCCAAGGGGCCAATCGAGCCTCGGAGCCCTTTCTTTCGCTCAGCCCTACAGGAGACAAATCCACATGTCCAAGACTCCGTCCGTTCCTGGCGCGCCTGCCGTTCGCCGCCGATTCCTGAAGTCCGCCGCCGCTGCCGGCGTCGGCACCGCGGCGATGACCGCACCGATGGTGTCGATGGCCCAGACCACGACCTTCCGGTTCCAGAGCACCTGGCCGGCCAAGGACATCTTCCACGAGTACGCCAACGACTTCGCCAAGAAGGTCAACGACATGGCGGGCAACCGCCTGAAGATCGAAGTCCTGCCTTCGGGCTCGGTCGTGCCGGCCTTCCAGTTGCTGGACGCGGTCAACAAGGGCACGCTCGACGGCGGCCACGGGGTCGTCGCCTACCACTACGGCAAGGCCAACTCCCTCGCGCTGTGGGGGTCCGGCCCGGCCTTCGGCATGGACCCGAACATGGTGCTGGCCTGGCACTACTACGGTGGCGGCAAGGCGCTGCTCGAAGAGATCTACAAGTCGCTGAACATCGACGTCGTGTCGTTCCTCTACGGTCCGATGCCGACCCAGCCGCTGGGCTGGTTCAAGAAGCCGATCGCCAAGGCCGACGACCTGAAGGGCCTGAAGTTCCGGACCGTGGGCCTCGCCGTCGACGTGTTCAAGGAACTCGGCGCCGCCGTCAACCCGCTGCCTGGCGGCGAGATCGTTCCGGCCCTGGACCGTGGCCTGATCGACGCGGCGGAGTTCAACAACGCCTCCAGCGACCGCCTGCTCGGCTTCCCGGACGTGGTCAAGAACTGCATGCTGCAGAGCTTCCACCAGAGCGGCGAGCAGTTCGAGATCCTGTTCAACAAGGACAAGTACAACGCGCTGCCGGGTGAACTCAAGTCGGTGATCGATTACGCGGTTCAGGCGGCCAGTGCCGACATGTCCTGGAAGGCGATCCAGCGCAACAGCGCCGACTACATCGAACTGAAGACCAAGGACAAGGTCAACTTCTACAAGACGCCCGACAGCGTGTTGCGCGCGCAGTTGGCCGCCTGGGACAAGGTCACCAAGGCGAAATCGGCCGAGCAGCCGCTGTTCGCCAAGGTCATGGACAGCCAGCGTGCCTTCGCCCAGCGCGCCGGCGCCTGGCAGAACGACTACATGGTCGACTTCAAGATGGCCTGGAACCACTACTTCCGCGCGCCGGCCAAGAGGGCCTGACCCCCGAACCGCCCTTGTGCCAGGGCCACCGCTGCCGAAAGGCCGGTGGCCCTTTTTGCGCACCGATCGCCCTGTTTTCGTTCTGGAGATTGCTGCGATGCAAAGCCTGCTGTTGCGGGTAGACCGCCTGTCCACCTGGCTGGGCCAGCTTTTCTCCTGGCTCATCGTGGCACTGACGCTGATGATCACCTGGGAGGTGTTCTCGCGCTACGTCCTGAACACCCCACACGACTGGGCGCTCGACGTGCAGATCATCCTGTACGGCACCATCTTCATGATGGCCGGCGCCTACACGCTGGCCAAGAATGGCCATGTGCGCGGCGACGTGCTCTACAGCTTCTTCAAGCCGAGCACGCAGGCCAAATGGGACCTGCTGTTGTACTTCGTCTTCTTCATGCCCGGCGTGGTGGCCATGACCTGGGCCGGCTGGACCTTCGCCAACGAGTCGATGGCGATCCGCGAGAACACCTTCAGCGCCACGCCGATCCCCATCTACCCCTTCAAGTTCGTGATCCCGCTGGCAGGCGGCATGCTGCTGCTGCAGGGCATCGTCGAAATCGTGCGCTGCATCGTGTGCATCCGCGACGGCGCCTGGCCCTCGCGCGAACAAGACGTGGAAGAAGTCGACGTCGAGAAACTCAAGGCCCTGGTGCATGTCAAGGACGAAGACATCGCCAAACTCGACCAGTTGCTGGTCAAGCAGGAGTCGGCCAAATGAAGGTCCGCAAGGAACTCTGGTTCGGCTTCATCATCATGGGGCTGATCATCGCCGGCACGCTGTTCATGCTTCTGTCGGCGCCCAAGATCACCAACGGCCACCTCGGCCTGATGATGCTGGGGCTGGTGGTGGTGGCCATCATGCTGGGCTTCCCGACGGCGTTCACGCTGATGGGCATGGGCATGATCTTCACCTGGGTCGCCTATGAGGAAGACACCTCCAAGACGCTGACCCTGATGGTGCAGAGCGCCTTCAAGGTGATGGGCAACGACGTGCTCATCTCGATCCCGCTGTTCGTGTTCATGGGCTACCTGGTCGAACGCGCCAACCTGATCGAGAAACTGTTCAAGAGCCTGCACCTGGCGATGGCGCGCGTGCCGGGGTCCTTGGCCGTGGCCACCATCTTCACCTGCGCGGTGTTCGCCACCGCCACCGGCATCGTCGGCGCGGTGGTCACGCTGATGGGCCTGCTGGCCTTCCCGCAGATGATCAAGGGCGGCTACGACGTGCGCGTCGGCGCCGGCGCCATCACGGCCGGCGGCTGCCTGGGCATCCTGATCCCGCCCTCGGTGATGTTGATCGTGTATGGCGCCACCGCCGGGGTGTCCGTGGTGCAGCTCTATGCGGGCGCCCTGTTTCCCGGCTTGATGCTGGCCGGGCTTTACGTCATCTACATCGTCCTGCTGGCCAAGCTCAAGCCCAACCTGATGCCGCCGCTGTCGATGGCAGACCGCTTCGTGCCGCTGCCCAGCGGCACGGCACAAGTCTCGCAGCAGATCTCCAACACCGCGCTGCCGGCGTTGCTGCGGGCGCTGACGGGCGGCCTGAAGGGCCCTGCGAACCAGGCCGTGCCCACGGGCTACCTGCTGCAGCAGTTGGGCGTCGCGCTGCTGCCGCTGCTGGTGTTTGCTGCGGTGAGTGCATTCAGCTGGCACCTGAACACGCGCGCCCCGGAGCCTTTGGCGACGATGGCCCCCATCGGCAGCGAGATGGCCGAGCCGGCTGGCGCCGAGGCAGCCGAGAGCTCGTCGGGTGGTGGCTTGCAGGAGCCCCCGTCGGGCGGCTTGCAGGAACCTCCCGCCACCAGTGGCGGCCTGCAGGAGCCGCCCACCGCTGGCGGCAGCCTGCAGGAGCCCCCGGCCAGCGGCTTGCAGGAACCTGGCGCCGCCTCGGCACCACCGCCCAGTGGCCTGCAGGAGCCCGCGGCGGCGATCGCCAGCGCCACGCCAGACGCGGCCGTTGCAGAGCGCACGCCGCCCACCCGCGGCTTCTGGATCGGCCTGGGTGTCGGCGCGCTGGCGATGGTCGCGTTCTACGCGATGCTCAGTTTCCAGCGGCTCGAGATCTTCAAGATGCTTCTGGCGAGCTTTTTCCCGCTGGTCGTGCTGATCCTGTCCGTGCTGGGCAGCATCGTGCTGGGCCTGGCCACGCCGACCGAGGCGGCGGCGGTGGGGGCCTTCGGCGGCTTCCTGCTGGCGGTGGCTTACCGGCAGTTCAATCTGGCGATGCTGAAGGAAAGTGTCTTTCTCACCGCCAAGACCAGCGCCATGGTGTGCTGGCTGTTCGTGGGCAGCGCCATCTTCTCGGCGGCGTTTGCGTTGCTCGGCGGACAGGAACTGGTCGAGACCTGGGTCATGTCGATGAACCTGACCAAGACCGAGTTCCTGGTCTTGAGCCAGGTGATCATCTTCATCCTGGGGTGGCCGCTGGAGTGGACCGAGATCATCGTGATCTTCATGCCCATCTTCATTCCGCTGCTCGACAACTTCGGCGTCGACCCGCTGTTCTTCGGCCTGCTGGTGGCGTTGAACCTGCAGACCGCCTTCCTGAGCCCGCCGGTGGCGATGGCGGCCTTCTACCTGAAGGGTGTGAGCCCACCGCATGTGACGCTGAATCAGATCTTCGCTGGCATGCTGCCCTTCATGGGCATCCAGGACATTGCCATCGTGCTGCTCTTCAACTTCCCGGCGATCGGCCTTTGGCTTCCCGAAGTGCTCTACAAATAGCCGAATCGTCGAAAAAAAAGAGCCGGCTCGGGTCTGACCCGGCCGGCCGATGAAGCACAGAGAGAGAGAAAAAGGATCGAAATCGCGCCCGGGATTCAGCCCGCGAAGCTTCGGCCGAAGGCAAACACCGAGTTCGGCGCCGTGGTCCGCAGCGGCTTGACCACCGGCTGGTTGGTGATGGCGCGTCGTGTCGGCTTGGCCTCGACGGTCACGCCCTTGGCAACTTGTTCGTCGACCAGCGACTTCAGCGAAATCGTGCCCATGTGGGCCAGCATCACGGCGTTCAGACGCTGCCAGAGCTCCCGGCTCATCCCGTCGGCGGCGGCGCTGCCCTCGGCGTCCCCGGCTTCATCCAGCGGTTCGTCGACGGCGCTGACGATGTCCGCCACCGAGATGTCGGTCGCCTGGCGACCCAGCGTGTAGCCGCCTCCCGGGCCCCGGGTGGAGGCCACCACGCCGTTGCGGCGCAGCCGGGAGAACATCTGCTCCAGGTACGACAGCGAGATCTGCTGGCGGGCACTGATGCTGGCCAGCGCGACAGGGCCGGCCGGCTCGCGCAGGGCGAGGTCGATCATCGCGTTGACCGCAAAGCGGCCTTTGGTGCTCATGCGCATGGTGTCCGGACTCCGAAGACGAAAGTGGGCCAAAAGGGAAGCAACAACACCGTGCAGTCTAGGGACGAATTCACTTCGCGTAAATTCGATAATCGAACAATCTCACTTCGGTAAAAACTTACGGTCAAGGAATATGCCGCGGCCATGAACTTCAAGCACCTGCACTATTTCTGGGTCACCGCCAAGGCCGGCGGCGTGATGCGTGCGGGTGAACAGCTGCACACGACGCCCCAGACGCTGTCGGCGCAGATCAAGCTGCTCGAAGACCGGCTGGGCCGGAAGCTGTTCCGCAAGGCCGGGCGCGGCCTGGAGCTGACCGACGACGGCCGTGTCGCGCTGACCTACGCCGACGAGATCTTCAACCTCGGCAGTGAGCTCGAAACGGCCATGCGCGCCCACCGCGTGGGTGGAGAAAAAGTTCTCGAATTCCGGGTCGGCGTGGCCGATTCGGTGGCCAAGTCGGTGGCCTACCGGCTGCTCGAGCCGGCACTGAACCTGCCCGACCGGGTGCGCATGATCTGCAGCGAAGGCAAGTTCGCCGACCATCTGGCCGACTTGGCGCTGCACCGGCTGGACCTCGTGATCGCCGACGAGCCGCTGTCCAAGCGGGTCAGCGTCAAGGCCTTCAACCATGCGCTGGGCAGCTCGACCATGAGCTTCTACTGCGCGCCGTCGCTGCGGCCGCGGCTCCGGGGCCCGTTTCCGCAGTGCCTCAACGACGTGCCCATGCTCGTCCATGGCAGCGCCTCGCCCGTGCGCTTGCAGTTCGAGGCCTGGCTGACCCGCCACCAGCTCAGCCCGCGCATCGTCGGCGAGTTCGACGACGGTGCCCTGATGAAGGCCTTCGGCCGCGAAGGCCGTGGCGTCTTCCTCGGCCCGCAGGTGCTGGAGGCAGAAACCGCGCAGCAATACGCGGTGCAGGTCATCGGCCACAGCGACGAGATCGTCGAGGACTTTTTCGCCATCTCGGTCGAACGGCGCCTGACGCACCCCTGCGTCGTGGCCATCACCCACGCGGCGCGCGGCGCGCTCTTCGGTGCCTGAGCCCGTGCCGCCGCCTGCAGGCGTCGTCAGGCTGGGCCTGACTGCGGCACCGCACTGGCAGCTCGGCGACGGGCCGGTGCACGCGCTGGCGCCTGTCGATGCCTTGCTGCTTGCCTGGCTGGCGATCGAAGGCCCGACGCCCCGCGAGCAGATGGCGTCACTGCTCTGGCCCGACAGCCCGGCGGCTGCGGCGCGCAACACCCTGCGCCAGCGCCTGTTCCGGATGCGTCGCGCCGCCGGGCTGGACCTCGTGGCCGGCAGCGCGGTCCTGTCGCTGGCTGACGGCCTGCAGCATGACCTGGTGGCCGACTCCGGCGTGCTTTCGGGCCTGGGCAGCGGTGCCGAGGCGGCCTCGGCGCCGCTGGGTGGGTGGTTGGCCCAGCAGCGTCGGCAACGCGCCGCACACCGCCGTCAAGGGCTGCTCGAACGGCTGGATGCGCTGGAATCCGGTGGGGACCTGGCCTCGGCGCTGCCGCTGGCGCAGGATCTGCTGGCGCTCGATCCGCTGGCCGAGGACAGCCACCGTCGTGTCATGCGCCTTCACTACCTGCAAGGCGACCGCGCTGCGGCGCTGCTGTCCTTTGACCGCCTGGAGCAGCAGCTCAAGCACGAGGTCGGCACCCGGCCATCGGCCGAGACGCTGGCCCTGCTGGCGACGATCGAGGCCGCCGGCGACCCCTTGGCCGCATCCGGACTCGCGCTCGATGCCGTGGCCGAGCCGGCTTTCATGCGTCAGCGCCCGCTGCCGGTGGCGGTCCTGCGGCCACCCCGCCTGGTCGGGCGCGACGGCGAGCTGGCACTGCTGCGCGAGTCCTGGTGGCTGGCGCCACCGGGGCTGGCCCTGGTGGTCGGCGAGGCCGGGATGGGCAAGTCGCGCCTGCTGGGAACGCTGCTGACCCGTCTGGTCGGTGCCGCGCCGGATGCCCATGCGGCGGTGCTGGCGTCGGCACGGCCGGGTGACACCCTGGTTCCATACGCCAGTTTTGCGCGACTGCTGCGTGCCTGGTGGCCGCAAGCCGGCACCGAGCTGGCTGCGCTGGCCCCGGAGCACCGCTCGGCGCTGGCCCCTCTGGTGCCTGAGTGGGTCGCGGCTCCGGGTGCGGCACCGACACGGGCCAGCGAATCGCCTGCTGCCGCCTTGCGGGCGCTGTTCCTGGCCGCCGCAGCGTCCGGGGGTCAGACGCCCAGCCTGCTTCTCGACGATCTGCACTTTGCCGATGCGGCGACCCTGGCCTTGCTGCCGGGCCTGGTGAGCGGCTCCGAGCCGGCGCTGCGCCTGGCGCTGGGCAGCCGGCCGGCCTCGCCGGGCAGTGCGCTTGATGCTGCCCTGACCGCGCTGCGTACCGCCGCCCCCGAGGCGCTGATCGTCGAGCTGCAACCGCTGAGCCCGGCGCAACTGGCGGAGTTGGTCGATTCGCTGGGACTGCCCCAGGCGCGTGGTGTGGAGCTGGCACCGCTGCTGCGCCAGCACAGCGGCGGCAACCCGCTGTTTGCGCTGGAAACCCTGAAGGCGGCGCTGAAGGCCGGCCTGGGCGGTGCCGCCTGGACGCTGGCCACCGCCTTGCCCAAGCCCGAGTCCTTGCGCCAGCTCATCGCGCAGCAGCTCGCGCGGCTGAGCCCGGGCGCCGCCATGCTCGCCCGGCTGGCGGCACTGGCGGGCGTCGACTTCGACCTGCACCTGGCCTGCGCCGTGCTCGGCCAGCACGCGCTGCAACTGGCCGACCCCTGGGCCGAGCTGGAAGCGCAGCAGGTGCTGCTGGACGATGGCTCGTTTGCCCACGACCTGGTCTTCGAAGCCGTGCTCGCGGCGGTGCCGGGGGCGATCGCACGCCACCTGCATGGCCGCATCGCCGAGGTGCTGGAGGCCGGCGACACCGAGCCGGCGCGCCTGGCCCACCACTGGGAGGCCGCCGGCCAGCCACAACGCGCGCTGCGCCACTGGCGGGCCGCGGCGGAGCGCGCGCACCGCGCCTGGCGCGAGGACGAGCGCATCGCCTGTCTGCTCCGGGCGGCCGATATCGCCGAGGCTGCGGGGGACCGCGACAGCGCCTTCGACAGCGTTGCGCGCGCCGTCGACGCCCACATGGACGTGCTGCGCGACGACCGCGGCTACGCCTTGCTCGACCGCCTGGACCGTCTGGCCGAAGGCCCGCACCCGCGGGCGATCGCCCTGGGCAAACGCGCCTGGTACCTCAGCCAGCTGCCCGACCATGGTCAGGCGGTGCAGGTTGGCCAGGCCGCGCTGGCCCTGGCCGAGGCCGGCAGCGATCGCGCGCTGACCGAGCTGATCCGCCAGCGCCTGGCGACGTCGCTGTCGCTTCTGGGCCGCTTCGACGAGGCGCTGGCGCACCTGGACGCCACGCGGCCCTGGGCCGAGTCCCACCTGCGTGACGACGACCTGGCCTCGTACCACGGCAACACCGCGGTCGTCCTCGACAACCTGGGCCGGCCCGAACCCGCGCTGGAGCACCACCGCCGAGCCCAGGCGGCATCGCTGGCCATCGGCGACCACTCGCAACTCGTCACCCACCTGAGCAACCACGCGGTCAACCGCCTCAATGCCGGCGACGCCGGTGCGGCTCTGGCCTTGGCAGAAGAGGGCCAGCGCCAGGTCGCCCAATGGGGACTCACGGGTGGCAGTGTCGCGTTCTTGTGCCTGGTGCAATCCCAGGCGGCGCGGGCCCTCGGAGCCTGGCGTCTGGCGCGACAAGGCGCCGAACATGCGCTGGCACTGCTGGAGCAGAGCAACCCCGCGCGCCGTCCCATGGTCTGGCTGCATCGAGCACTGATCGAGCTCGAACTCGGCCAGCACCAGGCCGCGATGCAGGACCTTCAGCGCGTCGCCGATGTCGCCCCCGGCCTGCCACCGCACCTGCGTGCCCGCCACGCCACACTGCTGGCGCGCTGGCAGCATGAACGTGGCCTGGACAGCCGGGCTGCCGCCACCGAAGCCGTGGCCCTTGCACCGCGCAACGGCTGGCCCGAGGTCCTGATGACCGCCGAGCTGCAGGCCGCCGTGGCCAGCGGCGACGACACCGAGCGCACCGCCGTGGCGGCACGGGTGCGCGAGACCGCCGCGTCCATGGGCCTGGCGGGCTCGGTGCTGGCCGCCGCGGTGCTCGAAGCCGAGGTGCTGCATCGTCATGCCGCCGACGCCGGGCGCACCGGATCGGCAATCGCACTGTTGCCGAGCCTGCTCCGCCACATGGACCGCACCGTGCCGACGCTGCGTCCGCGGGCCGAGGCCTGGCTGGCGTTGGCTCGTCTGCACCTGGCGGCTGGCAACCCGGCGGCAGCCGCCGTCGCGGCCTCGGCCGGCCGGAACTGGCTCCTGCAACGCCTGGCCGACGATCTCGATGGCGACGCCGAACGCGAATCAGCGCTGCACCGCGTGCCGTCCCACCGCGCCTTGTGCGAACTGGCCGAGCGACTGGCCGCGGCGTGACAGCGTCGGCGCGACCCGATGCGGCCGCGTAACGCGGGCATAACGGGGGTCTGTCTAAAACCTCGCTCCAGCAGCCCCCGTGTCGGGGGCCAGGAGCAAGACAATGAACTGGACTGCAAACCACTCCGACGCCTCGGCGGCCGTGTCGACCTTCGGTTCCTCGGCCTTGGCGGCACCCGGAGATTCGCTTCAAGAACTGCTGGAAGACCTCGCCGAAGCCGACCGCGCCGACAACCGCCTGCTCAGCCTGGTGCTGAGCGCGGCAGCGGCAACGCTGCTGCTGGCGGCGGCGAGCAGCCTGGGCCTGTGAGGCCGGCGTTCGAGGCCGGCGCGGGTCACCCCCGGCCCGGCTCGCGGCGCTCCTCGCGCCGCTCGTGCATCCGCTCTTCGATGCGCCCGATCTGGCGATAGTCCGCCGGCACCTTGAACAGCGCCGCATCCGGCTCGCTGCGCTGGACGTTGCGCAGTCGGTAGAGGGTCTCGCAACTGCGCGGATCAAAGTCGCGGCTTTGCACCGTGAGCATCAGATCCGGCGAGGTCCAGACCTCGCGCACGATCTGGAACGGTTTTTCGTTGCCGAAGCGCCCGGCCTCGATCGGCCAGACCGTGCGTTCGCCGTTGACTCTCAGGCCCTCGATGTCGCGTGGCGGCAGCGCCGACACCTGGCCCGGGCCGCGTGGAGCCAGGTTCAGCGAATTCAGCATGACCGGGGCCGAGGCGTCGCCCAGCGCCATCGCCCAGGAGGCCTGGGCCTCCTGGCCCAGGCGCAGCAGGGTGACTTCGGACTCGCCGCTGCGCACGCTGACGTTGCCGTCATCGCCGCGGCTGATCAGCACCGCAGTCGGCGCGGGTGCCGCCGGCGGGACGGCTGTGGGGTGCGCTGGGGGCGGTCCCGGCGGGGTCGGCGCCACGGGTGGCGCGGCAGAGTGGCCCGTGCGCACACGCTCGCCCAGCTGGCGGGCCCAGTCGCGCATGCGTTCGGCGTAGTCCCGCCAGGCCGCCTGGTCGGTCTCGCTCCAGCCCCCGTGCGAGGTCCAGCCGATCTGGCGCGTCCGGATTGCCAACCGGGTGGCGGTCTTGCGGCTGGTGTCGAGCATCCAGCTTTCGCCGGCTACCGGGTCGCGCAGAAAGACGCGCTTGACCCCGCCGCGTTCGATCTCCTGTCGCGTGCGGCCTTCGCTGTCGCGGCACAGGCGCGAGACCTGCTGGCGCACGATGCGGTTGCCACCCGCGCCGCCCGGGTCGGCCAGCCACTGCACGGTCTCGTGCACGGACTCGGCGCAGTAGGGCGCGCCCTTCACCGTGCGCTCGGGCGCGGCCTGGGCCCCGGCCACGGTAGACGCAGGGACCAGCGACAGCGCGGCGATGGCCAGCACGAAAGGGTTCGGTTTCATCAGGGGTCTCCTGTGGGCTCGAGGGCCACGGGTTTCAGGGCAGGACACGCACGGCCAGCACCTCGCCGCTGGCATCCATCAGCAGTTCGGCCGGCACTCGCGCCGCAGCGCGCCCGGGGTCGTAGGGAAGGCCCAGGCTGACCAGGCGTTCGGCCGGCAACTCGGTGCGCACCAGCCAGCCGCGGCTGACGCCCTGGTCGGGCTGGACCCAGCGCTCGGCGCTGGCGACCGGCACGAAACCGACCGGTGCCAGCTCGGCCAGGGCCGGTTGCGAAGGACCGGGGCGCCAGGGCTGCAGCGTCAGCGTCAACGACAGCAGCACCACGCCCAGGCAGGCGGCCAGTCGCCAGCGGCCACCGCCGGTGTTGGCCGAGACGCCTCGGGAAACGGGTCGACCGGGGTGGGGTGCAGCCGCGGGCCAAAAGCTCTGGAAGGGGGGTGGCGACTGGCGCCTGAGGTCGTCGCCGACCTGTTGCAGCGCGTCGGCGAGCGTGCGGCTTTCGCCCGCTTGCGGTTCATGTGTCATCGGTCATGGTCCTGCAACAAGGCGGCCAACCGTTGCCGGCCGCGGTGCAATCGGGTGCGCAGGGTGTTCAGCGGCACGCCGGCGATGGCGGCGGCCTCTTCATAGCTGCGGTCCTGCAGGTCGACCAGGACCACGGCTTCACCGAACGGAAGGGGCAGGCGACGCAGCGCGGCCCACACCTGCTCGGTGCTCTGGGCGCGGACCATCAACAGGGCCGGGTCAGGCATTGCCTCGAAAGCCTGCGGGCGGCTTGTCAGCTCGGAGACGTCCCCGTCCGGGTGGTCGTCGTCCAGGCCGGTCTCGTGACGCGACTGATGCCAGCGCCGCAACAGGCTGTGGCGCGCAACACCGGCCAGCCAGGCGCCCAGGCTTCCAAGGGCGAGGTTCACGCCTTCGGGGCGTTGAACCAGCGCCAGAAAGGCGTCCTGTGTCGCATCGGCGGCCCAGGCGGTGTTGCCGCACAAGGCCAGCGCGTAGCGATAGACCGGTCCGGATTCACGCCGGTAGAGCGGCTCCAGCGCTGACCGGTCGCCGCCCACGAGTTGCGCCAGCAACTGCGGCGTCGCAGGCTCGGAGGCGCCTGGGCGCCAGGGCAGGAACGACAGCATCGGCGACAGCAGCGTGGTGGGGCTCGTGGGCAGAAGAGGCTTGTGATCGGGTCTCACGTCCAAGGTGATTGCCGCCAGGCCGCTTCGAGTTCCCAACGGTGTGACCTTCAAGGCCCCGGACAAACCCGCAGACGGCGTGCGGTGCGGCTCGGCCAGCCTGTCCGGATTCGATGCAGCCTGTCCGTACCACCGGGCGTTGCGTCGCGTTCGGTTGGCGGCCGCCGAAGGGGGCTGCGTACAGTGCAGACTCGACAACACCGAAGCCCCCCGCTGTGAGTCCCGCCGTGCCGCCATCGCCCCCCGTCTTGCCAACCGCCGAGCGCTGGCGCCAGCGCTGGCAATGGTTTTCCGGGGCCAGCGTGCGCACGTTCAATGCCTATGCCAACTGGCTGCTGACGATCAGCTGGCGGCGCTTCATCGTCTACGGCATCCTGCTCATCGTCGGCGTTGCGATCGTTCACGATTCGCCGCCATTGACCTGGCGCACGACCGAGGTCATCCAGCACGAGCGACCCAAGGTCGTGATGGTGCAGCGCCCGCCGGCACCGCCGGCAGCACCTGCGCCGCCAGCCAACCGCAGCCGCGACATCCCGATCCGCATCGAGGGTGGCAAGGACGGCGAGGGCGTGCAGATCAGCATCGGCAAGGACGGCATCAAGATCAACGCCGGGCGGCCCGCCAGTGCGGCCGAAGGCGCCGAGGCGGCGGTCCCGGCATCGCCGGCCGCGTCAGCCGCGGTCCCGGCAGGACTCAGCGCCGAGTTGCGGATCGCGATCGAGCAGGTCAAGCGCGAGTACGAAGCCGCGGCCGAGCAGGCACGGGCCGACGCCGCCGAAGCGTTGCGCGACGCCGAGGAGGCCCGGCGCGACGCCGAGCATGCGCTCGAGAAGCTCACCGAAGCGAGCGAGCCCCATACCGAGTTCCGCGAGACGCGCTGGGGCATCGGCGACGCGCTGCTGCAGTTCGTGTCGGTGTTTGTCGTCGCGTCGGCGGTGCTGAAGTACACCTGGAAGGGCACCCAGCAGGCCACGGTCAAGGCGGCCAAGGCCACACAGACGGCCGAGGCCGAATCACTGAAGCGCCAGGTCGTCGAGGCGCGAATGGCGGCGATGCAGGCGCAGATCGAGCCGCACTTCCTGTTCAACACGCTGGCCTCGATCGACCACTTGATCGAGACCGATCCGCCACGGGCCAGCCTGATGCAGAAGAACCTGATCGCGCTGCTGCGCGCCAGCATGCCGACGATGCGCGAGGCCAGTGGCAACGGCGGCAACGGGGGCAATGCCGGCGTGCGCGAACTGGGGCGCGAGATCGCCGTGATCCGGCCCTACCTCGAGATCCTGAAGGTCCGGATGGAAGAACGCCTGACGACCGAGATCGCGGTGCCCGAGGGCCTGAACTCGGCCGAGTTCCCGCCGATGATGATCCAGACCCTGGTCGAAAACGCGATCAAGCATGGCCTGGAACCCAAGGCCGAAGGTGGTCATCTGCGTGTGGTGGCCGAGGTCGTGCACGGCAAGCTGCAGGTGACCGTGGCCGACACCGGACTGGGCTTCGGCAAGGCCGCGACCGCCGGCACCGGCGTCGGCCTGGCCAACGTGCGCGAGCGCCTGCAGATGCTGTATGGGCCGCGGGCCGTCTTGACGGTCGCCGAAAACTCCCCGAGCGGCACCGTCGTGTCGATCACCGTCCCCTACAAGAGCCTGGAAGGAGCCGCCGCATGAGCAATCCCGCACTGACCCTGGACGGCGCAGAACGGTCGGCGCCCCTGCCGCCCGCGCCTGCGCCACGCCGGCCTCGCCGCTGGGCACGCTGGCTGCTGGCGGCGGCCGTGCTTTCGGTCTTGCTGCTGGTGGCCTTGGGCCTCGGTCTCGCGGCCCTGGTCGACGGAGCGCGCGACGGGCTGCACCTGTCGGTGGACGACGCGCATGGGCAGCTGTCGGAGTTCGGCTGGGCCGAGTGGGGCATCTCGACCGGGGTCATGATGGCGGTTGGCGGCGTGCTGCTGGCGGTGGTGCTGGGCGTGCTGGCCCTGGGCGCGCTGCTGCTGGTGGGCGTGCCGCTGCTGGTCGGCTTCGTGCTCGTCGTCGTGCTCGGCAGTCTGGCGCTGTCGCTGGGTGTCGTCGGGCTCGTGCTGCTGCTGGTGACGCTGCCGCTGTGGCTGCCCTTGCTGCTTCTGTTCAAGCTGCTGGCCTGAGCCCCGGCGACAAGCCCAAGCCGTAGCATCACCGACGATGAACACCGCCACCGCCCCCCGCGCCATCCTCGCCGACGACGAGCGCCTGATGCGCGAGCAACTGCGTGCCCGGCTGGCCGAAGTCTGGCCCGAGCTCCAGATCGTCGCCGAGGCCAAGAACGGTCTTGAAGCGGTCGAGCTGGTCAAGGCCCACCGGCCCGACATCGTGTTCCTGGACATCCGCATGCCCGGACTCACCGGCGTCGAGGCGGCGCGCCAGATCGCGCAGCTGGCGTTGGACGATGACTCGGATGGCGAGGGGGATGGCGAGCACGACGAGGTGCTTCTGCCGGAGATCGTGTTCATCACCGCCTACGACCAGTACGCGGTCGAGGCCTTCGAGCAAGGGGTTGCCGACTATGTGCTCAAGCCGGCCGAACGGGCACGGCTCGAAGTCACGGTCGGCCGCATCAAGAAGCGCTTGGCAGCGCGCGCCGAAGGACGCGATGCGCCGGCCGACGTCGCACCCGCGCAGCCGCTGCAGCAGATCCTGCACCAGCTGCAGGCGCGGATGAGCGGCCAGGCACCGCAGTACCTGAAGTGGATCCAGGCCAACGTCGGCAGCACGATCCAGATGATCGCCACCGACGAGGTGCTGTTCTTCGTCAGCGACGAGAAGTACACCCGGGTCCAGACCGCAGGCGTCGAAGCGCTGATCCGCAAGCCGATCAAGGAACTCGTCGACGAGCTCGACCCGGCCAGGTTCTGGCAGATCCACCGCAGCACCCTGGTCAACGTCAACGCCGTGGCCAGCGTCGTGCGCGACTACCGCGGCCGCCAGATCGTCAGCGTCAAGGGCAGCAACGAGAAGCTTGAAGTCAGCCGCAGCTACACGGGCCTGTTCAAGGGCATGTGAGGCGTGCGCCGTCATGGCGCCGGTCTGTCGTGGGCGACGGGCCCCTGAACATCGGGGCGGCCAAAGCGTGACGAATTACCGGTCTTCGGCCGAGTTGTAACAGCGGCGGGTCCTCCCCTCTACAACTGAAGCAACTGCATGCAGACGGGCACCAAGGCTCACTGCGACAGTTCACCGAGCCGGCTACCGTCGGTTCCCAGATGCTGAAAGGTCGTGTGCCCCAGGGCCTGCCGCTCAGCCCCAAGAACGAATCCGCTCCTCGCCCCGCCATGTTCTTTTCCCGTCCACGAGATCCGGCCCAGCGCCGCCTGCCGTTGTTCGGATCGGCCAAGGCGCCTCCCTGCGTCGGCGGCTGGCTCGAACGCGAAGGCGTGTGCATGGGCACCGCGATCGTGCTGAAGTGGTGGAGCGCGCTGCCCTCCCGCACCGCGCACGACATCGCCCAGGCCGACGCCGCCTGGGCGCTGACGATGGCCGAGATGCGGCGCATCGACGAGTTGCTGTCGCCGCACAAGGCCACCAGCGAGCTGTCGCGCATCAACCGCGAGGCCGGCAGCCACGCGGTCGCGCTGAGCGAAGAGGTCTGCGGCCTGCTGGCCCAGGCGCTGGCGTTTTCAGCCGCCACGGACGGCGCCTTCGACATCAGCTATGCCGCTGCCGGTCAGCACTACGACTACCGGGCCGGCATCGCACCCGACATGGTGACGCTGCGCCGTGCCCGCGAATCCATCGGCTGGCGCGAATTGCATCTCGACCCGGTGCGCGGCACCTTGCGTTTTGGCCGCCCGGGCATGCGCATCGACCTCGGCGGTTTTGCCAAGGGTCATGCGGTGGACTGCGCCGCGGCTGCCCTGCAGCGTCACGGCGTGCAGCACGCCTGGTTGTCCGCAGGGGGCGACAGCCGCGTCATCGGCGACCGCCGAGGACGGCCCTGGAGCGTTGCCGTGCGCGACCCCAGGGTCGAGGGCGCGGCCGCAACCGCCGCGACCGCCGAACCCATTGCCGTGCTGCCGTTGGTGGACTGCGCGGTGTCGACCTCGGGCGACTACGAGCGTGCCTTCGTCAAGGACGGCGTGCGCCACCACCACCTGCTGGACCCCGCAACCGGCAGTGCCGCCATCGGCGCGCGCAGCGTGACGACGATCGCCGATGCGTCGGCCCACGCCGGCCTCGCCACCGAGGCCTGGAGCAAGGCGCTGTTCGTGCTCGGGCCACAGCGCGGCATGCCGCTGCTGGCGCACAACGCGCCTGGACTCGACGCCGTGCTGGTCGACGCGGCTGGCAGGCTGCATTACTCGCGGGGCCTGGCGCAGGCGCTGCGGCCAGCGGTCGCCCTTCCCGAATCGAGCTCACCGCTGGTCTCGCGACCTGCCGCCGCGGTGGCCTGAGCCGGCACCGTGTCCCAGAACGAACCCCAGAAAGTCTCCGGCATGTCCATGACCTCAGGTTTGAATCGCACGCTGATCGCCGCGCTGGGCGGCCTGGCCGTGGCGGCCACCATCGCCGGCTGCCTGGGCGGCAGCGGAGATGGCGATACGCGCGACACGGTCGTCGTGCAGGGCGACGTGCCCATCGTCTATGCCAAGCGCGCCACCACGCTGGGCATGAACCCCACCGACGGCACGCCCACCGCACCGGGCGGCGACCTGCTGCTGCGCGAGAAGAGCAGCCCCAGCGCCCGCGAGCACAACCTGACGGCGCGCTTCACGCAGGGCGTCGGCGATGTGTCCGACCCCGAGGCCAGCCCGGACGGCAGGAAGGTCGTCTTCGCGATGCGCTGCCCGGCGAGCAACACCGCCACCGTGGACGGCACGGCCACGGGCGCGCGGGCCTGCACGGGTCGCTGGAACCTCTGGGAGTACGAAATGCGCGCGCTCGAAGGCGACGCGCTGATCCAGGGCACGTTCCGCCGTCTCACGGCAAGCAACCAGCACGATGACGTCGACCCGGCCTACCTGCCGGCCAACCGGGGCGTGGTCTTCGCGAGCAACCGACAGCACTTCAGCAGCACCGACACCCGCTTCGGTCGCGCGTACCACACGCTGGACGAGTACGAACGCGAGCGGGTGCTGAACCTGCACACCATCAACGCCACGGGCGGCGACCTGAAGCAGATCAGCTTCAACATGAGCCATGAGCGCAACCCGGTCGTGCGCGCCAACGGCGACATCCTGTTCTCGCGCTGGGAGCACGTCGGCGACCGCAACCGCTTCGCGATCTTCAAGGCCAAGCCCGACGGCACCGACATGTTCGTGCTCTACGGCGCACACAGCCCGGGCAACAGCTACCTGCACCCGCGCGAGATGGACCCGCGTGGCAAGTACAAGGGCTTCCTGGCCAGCACGCTGATGTCGCTGTCGGGCACCCAGGAAGGCGGCTCGCTGGAGTTCATCGACGCCGCGAACTACAGCGAGTTCAACACCCCGGCCTCGCGCAACGTGCCTGCCGCCGGCGGCCAGCGCCAGGGCACCGACCGGCAACTGTCCGACGGTCGCGGGCTGTCGACCTTCGGCCGCGTGACGACGCCGTTCCCGCTGTGGGACGGCACGGATCGCATCCTGCTGTCGTACCGCCCCTGCGAGGTGACCCGCAACGGCGTCGTCACCGCCTGCGCCAACCTCACCACCGACGAGATCGCGCGCGTTCAGACCGCCAACCGCTCGATGGCCGACCGTGCTGCCGATCCGATCCAGGACAACGCGCCGGCGGCCTACGCGGTGTGGATGTTCGACCCCGGCCCCCAGACCTGGACCCTGGTCGCGGCGCCGCCACCGGGCTTCATGTACGTCGACCCGATCGCGCTGCAACCGCGCACCGAGCCCAGCGCCGCCCAGCCGACGACGGTGGACGATGCGCTGGCCGCGCGCGGCATGGCGCTGATCGAGGTCCGCAGCGTCTACGACACCGACGGCCTGAACCGGATGTCCGAGAACATGCTCGTCGCGGCCGACCGCCGCGCCGGCTGTGACCGCGCCATCGCGATGCGGGCGGTCGCCAACGCCGACCCGACCGAGACGCGCAGCCAGGTCGCCGATCTGGTGCGCATGAAGGACCCGGCCGACCCGGCCTATGGCTGCGCGCCGGTGCGCTTCGTGCGGGCCATCCGCGCCGTCGGGCCGCCCTCCGGCATGACCGGCACCCGTGGCGCCATCGGCGAGACCGATTTCGAGCAGCAGCAGATCATCGGTTATGCGCCGATCGAACCCGACGGTTCGTTCAAGCTCGAGGTGCCGGCCGACATTCCGCTGGCGCTGTCCGTGGTCGACGAACAGGGCCGCGCGTTCCAGACCCACACCAACTGGATCCAGGTCCGCCCCGGCGAGCGTCGCACCTGTGATGGCTGCCACAGCCCGCGTCGCGGTGCGGCGCTGAATGCCGGTTCGGTCGTCAACACCATGCCCGCGGCGCTGATGCCGTCGATGGCCTCGCAGCACCAGAGCGGCGAGACGCTCGCCAGCCTGCGCACCCGGCTCGACCCGGCGGCGCTGCTGCTGGCCGCCAGCCCGGTGTTCAGCGACGTGTGGGCCGACACCACCCGGGCCGGCGTGCAGGCCCGGCCGACCCTCGCGTTGCGCTACGCCGGCAACGTCGACCCGGCCGACGACCTGACGACGCCCGTGCCGCAGCGCGGCTACGTCAACTACCCGGACCACATCCAGCCGATCTGGGAAAAGGTGCGCGGACCTGGCGGCAGCCACACCTGCGTCGCCTGCCACGGCGAGACGGCGCGCACCAACCTGCTGGGCACGGTCTCGGGCACCGGTCGCATCGTCAGCTACGAAGAGCTGCTGATGGGCGAGCCGCAACTCGACGCGGCCACGGGCCAGCCTCGCATCCGGGTCGTCAACGGCGTGCCGGAAGTCATCCGCGGCCCGGCCCTGGTCAACACCAGTTCGGGCGCCATGAGCACCGCCGGCCAGACGCGCAAGAGCCGGCTCGGCGAGATCCTGTTCGGCCAGAGCCTGCTCGCCGGCGCCGACAGCCGCGTCGCGTATCCGGCGCCACCGGCCTCGACGCCGACGCTGGTTTCGGTGCCCGACCACTCGATGCTGCTGAACAAGGCGGAGAAGCGCCTGGTGTCGGAATGGATGGATCTGGGCGGCCAGTACGTCAACGACCCGTTCACCGCTGCCGGCAACCTGCGCACGGTGACCGCGCTGTCGCAGACCAGCTTCGAGGCCGAGGTGCAGCCGACGCTGCGTGCGCTGTGCGTCAACTGTCACACCCCGGGTGCCGGGTTCCAGCGCAATCGCTTCGTGCTCACCGGCAGTCCCGAGGGCGACTACGGTGCGACGCTGTCGATGGTCAGCGACACTTGCCGCCCTGAACGCAACCCGCTGCTTGCGCGGCCCTCGACCATTCCGCACCCCAATGGGGCCCTGACGCAGACCGAAGCCCTGCTGCCGGCGACCGGTGACGCCTACCGCCGCATCTCGCAGTGGATCGCGCGCGGCTGCAGCAACAACTGACGATGCCACGACGATCTTCGATCCCTTCCGCGCTGTGGCCTGCGCTGCTGGCCCTGGCCCTGGCCCTTGGCCTGTCGGCCTGCGGCGGTGGTGACAGCGCGCTGGACAACCCGCCGCAGGTCGCCAACCCGCCGGTGGCGGACAACAACGCCGGCCGGCTGTCGTTCGTCTACTTCCAGCGCTGCATCCAGCCGGTGCTGAACACGCCGCTGCGGGTCGTGATCAACGGCGTTCCGTCGATCAACACCTGCGCCAGTGCGGGGTGCCACGACAACGCGAGCGGCACCGGCGGTGCCCTGCGCCTGGTGGGCAGCGCGCTGCCGGCCGATCTGACGCTGACCCCGGCGCAGATCCGCAACACCGAGATGTACCGCAACTACTTCTCGTCGGCCGGCGAGGTGGCCATCGGCCAGCCGCTGCAGAGCCGGCTGCTGAACAAGCCCCTGGTGCGCAACGTGCTTCACGGCGGCGGCCTGATCTTCGAGTCGCCTGACGATCCCGCGGCCCGGCTGATCCGATACTGGATCGAACGGCCGATGCCGCAGGGCCAGGACGAGTTCAGCCCCGCCGCAGCGGCCTTGTTCACACCGGCAGATCTGAACACGGGGGCTTGCAACACCCAATGACCCCGACCCAGGGCCCGCATGAGCGGGCCGTGACGGCTCTATCGCCCGCATGAGTGGGCCACAAGACAACACCACGAGGGCGCGCATGACGCGAGGGACACAGAGGACAGGCACGACGGCGACAGCCCGCATGGCGCCAGCACACGGTGGCGTGGCGGCGTTGCTGTTGCTGCTGCTGGCCCTGCCCAGCCAGGCGCAGATCCTGCCGGCCACGCCGGGCGTGGACCGCCCGGTGCCGGACGGCCACCTGACCGTCGAGGACCCCTTCCTGGAACTGCACAGCGGCCCGGGGCGTGGCTTCCCGGTGTTCTTTGTCGTCGAACGCGGGCGTTGGATTGCCATCGAGATGCGGCGCACGGACTGGTTCCTGGTCCGCACGCAGGAAGGTGCTCGCGGCTGGGTGCCGCGGGCGCAGATCGAACGCACGCTGGCCGGGGGTGCCACTTCGTTGCGTGATCTGATGGTCGACGGCCTGCTCGCCCGTCGTGTCGAGATGGGGGGCAGCTGGGGACGTTTCGACGGCGAGAGCATGCTCAAGCTCTGGGCCCATGTGCGCGCGAGCGAGATCTTCGGTGTCGAACTCGCCACCGGTCAGGTCCAGGGCGTGTTCTCGGGGACCGATTTCTGGCACGCCTCGCTGGTCGCCGAGCCCTGGGGCCAGGCGGCGTGGTCGCCCTTTGCCAGTGTCGGCCTCGGGCAGTTCCGCAACTTCCCGAACACGAGCCTCGTCGGCGCGAAGTTCACCGACGCGCGGCTCGCCAGCGCCAGCATCGGCCTGCGCTGGCGCGCCGGCCCCCGCCTGATCGTGCGCGCCGACTGGACCCTGTACACCGCCTTCGTGGCCGACGACCGCAGCCCCGAGTACCGGGCGCTCACCGCCGGCCTGGCGTTTTCGTTCTGATCCTCCTCGAACACCTCCATGTCATCGATCCGCCTGTTCGCTGCCCTCGCCCTGATGGCGACCGTTTCGGCTCACGGCCAGACGGCGGCGTCTTCGCCAGTACCCGCCGCCGCCTCGCCCCAGCCCATCGAACCGCGGGTCGTGCGGCGCGAGGTCAAGCTGCCGCGGTTCCCGAGCCGCGACTTCGAGGTCTCGGCCTTTGCCGGTAGCTATTCGACACAGAACTTTGGCAATGGCAACGTTTCCGGCTTCAAGCTGGGCTACCACATCACCGAAGACTTCTTCGTGCTCGCGACGGTCGGCCAGACCACCGTCAGCGACGAAAACTTCCGCCGCGTGCTGCCGGGCGGCCTGTTCGCCAAACCGGAGCAGAAACTGGACTACGCCAACGTCGCGGCCGGCTGGAACATCCTGCCCGGCGAGGTGTTCCTCGGCGGCAAGCGCGCGATGCCGGCAGCGCTGTATCTCCTGGGCGGAATCGGCACGACCAAGTTCGCCGACCAGCGCAAGCAGACCGTGCACTACGGCTTCGGCTACCGCGTCTTCGTCTGGAATCGCTTTGCGATCAGCGCCGACGTTCGCCAGCACCACTTCGCGCTCGACCTGCTGGGTCGGCGCGAGACCACCCGCAATCCCGAGCTGAGCCTGACCGCCAGCGTCTTCTTCTGACCCTGCCGCCATGATGTCGACGCCCGATCTCGACCCGGCCCGCCGCACCTTTGCCGGCACCGTCGCCGCTGGCCTCACCGCCAGCCTGGTGGCGCCCTGGTTTGCCGGCGTGGCCCACGCCACAAGCGTCAAGCCCAAGGCGCTGCCGCCGGACTTCACGCTGCCCAGCAGCCTGGGGGGCAACCTGCGCCTGGCCGAGCAGCGCGGCCAGGTCGTGCTCGTGAACTTCTGGGCCACCTGGTGCGGCCCGTGCCTGATCGAGTTGCCGCACCTGAACCGGCTGCACGACAAGTACCGCAGCGCCGGCGTGCTGCTGCTGGGCGTTTCGGTGGACAACGACGCCAAGGCCGCCGCGGCGATGGCCAAGAAGCTCGACCTGCGCTTTGCCACGCTGTTCGACACCGCCAAGACCGTGAGCCGGGCCTGGGACCTGGACGCCATGCCCTCGACCGTGCTGCTGGACCGCGACGGCCGTGTCCGCCACATCCACCTCGGCTACCGCGACGGCCTGGAGAAGACCTACGAAGCCCAGCTCCGCGAGCTGGTCAAGGAGTGAGCGCGATGCGACCAGAACGCGGCTTCGTCGGCACCTCGTTGGCGCTCGTGCTGGCGCTGCTCGGCAGCGGCTGCGCGATCAAGCCCATCGAGCCCTGGGTCAAGCCCTACGAGCGGGAGCGGCTCACCGACCCGGTGATGCAGTGGTCGCGCGCCAGCCTGGCCGACCGCCACCGCGAGCACATCCATTCGGTGCGCGAGGGCGCCCGCGGCGCGGTGGGCGTGCAAGGGGGCGGCTGTGGCTGCAACTGAAGCCGGGACTTCTCCCACCCTCACCCCAGCCCTCTCCCGCCCTGCGGGAGAGGGGGCCGGAGAGCTTTCCCCAGAATTGGCAGGAGAGGGGGCCGTGGGACTGTGGCGCTGGCTGTCGAACTCCCTCTCCCGCTGGCGGGAGAGGGCAGGGGTGAGGGGGCTGTTCAGCGGATTGGCGGCCGCTGGCGCGGCAACTGTCGCCCCGGCCGCGGTGCTGCCCGACGACAAGGCCGAGGCGATGTTCCACGTCTACGACGGCGGCGGGGTCAAGGCCGACGGCCCGGCTTTCCTGGTGCGCAAGAAGCTCGGCGAGCGGGTGTCGCTGTCGGCGGGCTACTACATCGACGCGGTCAGCAATGCCTCGATCGACGTCGTCACCACGGCCAGTCCGTTCAAGGAGAAGCGCACCGCCTGGGATTTCGGCGCCGACTGGCTGGTCGGCAACAGCGTGCTGACGCTGTCGGGCTCGACCAGCCGCGAGCCCGACTACGAGGCCAACGCCGTCAATGCCGATGTCGCGGCCGATGTCTTCGGTGGCATGACGACGCTCTCGCTCGGCTTCACGCGCGGCAGCGACCGGGTCGGACGGACCGACCGCCGCGAGGTGTTCTTCGACGACGTGCGGCGCTGGCAGTACCGCGCCGGCGTGACCCAGATCCTGTCGCCGCGCTGGCTGATGAGCCTGAACGCCGAGGCGATCTCCGAAGACGGCTACCTCGGCAGTCCGTATCGCGCGGCGCGCGTGTTCGGCGCCTTCGTGCCCGAACGGCTGCCACGCACGCGCACCGGCCGGGCCGTCAAGCTGCGCAGCCTGGCCGAGGTGCTGCCCGACACCGCGCTGCGGATCGAGGCGCGCGCCTACTGGGACACGTGGGATGTTCGCGGCCGCACGATCGAGATCGCCGGCACGCGAAAGTTCGGCCCGCAGTGGCTGCTCGACGTCTCGCTGCGCAGCCACAAGCAGACGGCGGCGCTGTTCTACGCCGACAACGCCCAGGTCGACACCGTCTTCGTGACACGCAACCGGCAGTTGTCGGCCTTCAACTCGCTGGGCCTGGGCGCCAAGCTGACCTGGAAGCCGGCCGCCGCCTGGGCCGAGCGCTACGGCGTGCAGGTCACCGGCGTGTTCGAGCGCAAGCGTTTCCGCTTCCCCGAGTTCATCGACCTGCGCAACCAGCGACCCTACGCGTACGACGCCAACGTCATGCAAGTGGTGCTGGCCGGCCGCTTCTAGATTTCGCACCCCGAGGACCTTGCCATGCATGGCCTGCTCGACACCTCGTTCGACACCACGATCGGCGAGCCGCCCGAAAGCGGTCGCCGCCGAACCCACTGGCTGAGCCGGCTGCTGGGCGTTGCCCTCGCGGTGGCGATGCTGCTGCCGCTGCTGCTGGCGCTCTGGGCCTTGCCGGCCGGTGCGCAGGACAAGCCCGTGGCGCCCGCGGCCCCTGCCGCTGCCGCCGCGTCTGCTCCTGCAAGCGCGGCCTCCGCGCCGGAAGTCGCGGCGAGCGTGGCGAGTGCCGCGAGCGTTGCGAGCGCTGCCGCACCCGCAACGCCGCCCCCACCCCCAGCGCCGCTGGAAACCCGCATCCAGCAGCTCAAGGCCGATCTGATCCAGCTCAACCGCGACCTGCTGATCCTCGAAGAGGAGCTGCTGTTCCCGGCCGGCACCCAGGTCGCGATCTTCGTGTCGATGGACGTCGGCCGGCTGTTCGAGCTGGAGTCGGTGCGGGTCGTGCTCGACGACAAGGTCGTCGCCCAGCATCTGTACTCACCGCTCGAGGTTCAGGCCCTGCACCGCGGTGGCGTGCAGCGCCTGGTGCTGGCCAACGTGAAGAGCGGCGAGCACCGGATCGATGCGTTCTTCACCGGCCGCGGCCCGCACGAGCGCGACTACAAGCGCGGCACCACGGTCAAGTTCGACAAGGGCAGCGAGCCGCGCTACATCGAGCTGCGCATCCGCGACGTGCAGGCCAAGCTGCAGCCCGAGTTCGAGGTCAAGGTTTGGCAGTGATGCGCATCTGGCGCTGTTCTCGCGGGTTCATCGTCGCGGCCATGGGGTCGCTGGCGAGCCTGGCCGGCGCGCAGACGCTGCCGGCGGTGGAAGTGCGCGCGCCGCACTGGGGCGAGGTGCTGTTCCAGCACCACCAGGAACGCACGCTGGACACGCTGATGGCGATCGGCGTGTCGCAGAACTTCGCCCGCCTGGCGCCGCACGCCGCCGAGGCCGAGCTGCTGCGGGGCGGCGTGCTGCTGGCCTGGGGCCAGCACGACGACGCGGCCGCGGTCTTCGAGCGTGTGCTCGCCGATCCGGCCCTTCAGGCGGTGCACGACCGCGCCTGGTACCACCTCGCGCGGGTGCGTCACGAGCGCGGCGAGACGGCGGCGGCCGAAGCCGCGCTCGCGCGCATCGGCAGCCGCGAGCTGGCCAAGCCGCTGCAGATCGAACGGGTGCTGCTCGGCGCGCAATTGCGGCTCCTGCAGGGCGACGCCACCGGTTCGGCCGCGATCCTGAACACCTTGCCGCCCGGCGCTCCGACCGAAGCGACGCTGACGGCGCGCTTCAACCTCGGCGTCGCGCTGCTGCGCCAAGGTGACCGCGAAGGCGCGATCCGCTGGCTGCAGCTGGTGGGGCTGCACGGCCCGGCGCGCAACGACGAAGAGAAGGCCCTGCGCGACCGCGCCAACCTGGCGCTTGGCCTCGTTGCGCTGCGGGCCGGCGAGGGCACTGCGGCGGAGCTGGCGCTGAACCGAATCCGGCTGCAGGGGCCCGAGGCCGGGCGCGCGCTGCTGGCCCTGGGCTGGGCGCAGACGGTCGCCGGCCGGCCGCGCCAGGCGCTGGTGGCCTGGCGCACGCTGCTGTCGCCGGCGGGCTCGCCGGCCGTCGGCGACGGTGCCGTGCTCGAGGCCCACATCGCGCTGCCGCACGCACTGGCCGACCTGGGCGCGCCGACCCAGGCGCTGTCCGCCTACGAGCAGGCCATCGCGCACTACGACCGCGAGCAGGGCGCACTGGCCAGCGCCGCCAAGGCGGTGGCCGACGGCAGCTTCATTCAGGCGCTGCTGGCGGCCAACGCCGCGCCCGCGCTGCACGCCTGGGCCAGCGCGAGTGCATTGCCCGCGTCGCCGCCGCCGTACGCCGCGCAGCTGGCGCCGCTGATCGCCGAACACGCCTTCCAGGCCGGCTGGCGCCACCTGCGCGACCTGCGCCACTTCGATGGCCGCCTGGTCGATGCAAAAGCCCAACTCCAGATCTACGTGACCATGCTCGACGAGCGGCGCGGCGCCTTCGAGCGCAAGCTGTCGCCCACGCGCGAGGCCGCCGCAGCGCGCTCGCCGGCACCGCTGCGCGAACGGCTCGCCGCGCTGAAGGTTGAACTCGACCGCGCCCAGGCCGAAGGCGACTGGGCCATGCTCGCCGACGCGCCGCTGCGTGCCTATGGCGAGCGCATCGAACGGTCACGCCGCACGCTGGCCGCGGCCGAACTGCCGCTGGACGCCGCGGCGCGGGACGAACTCACCGAGCGGCTGCGCCGAGCCGAAGGCGCGTGGACCTTTGCGCTGGCGCAGGGCCATGCCGATCGCGCCTGGCAGGCCACGAAGGCGCTGCGCGACGGCGAGCGCCAGCTCGTCGAGGCCGAGCGTCGCGACGCGTCTCTGGCGGCGGCCCAGGTCGACGAGCCCCGGCGGCTGGCCGCGCTGGCCGCGCGCATTGCCGCGCTGCAAACCCGCATCGACGGCCTTCAACCGAGGCTGGTCGCGCTGGCCAGCGAGCAGCAGGCGGTGCTGCAGACGGCACTCGGCGCCGAGATCGCGCAGCTCCAGGACAAGCTCGGTGGCTGGGCGCTGCAAGCCCGGTTTGCCAGCGCCCAGCTGCTCGACCAGGCGCAGCAGGCGCAGGCGGCCGGCAGCCCTGCGGGGAGCTTGCGGTGACCCGTCGGCCCTTTGCTGCGCGGCGCACGCCGGCTCTTCTGGTCCTGGCCGCCACGGTGGCGGCGCTGCCCGGCTGCGGCCTGTTTCGCAGCAGCGAGCTCAAGCGGGCCGAGGCCACCGACACCGCGCCGACGCTGGCCTCGCTGGGCCAGCATGGCTCGACGGTGCTGCCCGACACGCGACTGCCGGTCACGCCGGCCAGCGAGGCCGCCGCCATCGCCGCCTGGCAGTCCTACCTGAAGGCCGCACCGGCCACCCCGGCAGAAGCTGCACGCCGCGCCGAGGCGCTGCGCCGCCTGGGCGACCTGGGCATGCTGCAGGCCGATCGCAAGGCGGCCGAGGCGCCGACGGTGGCCGCCGCCCCGGCCGCGTCACCCAGCCCCAGCCCTGCCGTGGTCGCAGCCGCCGCCGGGCCTGCAGCCGACGAACCCGACTACCGCGCCGCCGCCGCGCGCTACGAGGAGCGGCTGCGCCTGTTCCCTGGCGCGCCAGGTGAAGACACCGTGTTGTACCAGCTGGCGCGGGCCCAGGAGCAGGCGGCGTCGCTGCCCGGTGCGCCGGCCAATGCCCTGGACGTGCCGCTGGCCACGCTGACCCGCCTGGTCCAGCAGCACCCCGGCAGCGTGCATGCCGAAGAGGCGCAGTTCCGCCGTGGCGAGATCCTGTTCTCCAGCAGCCGCTGGGCGCAGGCCGAACGTGCTTACGCCGCGGTGCTGGCAACCACCGCGACGCAGCCGACCCGCGAGCCGTCGCCCCTGCGCGAACGGGCGCTCTACATGCAGGGCTGGTCGCTCTACAAGAGCAACCGCAGCGAAGAAGGCCTGCAGCCCTTCATGACCGTACTCGACCGGCTGATCGGCAGCGCGCCCGAGGCCGGCCGCGACCCGAGCCAGGACCCGGTGGCCGCCGCGCTGCCGGCACCGGCCAGTGCCGCGGCCGACCCCTTGTCGCGTGCCGAGCGCGAGTTGCTGGCCGACACGCTGCGCATCGTCGGCATCACCCTGGCCGGGCTGCAGGGCACGAACAGCATCGCGCCTCTGGTGACGACGCCGATGCGCCGCGGCTACGAACACCGCCTGCACCAGGAGCTTGCGGCCTTGTACCTGCGCCAGGAGCGTGTCAAGGACGCGACCGACACCTTGACCGCCTTTGCCGCCGCGCAGCCGCTGCACCCGCAAGCGCCGGCGATGCTGTCGCAGAGCATCGCGGTGCTCGAGGCGGCGGGCTTCCAGACCCCGGCGCTGGCGGCCAAGCGCGACTTCGTGGCCCGCTACGGCGCCGGCAGCGCACTGCGCCAGCCGCACCCGGAGGTCTGGACCCAGGCCCAGCCGCTGGTCAAGGCGCACCTGCTGACGCTGGCCCGCCACCACCACGCCACGGCGCAGCAGACCGCGGGGGGGCCGAAGGCCGCCGCCGCAGCCGACGATGTCGCCCAGGCACGGCGCTGGTACGGCGAGTTCATCGCGTCGTACCCGCAGGATGCGGCCACCCCGGGTCAGCACTTCCTGCTGGCCGAGCTGCTGCAGGACGCCGGCGCGGCGGCCGAGGCGGCGGTCGCGTTCGAGCAGGTCGCCTACCGCTACCCCAGCCATGCCCGCAGTGCCGATGCCGGCTACGCCGCGCTGCTGCTCGCACCGGCTGGCGACGCCGCCGGCCAGCGCCGTTTCGCCGAGCAGGCGGACCGCTTCGCCCAGACCTTCGAGCGCGACGGCCGCGCCGCCAGCGTGCTGGTCCGTGCCGCCGAGCTGCGCCTGGGCCTGGGCGACGCCACTGCGGCCACCACCACCGCCAAGGCGGCACTGGCCCGCGGTGGTGCCAGCGCAGCCGAGCAGCGCACCGCCTGGACGACCATCGCCCAGGCCGCGTTCGACGGCCGCGCCTACGCCGACGCCGAGGCCGCCTACACCGCGGCGCTGGCGGTCAATGTCACCGCCGTTGCGGGTGCTGCGGGTGCTGCCGGCGCTGCCGCTGCCGCGGGTCCCACCGCCTTGGGCGAACGCCGCGCGGCTGCCGTCTACCAGCAGGGCGACGAGGCCCGCCGCGCCAACCGCCTGAACGACGCGCTGGTGCACTTCGAGCGCCTGGCCGGCCTGACGCAGGACAGCACGCTGCTGGCGACCGCGGCCTTCGACGCCGCCAGCACCCGCGTCGCCTTGCGCGACTGGCCGGGCGCGGCCACGGCGCTGGTGGCCTTCCGCGAGCGTCACCGTGGCTCGCCCCTGGTGGCGCGCGTCACACCGCTGCTGGCCAATGCCTGGCTGCAGCAGGAGCGCTGGCTGCCCGCGGCGCAGGAGTTCGAGCGCCTGGCCGCTGAAGCCAGCGGCCCCGACGGCCCCGATCAGCGCCGGGCCGCGTTGTTCCAGGCCGCGACGCTGCACCAGCGCACGCTCGACGGCCTGAGCCGCCGCGGCCTGCTGCTGAGTTCGCAGACTGCGGTGACGCAGCGCGCCTGGGAGCGTGTCCTGCGCGAGCCCGGCACGCCGGCGACGACCGCGACCCAGGTGCGCTGGGCACTGGCCGATCTGGCCGCCCGGCAAGGCGATGCGCCGCGTGAGCAGCAACTGCTGCAGGCGCTGCGTCGCGCCGAGGCTGCTGCGCCCGAGGCCGAGCGCAGCAGCGTCAGTCGCGATCTGGCGGCGCTGGCCACCATCCGCCTGGCCGAACCGCTGGCCGCCAGCTACCGACGCATCCCGCTGTCCGAACCGCTGCAACGCCAGTTCAAGCGCAAGAAGGCGGCACTGGACGAGGTGCTGGCGGCGTACCGACAAGCCGCCGACCTGGGCAGCAGTGGCGCGGTCAGCGCGGCCACCTTCCACACCGCGGCGCTGGTGCAGGACTTCGGCCAGGCCTTGATCAAGAGCGAGCGCCCGCGCCAGCTGAAGGGTGCAGCCCTGGAGCAGTACACCGTGATGCTGGAGGAACAGGCCTTCCCGTTCGAGGAACAGGCCATCGGCCTGCACGAGGCCAACGCCGCCCGTGCCCGCCAGGCCGGTGCCGACGAGTGGATGCGCAGGAGCCTGACCGAGCTCGCGCGGCTGAAGCCCGGCCGCTGGGCGCGCAACGAGATCGTCGAGGAGGTGATCGATGTCGCGCGCTGATTCGCCCTCGCAGGCCATCGCGCAGGCCATCGCTCAGGTGATGCGCCGCGGCATCGTCGCTTTCGCGGTGGGCATGCTGGGCCTGTTCGCGGGTTGCGCGATGTTCGCCAAGCCGGCTGCGCCGCCGCCGGCCGCGGTGGCGGCAGTCTCGGCTCCCGCGCCCGCGGCATCGGCGCCGGACATCGCCCGCATCGTCGCGGCCTTGCCCGAGCCCGAACCCCGCGCAGCACCGGCGCAGGCCAGCCCCGGCGCCGAGCCCCAGCAGCCACCGCCGGCGCCGCCATTGCCACCGTTGCCGGCGGCCGTGCAGCAGGCCTTTGCTGCGGCCGTGACGTTGCAACGTGCCGGCCGTGCCGACGAGGCCGCATCGGCCTGGAAGGCCCTGCTGCGCGAGCAACCCGAGTTGGCCGGCGCACACGCCAACCTCGGCCTGCTGCACCGCAAGGCCGGACGCCTCGACGAGGCCATCGTGGCGCTCGAGCGCGCGGTGCAACTGAGCCCGCGGCAGGCGGCTTTCAGCAACCAGTTCGGCATCGCGCTGCGCCAGGCCGGTCGGTTCGCCCAGGCCCGCCAGGCCTATGAACAAGGCCTGGCGGCGCAGCCCGAGCACGCGGCCAGCCACTTCAATCTGGCGATCCTGCTGGACCTGTACCTCGGCGACCGCGACGCGGCACTGACGCACTACCAGCGGGCCCAGGTCCTGCTGCCCGAGCAGGCGCCGCAGGTCCAGCGCTGGGTCGCGGAGCTGAAGAACCGCAAACCCGACGCGCCGCTCGCGTTGCGCAAGGAGAAGGAGTGATGGTGTCGCTGCCCTTCACCCCACACGCCCTCGGTGTGGCCTGTCTGGTGTTCGCGACCGGTGCATTGGCACAGACGCGGACCGCGCGTCCTGCCGCCGCCGCGCCGTCGGCTCCTGTGGCGGCCGTGGCTGGGGCCGCGTCCGCTGCCGAACCCGCGTCGCCCGACCGCGCCGAGCTCGAACGCACCCAGATCACCGGCAGCCGCGAGCTGCCCAAGGTGCTGTACATCGTGCCCTGGAAGAAGCCGCCACCCGGCCAGCCCATCGCGCGGCCCGAGCGCAGCGTGATCGATGACGCGTTGTTGCCCATCGAGCGCGCGGTGCTGCAACGCCAGATCGGATATCACCGGCAACTCGCCACACCGGCCGCCGGCGGCACCGCTGCACTGCGGCCCTGAGTCCACGTTCCGCCCCATTCCGAACCTCTACCAAACGCTGCCCGAAAGCCCATCGAAAGCCTGCCATGAACACGCTGCAAACCGTCATCAAGTTCTTCCAGGACTGCGGACCCTTTCTCTACCCCAGCCTGATCCTGATGACCCTGGGCCTGGCGATCGCCATCGAGCGCTGGATCTTCCTGCGCCGCGCGCGCAGCGAGAACCGCGAGCTGTGGGACCGCATGCTGCCGCTGCTGCAAGGGGGCAAGCTCGACGAGGTCGGCAAGCTCGCGTCGGCCAGCCCGGCCGCGGTCGGCCGCATCGTCGCCAACGGCCTCGAGCGGCTGCCCAGCGCCCGCAAGCGCGAGGACATCGACGCCGCGATGGAAGAAGGAATGATGGAGATCGTGCCGCGCCTTGAGAAGCGCACCCACTACATCGCCACCTTCGCCAACGTCGTCACCCTGGTCGGCCTGCTGGGCACCATCATCGGGCTGATCAAGGGCTTCACGGCGGTGGCGTCGGTCAACCCGGCCGAAAAGGCCGAGATGCTGTCGGCCAGCATCTCGATCGCGATGAACAACACCGCGTTTGCGCTGATGGTCGCGATCCCCTTCCTGCTGATACACGCCTTCCTGCAGGCCCGCGCGAGCGAGATCGTCGACAGCCTCGAAGCCGCCAAGATCACCTTCCTGAACCTGGTGCAGCGCCTGGCGGCGGAGCGTCAGCAGCCGACCGCCCGTTGATCGGCGTGTCGACCGCCCACCCGAACCGACCCGCGCCATGAAACGCAGACGCTTGAAGCGAACCGCCGCGCATCTGGAGATCACGGCGTTCATCAACCTGATCGTCGTGCTCGTGCCCTTCTTGCTGTCCACCGCGGTGTTCTCGCGCCTGGCGGTGATGGAGCTGAAGCTGCCCGCACCCAGCACCGCCGAAGGCCCGCTCGCGGCCGAAGACCTGAAGCTCGAGGTCGTGATCCGCAAGAACAGCTTTGAAGTCGGCGACCGCATCGGCGGCCTGTTCGCGACCGTGCAGCGCACGGCCACGGGCGGCGATGCCGCGGCGTTGAAGGAGCTGAACGGCGTGCTCGTGCAGGTCAAGGCGCGCTGGCCGCAGGCCCGCGAGGCGACCGTGCTGTCCGAGCCCGACACGCCTTACGACCACGTCGTGCAGGTGATGGAGCAGCTGCGCAGCACCGTCACCGTGCACGAGGGTAAGCCGATGCGGGCCGAGCTGTTCCCGCTGATCGCGGTCGGCGACGCGCCGCTGCGCGCCAGGAGCTGATCGCCATGCTGACGCCCCGCCAACGTCGCAGCGAACACAAGAAGCGCCATGGCGACATGGTCGACATGAACCTGGTGTCGCTGATCGACGTGTTCACGATCCTGATCTTCTTCCTGCTGTTCAGCGCCAGCGGTGTCGAGGTGCTGACCACGCCCAAGGCGGTGAAGCTGCCGGTCGCCGAGAGCGAGGAGGTCCCCAAGCCGACACTGGTGCTGGTCATCTCCAACGAGGACATCCTGGTCGACGGCCGGCTCGTGATGTCGCTGCGCGACGCGATGGCCGCCGAGGGCGACGTGCTCGCGCCGCTGAAGGCCGCGCTCGACGTGCAGTCCCAGCGCGTGGCCATCAAGGCCGATGCCTCGCCGACCCAGGCCATCACGATCATGGGTGACCGCAGCATCCCCTGGGCGGTGCTCAAGCGCGTGATGGCCAGCTGCGCCGCGGCGAACTACGCCGATGTGTCGCTGGCCCTCAGCAAGCGGGACGGCGTATGACGGCCGCCAGCATCTCCATGGGTGAGGGCTTCGGTGGCCGGGCCCGGCGCGAGCGTGCCGGCGAGTTCTCGAGCCGCGTGCTGCCCTGGGCGACCTCGGCCGCCGACGAACAGCGCTTCTGGCGCATCGCCCGCCGCATCGGCATCCTGATGCTGGTGCTCGGCGTGGCGCTGCCCTTCCTGCCGCGGCCTGAGAAGTCGCTGGACCGCATCGAGCCATTGCCGGCACCGATGGCGCGGCTGCTGCTCGAAGGCCAGAAACCGCCGCCTCCGCCACCGCCCAAGCCGGTGGCCGAGACCCCGCCGCCGCCGCAAGCGACGGCCGCCGCCAAGCCCGAGCCGCGTGCCACGCGGCCCGAGGACCGCAAGGCCGCGCGCGTGCCCGAGGCGCGCAACCCGGTCGAAGGCAAGCCCCCGGGCGAGGCCGCGATCGAAGTCGCGCGTCGCCAGGCCATGGGCGTCGGCCTGCTCGCCATGAAGGCCGAGCTGTCGCAGATGGCCGCCGGCGCGCCGCTGGCCGCGCAGCTGAAGAAGGACATCCCCCCCGGGCCGGGCGTCGGCACCGGCCAGGGACCCGGCGTGGGCATGGGCAGCGACCCGGGCCTGCCGGCGCGTGCGCTGCTGACCGCGGCCGGAGGCCGGCCCTCGGGCAGCGGCGGCATCAACACCGCCGCCTACAGCCGCGACACCGGCGGCGGAGGCCTGGCCGGGCGCAGCAGCACGCTGGTCGAAGGTGTCGCCTCGGGCGGTGGTGGGGGCGGCCCGGGCGGCGGCGGTGGCGGGCGAACCGGCGGCACCGGGGTCGGCGGCGGCAGTGCGGGGGCCGCCAACACCGCGGTCGCCAAGGGCGGCAGTGGCAAGGCGAGCCGCTCGATCGAGGAGATCAAGCTCGTCTTCGAACGCCACAAGGGCGCGATCTACGCGCTGTACCAGCGCGCGCTGCGCGACGATCCGGCCTTGCAGGGCAAGGTCGTGCTCGAACTCAAGATCGCCCCCAGCGGCGAGGTGCTGGCCTGCCGCGTGCTGTCCAGCGAGCTGAAGTCACCGGAGCTGGAGAACAAGCTGCGCGCCCGCGTGCAGGGCTTCGACTTCGGCGCCAAGGACGTTGCCGAGATCGTGGTCTCGTGGCCGGTGGACTTCTTGCCGAGCTGAGCGATCGACGCGCGCCATCCCGCACGCCGTCACCACACCGCGATCGGCTCGCTGGCCATCATCGGCTCGCCGGGCTTGCAGCCGAAGGCCTGGCCGAAAGCGGGCAGGTTGGACAGCGGGCCGCGGACGCGGAACGGCCCCGGCGAGTGCTGGCCGGTGCGGATCTGGCTGATCAGCGCCTCGTCGCGGTAACGGGTGCGCCAGATCGCGGCGTTGGCGACGAAGAACCGCTGCTCCGGCGACAGGCCGTCGATCGGCGCCACCGGCTTGCCCTGCGCCCGCTGGCGCGCCAGCAGCAGCTGCAGGCCGTCGTAGGCGATGCGGATGCCGGCGACGTCGGAGATGTTCTCGCCCAGCGTCTGGCGGCCGTTCAGGAACTGTCCGGGCAGTGGCTGATAACTGCCATACAAGGTGGCCACACGGTCGGCGCGGGCGCGGTAGGCGGCGGCGTCCTCCGGGGTCCACCAGTCCTTGAGGTTGCCGTCGGCGTCGAACTGGCGCCCGCGGTCGTCGAAGTGGTGCGTGATCTCGTGGCCGATGACGCTGCCGATGGCGCCGTAGTTCACCGCGTCGTCGGCACGCTCATCGAAAAGCGGCGGCTGCAGGATGCCGGCCGGGAAGACGATGCGGTTCGGGGATCCGGCAAAGGCGTTGACGATGTGCGGCGCCGTGGTCCAGCGGTTTCGGTCCACCGGGCGGTCGAGGTCGGCGATGCGCCGGGCCTGGTCCCAGGCCGACAGGCGAAGCTGGTTGCCGGCGTAGTCGTCGGCCTTCAGCTCCAGCCCCGGGTAGCGTGGCCATTCCGACGGGCCGCCGATCTGCAAAGCCATCGCGTCGAGCTTGGCCAGCGCCTTGGTGCGCGTGGCCGGGGCCATCCAGTCCAGGCCGCGGATTCGCTGGCGCATCGCTTCCTTGACGTCGTCCACCATCGCACTGGCCTTGGCCTGGGCGGTGGCCGAAAACGCGCGGCTGACGTAGAGCTCGCCGATCGCCAGGCCCAGCGGCTCGCCGCCGGTGCGCCCACCCAGCTCCCAGACGACCTGCTCGGACCGCGGTGGTGCCCGCCGGATGCCGCGCACCGCGGTCTCGTGGTACGCGAAGTGGCTGCCGGCCAGAGCCTTGGGCAACTGCGGCGCCAGGTCGTCGAGCAGGCGCACCCGCAGGTAGCGCTGCCAGTCCGCCAGCGGTGCCTGCTGCACCAGCCGGGCCATCGCGGTCGCGAACGCGGGTTGCGACAGCACGAAGCGGCGCTGATCCGGCGGCGTGTTGGCGCTCGTGCCTTGCAGAACCGCGCCCAGGTAGGCCGACCAGTCGAAGCCCGGGGCGCGTTCTGCCAGCGCCTTCAGGTCGCTGCGGTTGTTGGTGGCCTGCGGGTCGCGCCGTTGCACGCGCGTCAGGGTTGCGTCGGCGAGCTGTCGTTCGAAGGCCAGCAGTGCGTCGATCGCGGCCTCGTCGTGCGCGGCACCGGCGGCACGCAGCAGGTTCGCGGCGTGCACACGGTAGGCGGCCGTCACGCGCTGCGTCGTCGTGTCGGTCTTGAAGTAGTCGTCACGGTCGGGCAGGCCCAGGCCTTCGTTGCCCAGATAAAGCTCATGGCGACGCGTGTCTTCGGTGTCCGGGCTGACCCACGCCGTCAGCGGCGCGGCGATGCGGTGGCGGGCCAGGTCCGCCAGCAGCGCCGGCAGCTCGGCCGTGCTCTTCAGCGCCGCGATGCGCGCCAGCCAGGGTGCCACTGCGGCCAGGCCCGCGCGTTCGATGCCGGCTTCGTCCATCGCGGCGCGGTAGGCGCTGGCAAGCAGCTTGAGCCCCGGCGACGTGGCGCGGGCCGGGTCGGCCAGCAGCTCGGCCAGAGCCGTTTCGAGCAGGCGGCTGTTGGCGATGCGCAGCTCGTCGAAGCTGCCGATGCGGCCGCGGTCTTCGGGCAGCACGGTGCGCGCCAGCCAGCCGGCGTTGACGTGGGTGTAGAAGTCCTGGCAGGCGCTGGTGGCCAGGTCGCGTCCGGCGAGGTCGAGCACCGGTGCCTGCGCCGGTGCAGCGGCTGCACTGCACGCGGCGGCCAGCGCCAAGGCCGCGAAGGCGGCGTGGGGGTTGCGGTCAGACATGGGCACGGTGGTCTCCGGTGTTTGGCGCGCCGGGGCTCGACTCGGCCGGCGCGGAAGGCGCGGAAGGCGCAGAGGAGGCGCCGAGGGCGGCCTTCAGGCGCTTGATGCGGTCGAGCGGATTCTCCTTGGGCACCTGCTCTTCGAGCTTCATCTCGGCGATGAAGCGGCTCGGCGTCGCGGCGACAAAACCGTCGCGCCCACGCTTGCGCCGCTTGAGCGTGCTGACCAGCAGGGTTTTCTGCGCGCGTGTGATGCCGACGTACATCAGCCGCCGTTCTTCGGCCAGGCGCTCGGCGGTCATCGCCTCGTCGTCGCTCTTGAACGGCAGCACGCCCTCGTTGACGCCGACCAGCATCACGTGCGGCCACTCCAGGCCCTTGGCCGCGTGCAGGGTCGACAGGGTCACGACATCGGTGTCCTCGCCGCGTTCGGCCAGGCTGATGATGACGCTGATGGTCTGCGCCACCTGCCAGACGCTCTGGCGCTCGGTCTCGAAGGTGGCGGTGTCCTGCTCGATCTCGCCGCCGCAGCGCCGTGCGATCCAGTCGCAGAAGTCGAGCACGTTCTTCCAGCGCGCCGCGGCGAGCTTGTCGCTGTCTTCGCTGTCGTAGAGGTGCTGCTCGTAGGCGATGTCCTTGAGCCAGCCCATCAGCAGCGCGTGCGCATCCTCGCGGCCGGTGGTGGTGCGGGCGCGGTGTTCGAGCTCGTTGACCTCGCGTGCAAACTGCTCCAGGCCGTCGAGCGCGCGACCCTTGAGCACCGCACCGACGCTGGGCGCGAAGATGGCGTCGAACAGGCTCAGCCGGCCCTTGGACGCGAACTCGCCGAGTGTCGCCAGCGTCGTCGCGCCGATGCCGCGCTTGGGCGTGGCGATGGCGCGCATGAAGGCCGGATCGTCGTCGGCGTTGACCAGCAGGCGCAGCCAGGCGCAGAGGTCGCGGATCTCGGTGCGGTCGAAGAAGCTGGTGCCACCCGACACCTTGTACGGGATCTGTGCCGCACGCAGCTTCTGCTCGAGCACGCGCGACTGGTGGTTGGCGCGGTACAGGACGGCCACGTCCTTGAAGCTCGCGCCGGCGTTTCCGCGCAGTGCCTGCACGCGCGCGACCGCACGTTCGGCCTCGTGCTCCTCGCTGTCGGCCTCAAGCACGCGCACGGGCTCGCCCTCGCCGAGTTCGCTCCAGAGCTTCTTCTCGAACAGCTTGGGGTTGTGCGCGATCACCGCATTGGCCGCGCGCAGGATGTGGCCGGTCGAGCGGTAGTTCTGCTCCAGCGCGATGACCTTCAGCTCCGGGAAGTCCGCCGGCAGCTGCTTGAGGTTGTCCAGCGTCGCGCCGCGCCAGCCGTAGATGCTCTGGTCGTCGTCGCCCACGGCCGTGAAGCGGCGGTGCCGGCCGACCAGTTCCTTCAGCAAGGCGTACTGCACGGCGTTGGTGTCCTGCACCTCGTCGACCAGCACGTGCTCGAACTGCGCCTGCCACTTGGCGCGCGACTCGGCGTCGCGCTGCAACAGCTTCAGCGGCAGCACCAGCAGGTCGTCGAAGTCCACCGCCTGGAAGGCCGCCAGGCGCTCGTGGTACAGGCGCATCACCCGCGCGGCGACGCGCCCTTCGTCGTCGCCTGCAGCGCGTTCGGCGGCATCGGCATCCAGCCCCTGGTTCTTCCAGAGGCTGATCGCCCACTGGCTGCGCCGCGCCGCGGCGTTGTCGCTGTGGCCTCCGACCTCACGCAGCACGCCGAGCACGTCGTCGCTGTCGAGGATGCTGAAGTTCGGCTTCAGGCCGATGCGCTCGCCATCCTCGCGCAGCATGCGCACGCCCAGCGAGTGGAAGGTGCTGACGACCAGCGCCTTGGCCGCGCGCGGCCCGCAGACCGTGCGCGAACGCTCGCGCATCTCGGCCGCGGCCTTGTTGGTGAACGTGATCGCCGCGATGCGCGCCGGCGCCAGCCCGTGCTGCAGCAGCCGCGCGATCTTGTGCACGATGACGCGCGTCTTGCCCGACCCGGCACCGGCGAGCACCAGGCAAGGCCCGCCCAGGTGGTGCACCGCTTCCATCTGGGCGCGGTTCAGGGTCGTGGCAGCAGGGTCGGGCAGGCTCAAGGGCGGCAGTCGGCGGGCAGCGGAACCCGCGATCATCGCCCAGCAGCGCGGCAGAATCCGGGCGATCCACAACACCCGGACAGGGGGAGCACGATGAAGCGGAGATCGTGGTGGCGTGCGGGAGCCGTGCTGGCCCTCGCCTTCTTTGGTGTCTCGGGCACGGGCCGTGCCAGCCCGGAAACGGAGAGCGCCGTTTCCTGGGCTCACGATTGGATGAAGTCGCGCTACCAGCTGCAGCAGGGCTGGCCACTGTCGCCCGGGCTGCGCGAAGCCGGCGAAGCCATGGCCAGGCAGCATCTTGAGCGCATTCGGCCGGTGCTGCATCGCTGGGTCCACGACGAATACGCACGCATCACCGCGGACGCGACCATCGCGGCCAACTCAAGAGCCGGTCCCCTCAGGGCGGCCTTGTACCTGCGAATGCAAAACGAACAGGCGCTGGCCCTGATGGATGCTGCCAGTCCCGAACATGACGCCTGGCGCCTGCGTGTTGTGTCCCAGCCCGGGGTCTGCCGATACTTCTGGAATGCCCACTTCTGGGGCGAGGCGCTGTTGTGGATCGAGCGTCTGCCGGAGTCGGAACGGGCTGCGGCCCTGGCCCATGAACGCACATTGCTCGAGCGCTGGGGCGCGACCCGGCCCGCGGTGCCGGGGCGGCCAGCTTTCGACCTCGACGCCTACGGCCAGGTCTTGGTCGACCGTTTGCGCGCCGACCCACCCGGCGCGAGGCCGCCGCATGCGATGGTGCCCGCGGTGGCCCAGAAGCTCCTGGTCGAGGAACCCCGGCCGCTGGCCGGCAGCGAGGCGAAGGCCCCACCGGCCCGCAACTTCCGTTGCGCGGCACTGCAATGGGCCTTGGCGAATGCACGCGAGGAGCGGGCAGCCGAGCCCGCGGTGCTGTGGTCGGCGTTCCGTCACGCGCTGATCGAGCGCGCCGAAGACGCTGCCGGGTACCGGTGGCGACAGAGCAATGATTGGGTTCCGGCGAAAATCGAAGACGGCGAATACCCTCGCGTCGCGCAACGCCTTGAAGTGACTGGAACGGTGCGCGTCGAGGTTCGTTTCGACGCGGCGGGCAAAGTCGTCGCGGCCAAGGTCGTCGGGCGCAAGCTGGGTGCTCCGGGGCTTTCGGGCGTGCGTCCTCTCTTTGTCGAGACGACACTGGACGAGGGCTCGTTGATGCGCGCCCGCGGTCTCAAGAACGAGGGTGCTGGCACCCGGATCGTGGAGTTCGTATGGAAACTCTCGTGAACGTCTGTCCATGGCTACGCGATGGGTTCTGGCGTACAGCCTGTGGGCTGGCGTTTGCGTTTGCCACCGTATCGGCCTTTGCCCAGGCCCCAGCGGCCCCGGCGCCCACGCTTGACGACCAGGCGGCCACCCATCTCTGGTGGGGCGATTTCGAGGCGCTGGAAAAGCTCCGCCGCGAGATCGACGGTCCCGGCAAGCGCGACGCCAACGGTTTGGCGCTGATCCAGACCTTTCGGTCAGGCGTGGGCCGCGTGATCGCCGATCAGGAGGGCAGCGGCGACCGCTATCTGATCGAACTGGACGCGCTGACCTTGCAATGGGCCACCGAGCGGCCGATGTCGCCGCTGGCGCACGTGCTGCACGCCAGGACTTTGGCGGCGCGGGCCTGGGCCTATCGCGGCGATGGTTTCGCCAACACAGTGGCGCCCGAGAACTTGAAGCTGTTTCGTCTTTACCTTGAGCGCGCGGCGCAGCACCTCTCGTCGGTTGACGCTGTGATTCAAGGGGACTCGTCCGGCCATCGTGAACTCCTGGTGGTGGCACGCGGCCTGAGCCTGGACCTCGAACAGCAGTGGCGCATCGCCGAACGCGGCTTGCGCGCCAATCCCGACGACATCGGCCTGTGGAGCCAGTTGCTCACTGCAACGTTGCCCAAGTGGCTGGGCGACGCCGACGAGGTCGACCGTCTGATCAAGCGTGCGGTGCAGGCCACCCGGGCCCAGCGCGGCGAAGATCTGTATGCGCGCCTGTATGCCGACGCTGCCGACGAGGAGTTTTCGCGTGGGTTGTTCGAAGACTCCCGCGCCGATTGGACACGCATGAAGAAGGGCTTCCGCGACATGCTCGAGCGGTGGCCGAGTTCGGCCTACAACTGGAATCGATTCGCGTACATGGCCTGCCTCGCGCAGGACCGCGAGGCCTTGTCCGAAGCGCTGGACAAGGTCGGCGACAAACCGCAACTGGGTGCCTGGGGCAGCAACGCCCGTCGCACCTTCGAAGGCTGTCAGAAGCTGGCGCGTCGGACTTGAACCCGACGCGTTGCCTGCGCCCGCCTCAGGCGTTCATGAACCCCAGGTTGCGCCGGCCCGCGTCGAATTGCGCCAGCGCGGGGAAGATCTCCAGCAGCTGGCTGTCGGTCAGGCCGAACCAGCGGCCCATCGTCGCCGCGAACTGATCGACCGAGGTCTCGGGCAGCAGGGCGCCGTTGCCGAGCTGGTCGGGGCTGGAGTCGAAGTTGTTGTTGTTGGCGTTCTTGGTGCCCAGGGTCGGGAAGCGGCCGTACAGGTCGCGTCCGCGCACGGCGCCGCCCATCACGAAATGGTGCGCGCCCCAGCCGTGATCGGTGCCGTCGCCGTTGCTCGTGAAGGTGCGTCCGAAGTCGCTCGCGGTGAAGGTGGTGACGTTGTTGCGCGCGCCGATCGCGCCGAGCGCGGTGTCGAAGTAGCGCATCGCCTGCGCCATCTGGGCCATCAGCCGGCCGTGGTTGCGGTTCTGCAGGTCGTGGGTGTCGAAGCCGCCGAGGCTGACGAAGAACACCTGCCGACGCGCTCCGGTGGCACCGGTCATGCCGGCGTCGACCATGCGGGCGACCACCTGGAGCTGCTGCGCCAGCGGGTTGAAGGCGTTGCTGCCGGTCAGCGGGTTCAGGTACTGCAGCTTGGGGTCGTTGTTCGCGTTGTAGTTGCCGGTCGGCGGCGCGGTGCCGAAGGCCGCGTCGCTGGGCGCGCGCAAGGCCGTGCGCAGGGTTGTTTCGGCGTCGATCGAGCGCTGGCCGATGGCGGCCAGGTCGGCTTCGAGCACATGGGTGCCACGGCTGCTGCCGATGATGCGCTGCAGCGCAGACGCCACGGTGGTGGAGTTGTAGACGCGGCCATTGGCGTCGGCACCGGCGCGGATCGCGCCGTTGGGACCGACCTGGTACTGCTGCACGTTGCGGCCGGCCAGCCAGACCGCGTTGCCCGCCGCGGACACCGAGGTGAACACCGCGCGTCCGTTGGCCGCGACCATCGCGTCGCCCATGCGTCCACCCCAGCCGGTGGTCGCACCTTCCGGCGCCAGCGCCATCCAGGTGTTCTGCTGGTCGTTGTGCGAAAAGAGGCTGGCCGGTCGTGGGTGCTGGCTGCTCGCGAACTGGGCCTTGGTCGTCGGGCGCAGCAACGGGCCGACGTTGGAGACGATGGCCAGGCGGCGGTCGGTCTCGAACATCGTGCGCAACTCGCCGAGCAGCGGGTGCAGCGCGAAGCTGCGCCCCTGGGCATTGGCCGGGACGATGGGCAAGACGCCGCCCAGGCGCGCCGGAGAGCCGGCGGGTGCGCCGGCATCCACCGGCGTGCCCGGGGCCAGCAGCGCGATCGAGTCCGGGGCCTGGTTGCGCGTCGCGGTGTAGGCCTGCAGGCTGGCCGCGTCGGTGGCCAGCACGGTGTTGAACGCGTCGTTGCCGCCGAACAGGAACAGGCAGACCAGGGCCCGGTAGTCGCCGGCGGCTTGCGCCGCCGCGTTGCCCATCGCGGCGAGGTTGATCGCCAGCGGCGCTGCCGTGCCGGCCAGCAGACCGGTGGTGGCCGCATGGCGAAGGAACTCGCGTCGGGCGGCGTTCATGGCGGGGTCGAAGGGGACGTGTTGGCGGCTCATCGCTGCACCTGGAATTCGGGGGACACGGTCACCAGCAGCAGGGCGGTGTTGACACGCAGTCGGCGCAGTTCCTGCACCGACGCGGGGTTGGAGTGGACGATGGAGATCGACGTCACGGCGTTGACGATCTCGGTGCGCAGCTGCGCGGGCACGTTGCCGTAGGTCAGCCGGCCCAGCACGCGGTCCACCAGCGCCTCGGGCTGGTCGGCCAGTGCCACCTCGGCGCTGAAATCGGTCTGCAGGTCGCGCCGGTTCAGCGGCGTGCCGTTGACCGTCGAGTTGAAGCTGCCGACACCGAAGGCGATGTTGTCGCGCATGTAGTTGACGTAGCCGGCGGCCGTCGTCTCGGACGCGATCTGCAACTCCGGCGCGACCAGGCTGGCCGATGCGCTGCGCGAGTTCGGGGCCGTGTAGCCGGGCCGGTAGTAGTTGAACACCGAAGGCGAACGCAGCGGCGTCTGGCCCAGTTGCAGGCCCGGGTTGTCGGTGTTGCCGACCCGCCAGCGACCGGTGTCGCTGGTGTGCGGGAAGGCGCGCAGGTAGGCGCTGAGCTTCAGCACCGGCTCGCGCAGCTTGCCGCTGCGGTCGCTGGTCTGGCGCGCCTCGGGGTGCATCAACACGGCCCTGACCACGGCCTTCATGTCGCCGCGGACGCCCGATCCGTTGTCGTTGAAGGTCCGAGCCACGGCGCGCACGTACTCCGGGCTCGGGTTGCTGGTGACCAGGCGCTGGATCAGCTGTCGACCGACGAACGGGCCGACGTTGGGGTGGCGTGCGAGGGTGTCCAACGCGACGCGGAGGCTGGCCTCGGGATCGGAACGCGTCTGCGCCGCGATCGTCGTGCCGAGGAAGGTCTTGGCATCGGTGCTGTGGTACTGCGGATAACCCAGCATCGACTTGAAGCTGCGGTCCGGGTCGCTCTGGTTGTCGGCGCTGCCGTTGAAGAAGCAGTTGTTGTCCGGCCAGTTCGGGCAGGCCCACGAGAAGCCGGTAAACACCTTCGCCAGACCGGAGACGTCGGCCGGCGTGTAGGTCTCGACCGGCTGGCCGTTGACCTGCCGGACCGTGCCGTCTTCGTTGAGCTCGTGCAGGCCGATCGAGAACAGCTGCATCACCTCACGGGCGTAGTTTTCGTCGGGCACGCGGCCGGTCAGCGCGTTGGCCTTCTGGTTGCGCAGGTGCGACAGGTACACGCCCATCATCGGGTGCAGCGACACCTGCTCCAGGAACTGGCGGTAGTTGCCCAGGCCGTCGCTGCCCAGCGTGTCCAGCCAGGCGGCCAGCGCACGCGGGTTGTTGCCCACGGTGTCGTCGGTGGCCGAAATGACGAAGATCTGGCTCAGCGCAAAGGCGACGCGCTGGCGCAACTGGTCCTGTCCGTTCAGGGCCTGTTTCCAGAAAGACTCCAGCACGCCGTCGAATCCGGCGTTGGCCGTTGGCGTCGCGACCTTGATCAGTCGATCCGCCTCTTCCCAGGCGGCGCGGTGGCTGACCGTGGGCTTGGCAAACTGCTCGTCGATCCAGGCCGCGTAACCGACCTGCATCAGGCGGTCGATGTCGGCCTCGACCGGGCCGAAGGTCGCCTGGGTCAGGAAACGCGCCGCCTCGTTGCGCGTCGCGGGCTTCTCGACGACCACCGGCGGAGGGGCGCCGCCGGCAGGAGGCTGGGCGCCGCCACCGGCATTGCCGGCGCTGTCGCCGCCACCGCCGCCACCGCAGGCGGCGAGCAGGACGGTCGAGAGCAGCACTGGCGCGATCCACCGCAGGGCGGCGATGCGAGAGGCAAGCGGAGGATGCGACGATCGATTCATGGGCTGATGACCAGGCAGCGCGGGAGCGCGAGAAGACACTGGAACGCACCGACACCGGATGCTGTGTCGGTTATCGGCAGATGCTGGCCGAACTTTTAGGTCAAAAGCGGCTGAGAAAACAACCGCTTACGAACGGATGCGACTGTGAACTCGCAAATCATCTCCGACACCGGCTTTACCCGGGGATCGCCGCTCGCATCCCTAGTTTGAACCTGCTCAAAGCACCGGCGCAAGCGCTCGCCGGGCGACGTCCAGCGGACGCCCGCTGGCGCTGGCCACGGCTGCAAGCTGGTCCTCGCCGATCTTGCCGACATTGAAGTACGCCGCATCCGGGTGGGCGATGTAGAAGCCGCTGACGCTGGCGGCCGGCGTCATGGCCAGGCTTTCGGTCAGCCCCATGCCGGCCTCGTGCGCCGCCAGCAGCTCGAACATCGCGGCCTTGATGGCGTGGTCCGGGCAGGCCGGGTAGCCTGGTGCGGGCCGGATGCCGCGGTACTGCTCGCCAATCAGCGCCGCGGTGTCCAGCACTTCGCCGGGGGCGTAGGCCCAGAACTCGGTGCGCACGCGCTGGTGCAGGCGCTCGGCCAGCGCTTCGGCCAGCCGGTCGGCCAGGGCCTTGAGCAGGATCGACGAGAAGTCGTCGTGGGCAGCCAGGAACTGTGCGTCCTTCTTGTCGGCGCCCACGCCTGCCGTGACCGCAAACAGGCCGGCATAGTCGGGCTTCGTGCCCTTGGGCGCGACAAAGTCGGCCAGGCTGCGGTTGGGGCGTGCCACGCCCTCCACCACCGGCCGTTCGGTCTGCATGCGCAACGGCTGCCAGCGCAGCAACACCTGGGTGCGCGACTCGTCGGCGTAGAACTCGATGGTGTCGTCGTCCACCGTGTTGGCGGGCAGCAGTGCAAAGACCGCATGCGCCTGCAGCCAGCGGCCGTCGATCAGCTTCTTGAGCATCGCCTGGGCGTCGGCCAGCACGCGCCGGGCCTGCTCGCCGACCACCGCGTCGTCGAGGATCGCGGGGTAGGGACCGGCAAGGTCCCAGGTCTGGAAGAAAGGCGACCAGTCGATGCACGCGGCGATCTCGGCCAGGTCGACGTTCTTCAGCAACCGGCGACCGATGAAGCGCGGCACCGGCGGCGCGTACGCGGCCCAATCCAGCTGTGCCTTGTTCGCGCGGGCAGCGGCCAGACTGACCAGCGGCGTGGCCTTCTTGCCCGCGTGCAGGCGGCGCACACGCTCGTAGTCGGCGGCGGTCTCGGCCACAAACGCGGCCGATCGGTCCTCGCTGAGCAGCTCGCTGCAGACGGCGACGCTGCGCGAAGCATCGGGAACGTAGACCACCGGCCCGCTGTAGTGCGGCGCGATCTTGACCGCGGTGTGCACGCGGCTCGTTGTCGCGCCACCAATCAGCAGCGGCGTGCCACGCTCGACGAACCAGGGGTCGCGCTGCATCTCGGCGGCCACATGCTGCATCTCCTCGAGGCTCGGGGTGATCAGCCCGGACAGGCCGACGATGTGCGCGCCTTCTTCGCGGGCCTTGTCGAGGATCGCCTGGCACGGGACCATCACGCCCATGTTGACGACCTCGAAGTTGTTGCACTGGAGCACGACGGTGACGATGTTCTTGCCGATGTCGTGCACGTCGCCCTTGACGGTGGCGATGACGATCTTGCCCTTGGGCTTGGCGTCGCCGCCCGCGTCGACGAGGGCCTTCTTCTCGGCCTCGATGTAGGGCAGCAGGTGGGCCACGGCCTGCTTCATCACGCGGGCGCTCTTCACGACCTGGGGCAGGAACATCTTGCCGGCGCCGAACAGGTCGCCGACGACGTTCATGCCCGCCATCAGCGGCCCTTCGATGACGTGCAGCGGCCGCCCGCCGGGCCGGCGCTGGATCTCCTGCCAGGCTTCTTCGGTGTCCTCGACGATGAACTCGACGATGCCGTTGACCAGCGCGTGGCTGAGCCGCTCGCCCACCGTGCCGGCGCGCCAGGCCAGGCGGGTGGTTTCGTCTTTGGCCGCGCCCTTGGCCGATTCAGCGACCTCGATCAGCCGCTCGGCGGCGTCGGGCCGGCGATTCAGCACCACGTCCTCGACCCGTTCACGAAGATCGGGCTCAAGCTCGTCGTAGACCCCGACCATGCCGGCGTTGACGATACCCATGTCCATCCCGGCGCGAATGGCGTGGTACAGGAACACGGTGTGGATCGCCTCGCGCA
>JAJTGU010000234.1 GCA_021297985.1 Rubrivivax sp.
GCTCGGCCAGCCCAGCCCGACGCTCAGCGGCGGCGAGGCGCAGCGCATCAAGCTCGTGACCGAGCTGTCCAAGGTCCGTGACGACATCGGCCGCCGGGGCCAGGTCGCGCCCCACACGCTGTACGTGCTCGACGAGCCCACCGTGGGCCTGCACATGGCCGACGTCGAGCGCTTGATCCGGGTGTTGCACCGCCTGGTCGATGGTGGCCACAGCGTGGTCGTGATCGAGCACGACCTGGACGTGATCGCCGAGGCCGATTGGGTCATCGACCTCGGCCCGGAAGGCGGCGGCGGCGGTGGCCGGATCGTCGTGCAAGGCCCGCCGGAAATGGTGGTCAAGGCCAGGAGCGCCACCGGACAGGCCCTGGCACCGGTGCTGGCGCGTTAGGCCGCACACCGTCAGGCCGCATGAAAAAAGCCCGCCGAAGCGGGCTTGTCTGCGCCGACCGGATCAGGCGCTGCGACGGCGGCGTGCCATGCCCGCGGCGGCCAGTGCCACGCCGACCAGCATCAGGCTCATCGGCTCCGGAACCGAAGACGCGTTCGGGCGCTGGAACAGCAGGAACGGCTGGTTGATCGAGCCACCCACGGCCTGGTCGATCAGGCCGAAGTTCAAGGTGCCGACGCCACCCGCCAACAACACGCCACCGAAGAAGTCGAGGAAGTCGCGGTTGTCGGACAGCTCATCGGCCAACACGTTGGCAAACACATCCGAGTTGCGTGGGATGCCGAAGCCCTGCGCAAAGCTCAGGCCATCGGAGTCGTTCGACGTGGAGTAGCCCGCAGGCACAAAACCGGGCTGGACGGCCGGATCGAGCGAGTCGTTGTTGTCGCCGGCCGGGTCGAGCAGTTCGTTGGCGACGCGATCGAAGTTCACGCCGCTGTTGTTGGTGATGACCTTGACCACCTTGTAGGCCACGTCTTCGACCAGGCCACGCAGCTCGACCGAGCCGGCCCCGGCGTTGCCGTAGACCTCGCGGATCGTGATCGTGTTCGTGGCGTCGTCGAAGCTGCACGCCACCGAAGTCAGGCCGACGTTGCCGGCGCCGATCATGCAGGTCGGTGCCGCTTGCGCGGCGAAGGTGGTGACAGCCAGTGCAGCGGCTGCGGCCAGGCGGGTCGTGCTGAGGCGGGTGATCATGTTCAGGCTCCTGTGCGGATGTATCAAGGCGTACGAAGCGCTTCTCGCTCCTGCCCTCTGCGCTGCATTTCACGGGCCCGAGGCGGCTTGTTGCGCCAATACAAGCACTTGCGTTTTCTAGGGGGGCGACGACTGTCAAGATCGTCGACACCCTAGTTTGTCGGGATCTCCTCCGGTGGAGGGGGAGACTGGAGGCTTGCCGGCCAACGGCGAGCCGCCGGGACAATCGTTTTCAGTCGATCGCCGCAGCCGATCCACCATGTCAGGTTTCCGGCAATTCCGCGTGTCGCGTGGCGCGGCAACAATCAGCAGCTTCCGCACAGCGCCATCAAGCCCGCGAGGCCCAGGAGACCCCCCAATGTCCAGGATTCGACTTTCTCTTGCTGCGGTTGCCAGCGTCGCAGCGCTTGGCGTACCGACGGCCCAGGCCCAGGTCGTGCTGACCGCCAGTTCATGGCTGGCGCCGACGCACACGCTGTCCGAGACCCAGAAGGAGTGGTGCGCCTTGCTCGAGCAGCGCACGGCCGGCAAGGCGCGCTGCAACATCCTGCCGCGCGCGGTGGCGGCGCCGCCGGCGACCTTCGACGCCGTTCGCAACGGCCTTGCGGACCTGTCGTTCACGGTGCACGGCTACACGCCGGGTCGCTTCACGATCACCCAGATGGCCGAAGTGCCGTTCCTGGGCGATTCCGCCGAGGCCTCGTCGGTGGCCTTCCAGCGCATGCTGCAGCGCCAGCCGCTGCTCGCCGACGAGCACAAGGGCGTCAAGGTCATCACCGTGTTCACGCACGGCCCGGGCATGGTCTTCAACACCAAGCGGCCGATCGCCAAGGTCGAGGACCTGTCGGGCCTGAAGTTCCGCGTCGGGGGTGGCATGGTCAACGAGATGAGCAAGGCGCTGGGCATCAATGCCACGCTCAAGCCCGCTCCCGAAAGCTACGAGCTGCTGTCCACCGGCGTGATGGACGGGACGCTGTTCCCGGCCGAGTCGGTGGAAGGCTTCAAGATCGACAAGATCATCCGCCACGCGACGCGCTTTCCCGGCGGCCTCTACAACACCAGCTTCGTCTTCATGATGAACCCGGCCAAGTACGACAGCCTGCCGGCCGACGTGAAGAAGGTCGTCGACGAGTTGTCCGGCGAGTTCGCGGCGCGCCTGTTCGGCCGCGGTTGGGACAAGGTCGACCGTCGCGGCATGGCCTTCATGCAGGCTTCGGGCGTGCAGTTCGTGAGCGCGGACGCGGCCTTCGTCAAGGCGGTCGGCGAGCGCACCGCTCCCGTCATCGACAACTGGGTCAAGGCCGCCGAGGCCAAGGGCTTGAAGGACCCGAAGAAGGCGCTCGCCGACTTCCGCGCCGAAATCAAGAAGCTGCAGCAGTGAGTGCAGCCGCCACCGGCAGCCCGGGCTTGCGCCGGGCGCTGCTGTGGCTGTGCGGGGGCATCGCCGGCAGTGCGCTGCTGGCGATCATGGGGCTGACCTTCGTCGACGTGCTCGGCCGCAAGCTGCTGGACACCTCGCTGCCGGGCGCTCTGGAACTGACCGAGCTGCTGATGGTCGCGGTGATCTTTGCCGCGCTGCCACTGGTGGGCCTGCAGGGCGAGCACGTGGTCTTCGACTCGCTTGATCGCTGGTTGCCGGCCCGTGTGAGGCGCGCGCAGCAGGCCCTGGTCGACCTGTTGTGCATGCTGCTGCTGGCCGGCCTGGCCTGGCTGGTGTGGGCCAAGGCAGGCCAGATGGCCGAGTTCGGCGACACCACGGCGCAGCTCAAGCTGCCATTGGCGCCCTTCGTGCATGCGCTCGCGGTTGCGCTGGGGGTCGCGGCGGCGGTGCAGGCGCTGCTGCTGGTGCAGCCGGTGGCGCACCACCATGCCGGGGTCGACGACGCGCCACCCGGCGGGGGCGCGGCTTGACCGAAGCCCTGCTTGGTTTTGCCGCCGTGTTTGCGCTCGCGTTGCTGCGCGTGCCATTGGCGTTTGCGATGGGGCTGGTCGGCTTTGTCGGCCTGGGTCTGCTGCGCGGCTGGCCGCCGACGATGGCCAATGCCGCGCAGGTGGTCTACGACACCGGCTTTGCGTACACGCTGTCGGTCGTGCCGCTGTTCATCCTGATGGGCAACTTCGTCGCCCGCGCCGGCCTGGCGCACGAGCTGTTCCGTGCCGCCAATGCCTTCATCGGCCACCTGCGCGGCGGCCTCGCGCACGCCACCGTGCTGGCCTGTGCCGGCTTCGGCGCGATCTGCGGCTCGTCGATCGCCACCGCGGCGACGATGGCCAAGGTCGCCTACCCACCGATGAAGAAGCTCGGCTACGCCGACTATCTGTCGACCGGCGTCATCGCAGCCGGTGGCACGCTGGGCATCATGATCCCGCCGAGCACGATCCTCGTGATCTACGGCATCGTGACCGAAACCAGCATCGGCAAGCTGTTCGCGGCTGGCGTGCTGCCCGGGCTGTTGTGCGCCGCGATGATGATGCTGGCCGTGGCCTGGATCGCCTGGCGCGATCCGGCGGCGGCACCGGCCGGCGAGCGCTCGAGCTGGCGCGAGCGTTGGCTTGCGCTGCGCGACATCTGGGGCGTGGCGCTGCTGGTGCTGCTGGTGCTGGGCGGCATCTACGGCGGCGTGTTCACGGCCACCGAAGGAGCGGGCATCGGGGCCTCGGGCGCGTTTGCGTTTGCACTGCTGCGGCGGCGCTTGACTTGGGCCTTGCTGGCGCAGATCCTGGTCGAAAGCGCACGCACGACGGCGATGCTGTTTGCGATCCTGATCGCGGCGATGCTGTTCTCCAGCTTCGTCAACTTCACGACCATGCCCGGCGACCTGAAGGACTGGATCCTGCACCAGGGCCTGCCGCCCCTGGCGGTGGTGGGCGCGATGATGGTCATCTACGTGCTGCTGGGCACGATCATGGAGGAGCTGTCGATGGTGCTGCTGACCATCCCGGTGTTCTTCCCGATCGTGGTCGGACTGGGGTTCGATCCAGTGTGGTTCGGCGTGCTGATCGTGCTGGTCGTGCAGATCGGCCTGATCAGCCCGCCGGTGGGCATGAACCTGTTCGTGCTCAATGCCCTGGTCAAGGGCGTGCCGCTGGTGCAGATCTTCCGCGGCGTCTGGCGCTTTGTGCTCGCGCTGTGCGTGGCGCTGTTCGTGGTGCTTGAAGTGCAGCCGCTGGCGCTGTGGCTTCCGGGCTTCATGCGCTGAAGCTTCCCCTGCCATGCGGAGTCGGCCACGGGGCCGACATGGGAGGTACTGTCACACGGGGCTCATAGGCTTTCGAGGGTCCCCACCCCCGAAACGAGGAGCTCCGATCATGCCGAAACTGTCACGCCCGCTGCTGGCTGCCCTGGCCACCGCGCTTTGCGCGTCTACCGCCCACGCCAACGTCCAGATCACCGAGTGGATGTACAGCGGCAATGGCGGCGAATTCATCGAGTTCACCATCCTCGGCGCCACGCCGGTCGACTTCAGCGGCTGGGTCTACGACGACGAGTCGCGCTTTTCCACCGTCGCGGCGGGCGGGTTTTCGCTGTCCGCCTTCGGCATCGTCGCGCCGGGCGAGTCGGTGATCCTGACCGAGAGCACCGCGGCGGCCTTCCGCGGCGACTGGGGCCTTGCAGCCGGCGTCAAGGTGATCGGTGGCTACACCAACAACCTCGGACGCAACGACGAAATCAACCTCTTCGATGCCAGCGCCACGCTCGTCGACCGGCTGCGCTACGGCGACAGCAGCTACGTCCCAGGCACCATCCGCACCCAGAACCGCAGCGGCACGCCTGGCGCTCTGGTGGACCTGACGCCGTTCAACGTCTCGTCCGGCTGGGTGTTGTCGGCCAGCGGCGACGCCTTCGGCTCGACCGCTTCGCTCTCGGGCGATGTCGGCAACCCAGGGGTCTTTGCGCTCGCAATCCCCGAGCCCGCCACGGTGGCCCTGACCCTCGCGGGCCTTGCCGTCGTCGGCGGTGTCGCGCGTCGTCGTGCCGGAGGCCACGCATGAAGCGCCAGGCTTCGTACCGCCGCGGCCTGGCCGTCGCCGAAGC
>JAJTGU010000032.1 GCA_021297985.1 Rubrivivax sp.
AGACGGTCCGAATGGGCGCCGCAGCCACGATCTCACTGCCCACGATCTCACTGCCGCAGACGTCCCGTCTTGGCTGGCTGCGGTCTGGTCGTCGGGCTTTGGGGGGCGTTTGAATTTCCTATGCGCCCATGCCCATGTCCACCCTGCAACGCCGCTCCGCACTGGCTCTGGCCGCCGCGATCGGGCTCGGCTCGTTCACGGCCGCCCAGGCCCACGGCCCGCGCCACGCAGCGGCGCTGGATTCGGGTTCGCTGCACGAGGAACTCGAGCGCGAGAAGTCCCAGGACAACATCTGGAAGGCGTTTTTCCCGGACCTCGTCACTGCGCGCAAGGCCGCGATCAGCTTCCACAACAACCTGCTCGAAAGCGACTACGAGCGCGGCTTCCTGGTGATGGAGCTGGACGCCGACGAGATGGACCGCCTGCGCCGTTTCGGCTTCCGCTTCGAGCGTGCGGCCGAGTTCATCGAGCAGCGCAACCAGCGGCTGACGGTGTTGCAGATCGAGGCCGCGCGGCGTGCCCTGGGCGCGCCCGAGCCGCTGTCGATTCCGGGCTACTCGTGTTACGAGACGGTCGAGGAGACCTTCGCTGCCGGCGACGGCCTGATCGCCGCCAAGCCCACGCTCGCGCGCTGGGTCGACGCTGGCGACTCCTGGCTCAAGACGCAGGGCGCCGGTGGCTACGACATCCGCGTGCTGAAGCTCGGCAACGCCGCGACCGACGTGGCCGGCGTCGCCAAGCCCAAGCTGTTCATCAACAGCGCGATCCACGCCCGCGAATACACGACCGCACCGCTGGTGCTCGAGTTCGCACGCTGGCTGGTCAATGGCCACGGCACGATTGCCGACGCGACCTGGATCCTGGACCACCACGAGGTCCACCTGATGCTGCACGCCAACCCCGACGGCCGCAAGCGTGCCGAAGGCGGGCTGTCCTGGCGCAAGAACGTCAACAACAACTTCTGCACCAACAGCAACAACCGCGGCGTCGACCTGAATCGCAACTTCAGCTTCGGCTGGAACGGCACCGGCGGCGTGGGCTCCAGCGGCAACGCCTGCGACCTGACCTTCCGCGGCCCCAGCGCCGGCAGCGAGCCCGAGATCCAGGCCCTCCAGAGCTATGTGCGCAGCCTGTGGCCGGACCGCCGCGGCCCCGGCCGGCAGGACGCCGCACCGGCCGACACCAGCGGCATCCACCTGGACATCCACAGCTACAGCCAGCTCGTGCTCTGGCCCTGGGGCGAGGACGAAACCGTGGCGCCCAATGGCCTGGCGCTGCAGACGCTGGGCCGGCGCTTCGCGTTCTTCAACAACTACACGCCGACGCAGAGCGTGGGCCTGTACCCGACCGACGGTACGAGCGACAACGTCAGCTACGGTGAGCTCGGCGTCGCGGCCTTCACCTTCGAGCTCGGGACCTCGTTCTTCCAGAGCTGCACGGCCTACAACAACACCATCAAGCCGCAGAACCTGAACGCGCTGATCTACGCCGCCAAGGTGGTGCGCACGCCCTACATCACGCCCGGCGGACCCGAAGTGACGGGCCTCGCGCTGAGCAACAACGCCGCCAGCGCCGGGGTGTTCGCCGGCATCCCGGTGAACCTGACCGGATCGGCCACCGACGCCCGCTTCAACAACAGCAACGGCAGCGAGCCCGTGCAGGCCATCGTCGCGGCGCAGTATTCGATCGACGTGCCGCCCTGGGACCCGGCGGCCCGCACGCGCACGATCCAGGCTGCCGACGGCAGCTACAACAGCAGCACCGAGGCGCTGGCCGCGAGCATCAAGACCAACGGCCTGGCCACCGGCACCCACATTGTCTACGTGCGCGCGCAGGACGCCTCCGGCACCTGGGGACCGGTGACCGCGTCGTTCCTGCGCATCAACGCCACGGTGCCCAATGCCGGCAACGAGGTCGAGCCCAACGACACCCTGGCCACGGCCCAGGCGACGGGCGCGATCCCGCTGCAGGTGAGCGGCAGCGCCGGTGTCAACGGCGACCAGGACCACTACCGCATCGCGGTGCCGGCGGGCACCACCGTGACCATCACCCTGAGTTCGGTGGCCGGCAGCGACAACAACCTCGTGTTGCTCGACACCCAGGGCAACGTGCTCGCCAGCAGCAGCCGAGGCATGGGCCAGACCGACGCGATCAAGCGGCGCAACGACAGCCCGTTCGGCCTGAACTGGATCGTGCGTGTTCAGCACGCCTCCGGCGGCACCGGCGCCAACGGGGCGTACACGCTGAACGTGGGCTACTGATCGCGGCCGCGGGCGTGACCCGTCGTTCCCCTCGCGGACCGACGACGACGGGGCACGATCCGCATAGGCTGGTGGCCTTGCGCAACCGGAGTCCGCCATGCCTGTCCAGCTTTCGATCGCCGCACTGCAACAGCTCGCGCCGAATGCGCGCTCGAGCTACCGCGAGGCCGCCGCCACCGCCCAGCCGGTGCTCGACCGCCACGGGGTGACGAAGAACAAGCTTCGGCTCGCCCACTTCCTGGCCCAGGTGCTGCACGAAAGCGGTGGCCTGACGCTGCAGGTCGAGAACATGAACTACAGCGCCGCACGGCTGCCCAAGGTCTGGCCGACACGCTTCCTGCCGCGGGGTCCGCTGGACCCCAACGCATTCGCCAACAACCCCGAAAAGCTTGCCAACCAGGTCTATGGCGGGCGCATGGGCAACACGAGCCCGGGCGACGGCTTCCGCTACCGCGGACGCGGCCTGATGCAGCTGACCGGCCGCGAAAGCTACCGCGAAGCCACCGGGATCGTGCGCGGCTTCGACCCTGCGGCGCCGGACTTCGAGGCCGAGCCCGATCTTGTGTTCAGTGCCGCCTGGGCCTTGCCCATCGCCGCCGCGGAGTGGGAGTCCAAGGGCTGCAACCCACTGGCCGACGCCGACCAGCTCGAGGCCGTGACGCGGCGCATCAACGGCGGCACCATCGGCCTGGCCGAACGGCGCGAATGGCTGCTCCGGGTGCGCGCATTGCTCAAGGTCTGACCGACGCTCCCGGCGCGGGCGTCGGGACGGGCGTCGGGACGATGACCGCACCCTTGGATTGACAGGTGTATTAGTGAACACGTACAGTAGTTCACGTGGACACCCCGATCCAGTTCGTCGTTGCTCCGGGCTCGCCTGAGCCCATCTACCGCCAGCTCGTCGAGCAGCTGCGCCGCCGCGTCGCGGCCGGGCAGTGGGTTGCGGGCCAGGAGCTGCCCTCGGTTCGCGAGCTGGCGCTGGCGCTGGCCGTGAACCCGATGACCGTGTCCAAGGCCTACGGCCTGCTGGAGGCTGAAGGCCTGCTGCAGCGCCGGCGCGGGTTGTCGATGGTCATCGCGCCCGGGCACCGCAAGCCACTGGCGACGCGCGAACGGATGGACCAGCTGCGTCCGACGCTGGTGCGCGCCGCGGCCGAAGCGCGCCAGCTCGGCATCCCCCCGGAGCAGGTGCTGCAACTGCTGCAGCGCCTGCTCGAACGCCCCGAAACCGGAGACCCGACGTGAACCTGAGCCTCCCCTGGTGGCGCACGCCCCGGCGTGCTGCCGACCGCACCCTGTCGCTGCACGCGCAAACAGCAGCCGCAGCCGAAGAGCCTGCCGACGACATGGCTGCGGCGCCAACGGTCCGGGTCCACGGCCTCTCGCTGGCCTACGGTCGCACACCGGTCCTGCAGAACCTGGACTGGCGACTGCAGCCCGGCCAGGTCGTGGGCCTGCTGGGCCGCAATGGCGCCGGCAAGACCAGCCTGCTCGAGTGTCTTCTCGGGCTGCGCGACGCCCAGGCCGGCGAGGTGCAGCTGTTCGGGCAGTCGTCCATGACGCTGGACGACAGCGCGCGCGCACGGATCGGCTACGTACCGCAGCAGTCGGATCTCTTCGAAGACCTCACCGCGTCGCAGCTGCTGGCCTACTTCCGCAGCTTCTACCCGCGCTGGAACACCGGCAAGGTCGACTCCCTGCTGTCTCGCTGGGAGGTTCCGACCGGCACGCCCATCGGCCGCCTCAGCGGCGGCCAGCAGCAGCGGCTGTCGATCATCCGCGCGCTCGCCCACGACCCGGACCTGCTGGTGCTGGACGAGCCCGTCGCGAGCCTGGACCCGCTGGTGCGACGCGACTTCCTGCGCGAGCTCGTCGGTCAGGTCCTCGACCGCGGCACCACGGTCGTCTTCAGCACCCACATCCTCAGCGATCTGGAGCGTGTGGCGTTCAACGTGGCGTTCCTCCAGACCGGCCGCATCGCCCTGCAGGCGCCGCTGGATGCGCTGCTCGAAGAAGTGGTGCTGGCCACCGGGAGCGAGTCGGCACTGGCCGCCTTTGCCGCGGCCAGTGCATCGGCGCAGGTGCTGTCTCGCCAGGCCGGGCACTGGCTGCTGCGCGGTGCCGACCGCAGCGCCGCACCAGCCGGAGTCCTGGTGCAACCGGCGGGCCTCGAAGACCTGTTCGAGGCCCTGACGTGAACACCACCGCCCACCGCGCCATCGTGCGGCTGTCCTGGCAGGCCCACACGCAGCCCGGGGCCTGGCGGTACGCACTGGGATTCGTGGTGCTGCTGATGGCACCGGCCACCGGTGTCGCGCTGGCCATGGGCCAAGGAACAGGCGCGGCGCTGGCCGCCAACGGCCTGCTGGTGCTCGCCGCGCTGGCCTGGTTGGCCTGCGACGGCCTCTGGACCCAGAACACGCCGACGCTGGCCCGGCTCCTGCCCGGGCAGGTCCGGGCGATGCAGGAGCTCTTGGTGCTGCTGGTGTTCGTGTTGGCGGCGCTGGCAGCGCTGCTGCTGCACGCCTGGCTGGGCCTGGGCTGGCGCGGCTTCTGGGCGGCGATGCTGGTGCTGCTGATGGTCGTCGCCGTGCAACGCGAGCCCTGGTTGTGGATCCTGGCCTGGCTGGGCTTCAGCGGGGTCTGGGCCTTGGGGCCGGTGCGGGGCTTGATCGACGGCCTCGCGGCTGCACCCGTGCCGTTGCAGCTTGCGGCCGCACTCGGCTGCGCGCTGCTGCTGGCCGCCAGCATCGGCCGCGGCGGGCGCTGGCACCACGCGTCGCAGGCGCGGCGTCTGCGCGGGCAAGCGGGCTGGCAGGCCATGAAGGAGGGCCGACCGATGCCGGTGGCCATGATGCCCGAGTGGCAGCTTCGCTTGAAGGGCCTTTTCGTCTGGCCGCAGCAATGGTGGCGTCGCGGGCTGCTGTCGCAGCCGCCCGCGAGCCACCCGCTGGCGCGGCTGGAACTGGGGATGGGCATCGGTGGGCTCTGGGCGATCCAGCTGTGGGTGCTGGCGCTGATCGCCTTGGCATTGGGCACAGCCGTGGCCGTGCTTTCGGTCGTCAGGCCCTCGATCGACGGGTCCTTGGTCATCCACCACGCCCGCTTCGGCCTGAGCATCGGCGCCTTCAGCATGCTCGCCGGCAGTTTGCATACGCAACTGTCGATGCTGTGGTCGCGTCGTCGCGACCAGGCCTTGCTCGTGTTGATGCCGGGCCTGCCGCAGGGTGCCGAACTCAGCGCTGGGCTGGAACAACGCTGGCGCCGTCAGTACCTCTTGCAGTGGGCCTTGCTGACGCTCGCGGTCCTGGGCCTGGCGGCCTTCGGCGAGCCACGCACCCTGTCCTTCGTGGCAGCATCCGCGGCCTGCGTCCTGCCTCTGGTGTGGTGGGTGCAGCATGCGCAACGGCGGCTGCGCGACCGCGTCGGCCTGCAAGCCTGGATGCTGGTGGCACCGTTGTCTTCGCTGCCGGCCGCGCTGGCCGCGAGCTACGAGGTGCCGGCCGGGCTCAGCCTGGCGGCAGGGGCAGCGGTCTATGCCCTGTGCGCGTGGCGGCACAAACCGCCGCCGGTGCTGCTGCCCTTCGGACGTTGACACCGGCCACGGCGGTGCCACCATCGCCGGCTCGTCGAACTCCAGCAAGAAGAGGCCCGACCATGGCCACGACCACGAGCCGCAAGACTCCCCGACGCCGCGTGGCCCGCAAGCCGGCCGCGACCGCCGCGGCTGCGCATTGGAAGCGCGTCGCCCGCCCGGACCCACCCGACGCGCGCGACCGGCCATTCCGGCCCAACGTCGCGGTCACGCCGGCGCAGGTGCTCTTCCCCAAGCACATGCTGCCTGTCAAGCATCAAGGGCAGACCTTCGCGTGCACCGGCTTTGGCCTGTCGCTGGTCGTCGAGCACCTGTTGCGCGCCAGCGGACGCGAGCGGGCGCCGGCCATATCGCCTTACATGCTGTACTCGATGGCACGGCGCTACGACGAATTCCCGGGCTCGGTCGAGGATGCCGGCTCGAGCCTGCGCGGAGCGCTGAAGGGCTGGTACAAACACGGCGCCTGCGCGCTGGGCCTGTTCCCCGAACTGGCCATGCCACCGGCGAGCGACAGGATCGAGGACGACTGGTGGTATGACGCCGTCCGGCGGCCGCTGGGCGCCTACTACCGCGTCGATCCGCGCAGCATCGTCGACATGCACAGCGCGCTCAACGAGGTGGGCGTGCTCTACGCGAGCTGCGGCTGCCACTCGGGCTGGGACGAGGGCGTCGACCTCGGCCGGCCGAAGCCCCGAAGCTACCGCGAGGTCTGGACGATCCCGGTGCAGGGCGGCAGCGCTGCGCACGACGGCCACGCCTTCGCCATCGTCGGCTACAACGAACAGGGCTTTCTGATCCAGAACTCCTGGGGCGATTCGTGGGGTTCCGGCGGCTTTGGCCTGCTCAGCTACGGCGACTGGCTGGCCAACGCGATGGACTGCTGGGTCGCCCAGCTCGGTGTCGTCACCACCGATCACCTGGCGATTTCCAGAAGCCTGACGCTGCGGACCGAGCGCAAGAGCGGCCGCGTGCTGCTCGCCGCCAACGAGGAGCTGCGCAGCCGCGAACTGGCGCCCTTCATCGTCAACATGGGCAACAACGGCCAGCTCAGCAACAGCGGCGACTTCCGGACCACCGCTGACGATGTGCGCGCCCTCGTCGAGGTGCACCTGAAGAAGGCCCGCGAGCTCTGGAAGCCGGCCGACGGCATCATCGACGTCTGCCTCTACGCCCACGGCGGACTGGTCGACGAGAAGGCCGCCGCCGAGACCGCAGCGAGCTGGATCCCGATGCTCTACGACGCAAAGATCTTCCCGATCTTCCTGATGTGGGAAACGGACTTCCTGAGCACGCTGGCCGGCCGCATCGAAGACGCCCTGCTCGGCATCCCGCGCACCACGGGCGCCAGCAGTGGCCTGGCGCGCTGGTGGAACCGCCGCCTGGAGCAGGCACTGGCCCGCCCGGGCACCAGCCTGTGGGGCGAGATGAAGCAGAACGCCGATGCCATCAGCGCCTACCGGGACGGTCGGCCGGTCGAGCAGCAACCCGGTGCGCTGCAGGTCTGGCATCACTTCAGGCACAACGGCGAGGACCGGCGTGTGCGGCTGCACTTCGTCGGCCATTCGGCCGGCAGCATCGTCGCCGCCTTCGCCATCGACCGCCTGGTGCGGCTCGAAGGCCTGCAGTTCGAGTCGCTGAGCCTGCTGGCGCCGGCGGTGCGTGTCGACACCTTCGAGCGCCTGCTGCTCCCGCACCTGGAGAGCCGCGCGGTCCGCCGCATGCAGCAGTTCCACCTGAGCGAGCGGGCCGAAGAGGACGATCCGACCTGCGGCCCCTACCGCCGGTCGCTGCTGCACCTGGTCAGCGAGTCCTTCGAAGGCGGCGCGACAGCGCCCATCCTCGGCATGCAGAAGTGGTTCGACCCGCTGGCCGCCCGCGCCAAGCTGCCCAACACCACGGTCCACGTCGCCCCTGGCGCGACCAGCGGCAGCTCGACCCACGGCGGCTTCGACAACGACCCTCGCACACGGGCCGAGGTGCTGAAATTCGTGCGCGGGGGCACACCGCTGGCGTCGAGCTGACGGGATCCGGTGCTCGGCTCGACGCTGCGGGCAGCCTGCCGCTCTGAAAAATCACAGCTTGGCTATCCAATCGACTGGACAGCCGCTAGCATCGCGACTCACTGTACGAACATACAGATCCAGAAGCGAACTCCTGCCCAATGACGACCCCCTTGCGATTTGCCGGCCTCTTTGCAGGCATTGGCGGCTTCGAGCTCGGACTCGCAGGCGCCGGTCATTCCACCGAGCTGTTCTGCGATGTGCTGCCGACCGCGCGCGCAGTCCTGCAAGCCCGGTTTCCCGGTGTGGCCTACCACGACGACATCCAGACCTTGAAGTCGCTGCCTCGCGACGTTGACGCGCTGTGTGCCGGATTCCCTTGCCAGGACTTGAGTCAGGCTGGCCGGACGGCCGGCCTGGACGGTGAGCGCTCCGGCCTCATCGGCGAGGTGTTTCGGTTGCTGTCGCGCCGCAAGGTACCCACAGTGGTGCTCGAAAACGTGCCGTTCATGTTGCAGCTCTCTGGCGGCAATGCGATGCGGGCCATCATCGAAGAGTTTGAGCGGCGCGGCTATCGCTGGGCCTATCGGGTCGTAGACAGCTTCGGATTTGGCCTGCCGCAGCGGCGCGAGCGTGTCTACCTGGTCGCCTCGCTCGAAATCGATCCGGCGTCGGTTCTACTGACCGACAACCGCCCACTGCAACGCCCCAAGACCGAACTCGGTCGGCTGGCCCACGGCTTCTATTGGACCGAGGGCCTGGGTGGATTGGGCTGGGCCGTCGACGCCGTGCCAACGCTGAAGAACGGCAGCACGATCGGTATTCCGTCGCCGCCGGCCATCCTGATGCCCGATGGCCGCCTGATCAAGCCTGGCCTTGAAGACGTCGAGCGTCTGCAAGGGTTCGAACCCGGCTGGACGACACCGGCCGAAACCGTGGCCCGACCGGCCAGCCGCTGGGGCCTGCTCGGCAGCGCTGTCTCGGTGCCGGTGGCGCGTTGGCTTGGCCAGAGGCTTTCGCATCCTGGGGTCTACGACGTGTCGCACGATCAGGGTTTCCCGCTCAGCGGCAAAGCACCACGAGCGGCGCGATTCGACGGTCGCCAGCGCCATGCCGTCGATATCGGCGCCGATCCTCTCGGCCTGCGGCCGCCTCCATTGGCGGACTTCCTGGTTGATCGCGAAGGGCAGACGCCGCTGTCGCTTAAGGCGACGGCCGGTTTCCTCTCTCGGACCCGGCGAGCGAAGCTCCGGTTCGAACCTGGATTCATCGCCGCCGTGGAGGCCCATGCCGAACGGATGGCACGCGCCGCCGAGCCAGCGAACCAGCTGTGCCTTGAACTGGCAGCCGCCTGACGCCAGCGGCGATCAGCGAAACCGGCTGCGGAACTCCGAACACAGCGAACGCAACATGCGTTCGTAGTGGACATGATTGTCGGAGCCGGGTGCTGGATCCGCCTCGCACAAGACCACCGGCGAGCCGTCGTTGCGGCACTCGAGCACCGTGACGCCGACCACGTCGTAGCCAATTCCAGCGGCTGTCCGTTCGAGCGGAATCGCCCGTGTGAGCATCGCCACAACACGCTGCGCATCCGTGGGCTGATCGTGGTTGTTGCGGGCAGCCTTGGCCCCCGGACTCACGAAGTCCGGCGCCGCATTGACCAACGAGTACGACACCGTGATGCAACGCGGTGTGGCCTGCCTCGCGAGATAGCCGGTGGCCAGGATTTCGGCATGCAGGCGCGGCATGGACTTCGAATGCTCCGTCATGCACGCTTTGGCTTCGAGTGCGATCGCCACTTCGGACACGTCGTCGCGGCGATCTTCATACACCACCGGCAACGCGGCCAAGGTCCGGCGCTGGGCCGCGTCCAACACCACGCCCAATTCGTCGGCAAGGTCGGTGAAAGTCCGACGAGCCGCCTCGTCACGGTCTGGGGGCACCAAGGTGACCACCAGATCGAGCGTCTTGTTGATCGGCCCGACCATGACGTGGTTGAGCCGAAAGCCCAATCCGCCCACGTCGGCCTTGGCTCGCGCCGCATCGCATTGCGACAGCAAGTCAAACAACAGCGTCCAGCATGCAAGCTTGGAATGGTTGTCGCTGCGCGAGTGGTATTGCCAAGCCCGCGTGCTCGCACCCCGGGTTGTCGGGCGGCTCATGGTCTGGACCAGAATCAGCGGGCCGAGCGGTTGAGGCATTCGGTTCTATCGGGGCTGCGCCGGCGCAGACTGTAGCCCCAACCAAATGCCCGGCCGATCTGGCACGGACGTGGCGAACCCCCGGCTCTTTCGGCGGCTGGCGCTCGCAAGCGACCTCTCTTCGGGTCATTTCTGCACACTGAGCCAAACTCACACCCCCAGAGCCGAGAACGAGACCGCCATGCCCAGAGCGCTGCACAAGAAGACCGTCGAAGCCCCCGTCGAGGCCTCCAGCGAGGGCACGGGCGCACGCGGCGACAACAAGGCCGGCCGCGAGACGCGGCTGAACCCCCTGGACGCCGCCTGGCTGCTGACCGAGTCGCGGGCGACGGCCAACCACGTCGGAGGGCTGCTGACCTTTGCCTTGCCGCCGGATGCGCCGCCGGACTTCCTGCGGCGGCTGATGCACGAGTTCCGCCGCCACCGCCACTTTGCGCCACCCTGGAACCGGCGGCTCAAGTACCCGTCGTTCACGCTCAACCCGGTGCCGGTGTGGGTGGAGGACGACGACATCGACCTCGAGTACCACATGCGCCACGCGGCGCTGCCCTTCCCGGGGGGCGAGCGGGAGCTCGGCGAGCTGATCGGCCGCCTGCACAGCACGCCGCTGGACCTGGCGCGCCCGCCCTGGGAGTGCACGCTGATCGAGGGCCTGGAAGGCGGCCGGTTCGCGATGTACACCAAGATGCACCACTCGCTGATCGACGGCATCAGCGGCGTCAAGCTGCTGCAGCGGGCGATGTCGACCGAGCGCGACAAGAGCGAGGCCACGGCCCCGTTCTGGGAGAGCGCTGCCGAAGGCCGGCGCAGCGACTCCGATGGCGTACCGCGCAAGCGCGCCAGCGGCGCCACGCCGACCATCGCCAGCGCGCTCGATGTCGCAGCCGAGGCGCTGCGGGGCCAGATGCGATCGGTGCCGCAACTGGCCGCCGCCTTTGCCAAGATCGTCGGCCGCATCGGCCAGCCCGGCGAAGGCCTGCAGGTGCCGTTCGATTCACCACGCTCGGTGCTCAACGGCCGCGTCCGCGACAAGCGCCGCTTCGCGACCGCGCAGTTCGAACTGGCACGGCTGCGCACGCTCGCCAGCGCCGCCGGCGGCACGATCAACGACGTCGTGCTGTCGCTGTGCGGCGGCGCGCTGCGGCGCTTCCTGATCGACCGCGAGGCGCTGCCGGACCAGACCCTGACCGCCGGCATCCCGGTGTCGGTGCGCCCCAAGGACGACGAGGGCACGGGCAACGCGATCAGCTTCATCGTGTCGACGCTGGGCACCGATCTGGACGACCCGGTGCAACGGCTGCGTGCGATCCAGGCCTCGGTGCAGCACGCCAAGGCCCATGTCCAAGGCCTGCCGCGCGCGGCGATGCTCCAGTACACGATGCTGCTGATGGCACCGACCATCCTGACGCTGCTGACCGGCATCGGCGGGCGCACGCGGCCGATGTTCAACATCACGATCTCCAACGTGCCCGGGCCGCAGGCCCCGCTGTACTGGCGCGGCGCGGAGCTGCTGGCCATCTACCCGGTGTCCATCGTCACCCATGGCCAGGCGCTGAACATCACCTGCCACAGCTACAACGGCCGCATGTTTTTCGGCTTCACCGGCTGCCACGCCAGCCTGCCCAGCCTGCAGAAGCTGGCCTTGCACGCCGAAGCCGCGGTGCAGGAGCTGGAAGCCGCGTTTCTGCCGACGCCCGAAGCGGCAGCGCCAGCCGCCGAAAAGGCCAAACCGCCGCGCAAGCGGCCGGCGGCGCGCAAGGCTGCCGCCAAGAAGTCCGTTCCCGCGCCAGCCCCGACGCGCAAACGCCGAATCGCCTGAGGGCGAGGGCGTCCAGGGCGACCGGGTCGCCTCTTGCGTTGGTGGTCCATCGCGGCGCCACTGCGGCCCAGGCCTGGTGCACACGGGTCTTGACGCGCACCGTGTTGCGGCACCAGCGCTTCGGCGGTGAAGGCCCGCCGAAGCGCGCATCCATAGCTGACTGACCCTCCAGGGCCACCGTAGTCGGCCCTGGCACGGCTCATGCTAGTCATGACCTGACATAACAGGTTGAGTCGACTTGATGAATGCCGTCCGGAAAACCGCGCCACCCCGCGCCGTCGAATCGAAGGTCGTGCCGATGTCATCGGTGCCGATGCACGCGCAGATCCGCGAGATCGTCCGCCGGCGGGTGCTTGACGGCACGTACGCGCCCCACAGTCAGATGCCGTCCGAGAGCCAGATGATGGAGGCCTTCTCGGTCAGCCGCATCACCGTCAGACAAGCCCTTGGCGACCTGCAGAAGGAGGGCCTGATCTTCAAGGTGGCGGGCAAGGGCAGCTTCGTCGCCAAGCCCAAGGCATTCCAGAGTCTGTCTCGCCTGCAGGGGTTTGGCGAGGCGATGACGCCCTCGGGCTACGAGACCTTCTCGCAGGTGATCAGCATGCGCAAGGTGTCCGCCAACGAGGCGGTCGCGCACCGCCTGCGTCTCAAGCCCGGCGCGGCCGTCTTCGAGATCCAGCGCCTGCGGTTCCTGAATCGCGAGCCGATCTCCGTGGACCAGAGCTACTTCCCGCTCGAGCTTGGCAAGCGACTGGCCACCGAAGACCTGCCGACCCGGGACATCTTCGCGATCCTCGAAAACGACTACGGGTTGCACCTCACGCACGCCGACGTCCAGATCGAGGCGATCTCGGCAGACGAGGGCCTGGCCCGCCAACTCCGCATCTCCGAGGCGTCACCGCTGCTGCGCATCGAGCGTCTGACCTACGCCGACGAACAGCCGGTCGACTTCGAGTACCTCTATTACCGAGGCGACGCTTTCCAGTACCGCCTGCGCATCGACCGCACCTGAAAGCCAAGAACATGAACACCATCGAAATGGATTTCGACCTCGTTGTCATCGGCGGAGGCACCGGAGGCCCGATGGCCGCCGTCAAGGCCAAGGAGCGAAACCCGAAGCTGCGTGTCCTGCTCATCGACAAGGCCAACGTGAAGCGCAGCGGCGCCATCTCGATGGGGATGGACGGCCTGAACAACGCGGTCATTCCGGGCCATGCAACGCCCGAGCAGTACGTCAAGGAGATCACCGTCGCCAACGACGGCATCGTCGACCAGGAAGCCGTGATGGCCTACGCCACCGGCAGCTTCGACATGATCCAGGAACTCGACCGCTGGGGCGTGAAGTTCGAGAAGGACGAGACCGGCGACTACTCGGTGCGCAAGGTCCACCACCTCGGCGCCTACGTCTTGCCGATGCCCGAGGGGCACCACATGAAGCGCATCCTCTACCGGCAGCTCAAGCGGGCGCGCGTGGAGATCACCAACCGCGTCGTCGTGACCCGGGTGCTGACGGGTGCCAACGGCGCCGTGGCGGCCGTGATGGGTTTCGACTGCCGCACGGCCGAACTGGTCCTGATCCGGACCAAGGCCGCCGTGATCACCACCGGCGCTGCCGGCCGGCTGGGCCTGCCGGCCTCGGGCTACCTGATGGGCACCTACGAAAACCCCACCAACTGCGGCGACGGCCACGCGATGGCCTTCCATGCGGGTGCCGACCTGGCCAACCTGGAATGCTTCCAGATCAACCCGCTGATCAAGGACTACAACGGCCCGGCCTGCGCCTACGTCACCGGTCCGCTGGGCGGCTACACCGCCAACAACAAGGGCGAACGCTTCATCGAGTGCGACTACTGGAGCGGCCAGATGATGCAGGAGTTCTACAACGAGCTCCTGAGCGGCAACGGGCCTGTGTTCCTCAAGCTCGACCACCTGGCGGAAGAGACCATCCAGGAGATCGAGACCATCCTGCACAGCAATGAAAGGCCGAGCCGCGGCCGCTTCCATGAAGGGCGGGGCACCAATTACCGCAAGAGCCTGGTCGAGATGCACATCTCGGAAATCGGCTTCTGCAGCGGCCACAGCGCCTCAGGCATCCACGTCAATGCGCGTGGCGAGACCTCGGTGAAAGGCCTCTACGCCGCTGGCGACTGCGCCAGCGTGCCGCACAGCTACATGCTCGGCGCCTTCGTCTACGGCAAGCTTTGCGGAGAGAACGCGGCCGACTACTGCGGCGGGGTCGACGCGGTGCCCCACGATGCCGCCGCACAAGCGGCGGAAGCCGCGCGCATCGCGGCACCCTTGCAGCGCCAGGGCGGGCTCACGCCCTACCAGATCGAATACAAGACCCGACGACTCGTCAACGACTACCTGCAACCGCCCAAGGTCACGAGCAAGTTCCACATCGGGCTGCGGCGATTCGCCGAGATCCGTGAAGACCTCGAGTCGATGTCCGCAGCCGATCCGCACGAGCTGATGCGCGCGATGGAGGCGCATTCCATCCTCGACTGCGCCGAGATGGCCGCCCACGCATCGCTATTCCGCACCGAAAGCCGATGGGGCCTCTACCACCACTATGTGGACCACCCCCAGCGAGACGATGAGAACTGGTTCTGTCACTCGCTGCTGAGCCGCGACGCGCAGGGCGCGATGTCGCTGCGAAAGAAGGCGGTCGAACCCTACATCGTCGCGGTCGACGAAGAAGAGCGGACCGCCTACCAGCGCCTGCGCGTGGCCACCAGCGCGCAGGCCGCCTGAACCCGAGCGACTGCGACGGCTCACCCAACATCCGCAGGAGAACCCCATGGCCCTGGCCACCACCTTGACCCAAGTGCCCGTCCGTGTGGACGACGCCAAATGCATCGCCGAAAAGGGCTGCACCGTCTGCGTCGACGTCTGTCCGCTGGACGTGCTGGTCATCAACCACGTGACGCGCAAGGCCCAGATGAAGTTCGACGAGTGCTGGTACTGCCTGCCCTGCGAGCAGGACTGCCCGACCGGCGCCATCACGGTCGACATTCCCTACCTGTTGCGCTGAGCGGAGCCTGCCTTGAACACCGAAGCCGCGACGCTCCAGCAGCGCCTGACCGACCCCGACGCCACGGTCCGCCGGCTGGCGGTGATGGAACTGCCCTACAGCGACGAGGACGACACGGTCTCGCTGCTGCTGCCTTGCCTGGCCGACAGCGACGCGCTGGTGCGCATCGAGGCCATCCGCGGCCTGGAGGGGTTCGAGGAGCTGCACGTCGTGGAATCGCTGGCACCGATGCTGCTCGACGCCGAACCTGCCGTGCGCAAGGCCGCGGGCGAGGTGCTGTCCGAACTGAAGGACACCGCCTCGGCCGCACCGCTGCTGCCGCTGCTGACAGGCGGGCCGCCCGAGGTGCGCGCGCTGGCCTTCCACGCGGTGCGCGCGCTGCGTTCGCCGCTGGCTTTCATGCCGGCAATGGCCGCGTTGCGTGACGCCGACGCCGCTGTGCGACGCGAGGCCGTCGGCGTGCTCGGCTACCTCAAGGATCCGGCCGCGATCGGCGACCTGGCCGAAGTGGCCGCCAACGACCCCGACGTGGAGGTGCGCCGAATCGCGGTCGGCGCGCTCGGCTACGCCAGCTCGGTCAGCGTGCTGCCGGCCTTGACCCGCGCCTTGAACGACCGCGGCTGGATGGTGCGCGACGAAGCGGCCGGGGTCATCGGCAAACTGCGCCTGGCGCTGGCCATCCCCGACCTGGTGAAGGCGATGCAGGACGACTACTGGCAGGTGCGCGTGAAGGCGGCACGCAGCCTCGGGCTTCTGAAGGCCGAAGCCGGTCTGCCGTCGCTGGTGGACTCGCTCACGCACACCATCAGCAACCTGCGCAAGGAAGCCGTGATCGCCCTGGGCGAAATCGGCGACACACGCGCCATCGCGCCTCTGGAGGGCGCGCTGGCCGATGCCGACCCCGACGTGCGCAAGCTGGCGCGGCTGGCGCTCACCTCCATTGGTCTGGCCCAGAAGGCGCAAGGCGCAGGGGCATTGCCATGACCTTCGTCGTCACTGAAGCCTGCATCCGATGCAAGTACACCGACTGCGTGTCGGTGTGCCCGGTGGACTGCTTCCACGAGGGGCCGAACTTCCTGGTCATCGACCCGGAAGTGTGCATCGACTGCGCCGTTTGTGTGCCCGAGTGCCCCGTCGACGCCATCGTGGCCGACAAGGATCTGACCGCTGCCCAGGCCGGATTTCTCGAACTCAATGCCCGCCTGGCCGCGAAGTGGCCCGTGATCGCCCGAACCGGCGAACCACTGCCGGACGCCGAACACTGGGCCAGCGTGCCTTCGAAGCTTGAACACCTGGCCGAGCCGGCCTAGATCGACCCGGACCACCAGGAGCTCGCCATGCCCAGCAAGGCCCACGCGCCGCACACGCGCTGCAGACCACGTCCAGTGGCACCGGTCTTGCGATGTCAGGAGACAAGAGGCCTCACCGCCGCCCATTCACCTGATCGGGGAACCCCCACATGAAGCCACCACTGTTTCGAAGGATCGCCGCACTGGCGCTGATCTTGGGCACCGGCCTGGCGGCCAATGCCGCCCAGGAAGTGGTCATCGGCATCGGCACCCAGAACACCACCACCAACACCGTCACCGGCGGCGTGGTGCTCAAGGAACTGAAGCTGCTGGAAAAGCACCTGCCCAGGACCGGGAAGTACAAGGACATCAAGTTCAAGCTCGACTGGCAGAACTTCACCAGCGGGCCACCCATCACCAACGGCATGATGGCCAAGAAGCTGCACATCGGAATGATGGGCGACTACCCCTTGCTCGTGAACGGCGCCACCGGCCAAAGCCAGTCGGGCAACGAGACCCACCTGGTCGCCGTCATTGCCTACAACGCATTCGGTTCCGGCAACGGCCTGGTCGTGCACAAGGACTCGCCGTACTTCGAACTGGCCGACCTGAAAGGCAAGAACGTCTCGGTGCCCTTCGGCTCGGCCGCGCACGGCATGGTGCTGCAGGCCATGCAAAGCCGCGGCTGGCCCGAGAACTTCTGGAACCTGTCGAGCCAGAGCCCCGAAGTCGGCACCACCAACCTGCAGGAGAAGAAGATCGACGGGCACGCCAACTTCGTGCCCTTTGCCGACCTTTTGCCCTACCGCGGCTTTGCGCGCAAGATCTTCGACGGCGCCGAGACAAAGGTGCCGACGTTCCACGGCGTGGTCGTGCGCAAGGACTTCGCCACGCAGTACCCCGAGGTGGTGGTGGCCTACATCAAGGCACTGATGGAGGCCAACGCCTGGGTGCGCGCCAACCCGGCTGCGGCAGCGGCCAAGATCGAGGAGTGGACCAAGATCGAGAAGGAGGTGGCCTACCTCTACCTCGGCCCGGGTGGCATCCACACGCTGGATCCGAGCATCAAGCCGCGGTGGCTCGACACCATCAGGACCGGCCACGAAGTGCTGACACGGCTCAACCGCGTGAAGTCCCTGGACATCAACGCCTGGGTCGACGAGCGCTTCGTGCGCCAGGCCTTTGCCGAGAGCAAGCTGGACTACGAAGCCCAGAAGCAGACCCTCGCCAACTACGACATCACCGGCACCGATGCCGTGTGCAAGCTGCCCATCACCCGACCCAGAGAAGCCGGGGAGGTGTGGGTCGAAGGCGCCGCGAGCCCCACGGCCCATGCCAGCGCCTTGTGCACCTTGGTTGCCGTGAACCGCGCGACGGCAGCCGGCAAGACGGTCAACGTGGCGTATGTGTACGACAAGGCCCTGGGCATCAAGGTCTTCGCAGACAAGGCGTTTTTCGCCCTGAATGCCCGTGACCCGAAGAAGCCCGTGGTCACGCCCTTCCTGCTGAAGAAGGATGCCGAGGCCCATGCGGCCAGCAGCGGCGGCAAGCTGGCCAGCTATTCCGACGTGCTGGCGCTGGCCAAGGATCTGGCGCCCTGAACCGACACCGCTTGCGCGTCCTCGCCTTCAGCCACTTCACCGAAGGGCCACCCCCATGTCCACCGTTCCCTTGCGTGCGCTCGGCGCCGTTGTGGAAGACCGCGAGCCGCCACCCGCCACGGCCGCTGCGGCCAACACGGCACCTGCCTTGGTCGTGGTGCCCGGGGCCGCTGCAGGCACTCCGGTACTGAGCGCGCCTGCACGGAGAGCATCGGAGCCCGGCGCCGCAGCACGACTGGTGGGTGCGATACGCGCGCAGGCCACGGCGCTGCTGCTGGGCGTTTGTTCCCTGGGTGCGCTGGTGTTGTTCTGGCATCTGGCCACCACCTACCGCTGGGACTTCTATATCCGCTTCACCAACCTGCCCACGCCGCTGGAGGTCGCCACGCAGTTCGGCCTGGCGATGGACAACCCCAAGTTCCTCACCAACGTGGGCATGAGCCTGCGCCGCATCGCGATCGGCTTTGCTGTTGCGACGCTGCTGGGTGTCGCCCTGGGCCTGGCCATCGGCCGCTACAAGCTGCTGCGGCAGTTGATGTTTCCGGCCGTCGAGGCGCTGCGTCCCATCCCGGCCATCGCCTGGGTGCCGATCTCCATCATGCTGTGGCCCGACAACGAGGTGAGCATCGTCTTCATCACGTTCATCGGCGCCTTCTTCCCGATCCTGCTCAACACCGTGGCCGGTGTACAGGCGGTGGACGCGGTGCTGCTGCGGGCCGGCCAGTGCCTGGGCGCCCGCGAGCCACAACTGATGTGGCATGTGGTGCTGCCGGGCGCGGCGCCGCAGGTCTTCACAGGTCTGGCGGTGGGCATGGGCGTGGCCTGGGTGTCGCTGATTGCCGCCGAGATGATCTCCGGTCAGTTCGGCGTGGGCTACTTCACCTGGGAGGCCTACTCGCTGATCAGCTATGCCGACATCGTGCTGGGCATGATCACCATCGGCGTGCTGGGCCTGGGCTGCAGCTGGCTCATCCGTGCCGCCAGCCGGCTGGCGCTGCCATGGCTCGTCTACAGCAAACCTTCGGGCCGGATATGAGCGCTGTCATGAACACCGTCCTGGAAGACAGCGTTGCGGGTCCGGGTCTGCCGGCCGGTCGTGGTCAGATCGAGCTGAAGGCGCTGTCCATGTCCTTCGGTCAGGGCGCGGCCCGGGTCGATGCGGTGCAGTCGGTCGAACTGGTTGTGGCCCCCGGCGAGTTCGTCTCGATCATCGGGCCCTCGGGCTGCGGCAAGAGCACGCTGCTCAACGTGGTGGCCGGCTTCATGCCGCCGAGCGAGGGCCAGGTGCTTCTGGACGGTCTGCCCATCAAGGGCCCCGGGCCCGAGCGCGGCGTGGTGTTCCAGCAGTACTCGCTGTTCCCTTGGATGAGCGTGCGCAAGAACGTCGAGTTCGGCCTGAAGATGCAGGGCGTGCCCGCCACCAAGCGCCAGACCACGGCGCGCACGCTGCTGGGGCTGGCCGGGCTGCTGGCCTTCGAGAACCACTACCCCGACCAGCTCTCGGGTGGCATGAAGCAGCGTGTGGGCATCGTGCGCGCGCTGGCCACCAGCCCGCAGGTGATGCTGATGGACGAGCCCTTCGGTGCGCTCGACTCGCAGACGCGTGTCGTGATGCAGCAGATCCTGACCAACATGTGGCAGAGGTTCCGCCTCTCGGTGCTGTTCATCACCCACGACATCGAAGAAGCCATCTTCCTGTCGGACCGCGTGTACGTGATGACGGCACGGCCCGGGCGCATCAAGGCCGAGGTCGCCATCCCGCTGCCACGACCGCGCACGGCCGAGATGATGTCCTCGGTGGAGTTCACCCAGATCCTTCACAAGCTGCGCAACCTCATTCGCGAGGAAAGCCTCGCGGCCATGGGCCACGAGCTCGACGCGGGTGGCCTGGAGGGTTTTGCGACCGAGGTCGGGCCAACGGGCGTGCAACACCTGGTCTAGCCACGTCATCCGCCTGCAAGCGCCTGCAAGCGCCTTCAGTTGCGCGCTGCGGTTTCCAACCCTGAATCTTCACTGCCGAAAGGTCCTTCCATGCCGTCGATTCGCCGCCACTTGCTTGCCATCGCAATGAGCCTGATCGCGCTCGGCTTCGGCACCAGCGCGCTCGCGCAGGAGAAGCTGACGCTGGCGCAGAACCGGTCGCCCATCTCGGGTGTTTCCATCGTCGCCAAGCAGAAGAAGTTCTTCGAGAAGCACGGCCTGGACGTGACGGTGGCCAACTTCACCACCGGCAAACAGTGTCTGGATACGGTGGTCGGTGGGGGCGCGGACATCGCCACCACGGCCGAAGCCCCGACCACCGCGGCGGCGATGTCAGGCCAGAAGATCGCCTTCCTGGCACGCACTCAGTACTCCGACTTGAAGACCCTCACAGCGGCCTCTGCCGGCATCAAGACCGCGCAAGACCTGAAGGGCAAACGCCTGGCCTTCACCGCCGGCACGGGCGGCGAGGTCTACACGATGTCGCTGCTCAAGAAAGCCGGTCTCGGCAAGGACGATGTGCAGCTCGTCAACCTGCGGCCCCAGGACATGGTCAATGCCATGGCCAGCGGCAGCATCGACGCCTACAACACCTGGGAGCCGCACATCAACAACGGCAAGAAGGCGCTGGGTGCCAAGGCAGCCGAGATCGACACCCGGGGCGTTTATGCCGAGACCTTCAACATCGTCGTCATGCAGGACCTGCTGGCCAAGCGCAGGCCCGTGGTCCTGGCCTTCATGCGTGCCTTGATCGAGGCCGAGGAGTGGATGAAGGCGAACCGTGAAGAGTCCATCGCCGTGGTGGCCGAGTTCGTCGGCATGCCGCGTGAGGACCTCGCCGCCGTCTACGACAACTTCATCTACGAAGTGGTGCTGGATGACCGCACGCTCAACGTGCTGACGCAGCATGCCGCCTGGCGCTTGTCCAGCGGCAATGCACCCACCGGTGCCACGATGCCCGACTTCCGCAAGGTGATCGCGGCCGACGTGCTGAAGAGCATCGCCCCGGCGCGGGTGAAGGTGCCAGGCTTGTGAGCCGCGCGGCACGCTGGCTCTCGCTGCCGCTGTTCTTCGGGCTTTGGCAGGGGGTGTCGCTGTCAGGCTGGGTGAACCCGACCTTGTTTCCGCCGCCCACCGCCGTGCTGCAGGCGCTTTGGCTGTGGTTGACCGACGGGCCATTGCTGCGCGACCTGGGTATGAGCGTGTCGCGCATCGTGGTCGGCTTTGCTGCCGGCGCGCTGGTGGGTGTTGGCGTGGGCGTGCTCACCGGCTCGACGGCGCTGGCGGCGGCACTGCTCGCGCCCGTGTTCCAGTTGCTGCGGCCGATCCCACCGATTGCCTTCGTGCCCCTGGTCATCCTGTGGTTCGGCTTGTCCGAATGGGGCAAGTGGTTCCTGGTGTTCTGGGGCGTCTTCTTCACCGTGTGGGTGGCCACGCACCTGGGCATCCAGCGGGTCGATCCGATCTGGATGCGGGCGGCGCAGTGCCTGGGCGCGCCACGTCGCGCGCAGATGTTGCAGGTGATGCTGCCGGCGGCGCTGCCCACCATCCTCGTGGGTCTTCGCACCGCGGTCAGTGTCTCCTTCTACACCCTGGTGGCGGCCGAGCTGGCGGGCACGTTTTCGGGCGTGGCTTACCGCATCGAGATCGCGCATCAGAACATGCAGACGGCCCAGATGATGGGTGGGCTGCTGGTGTTGGGTGCCTTGTCTTCGCTGGCCGACAAGGGCTTTGCTGCGCTGTCGCGCCGCTGGGTGTGGTGGCAAGGATGAGCATCGAAACGGGTTTCCAGGCCGTGCGTGCAGCGCTGGCCCAAGAGCGTGTGTCGCCAGAGGGTCGGGTGGACGCTGCGCTGCAGCGCATTGCCGCCTGGCCCGACCCGCATGTCTGGCTGCACCTGGCCCCGCGTTCTGCGCTGATGGCCCGTGCCGCCGCACTGCGCGCGGGGCCGGACAAACCGCTGCATGGGCTGCTGTTCGGGGTGAAGGACAACATCGACGTGGCCGGGATGCCGACCACCGCAGCCTGCCCCGACTATGCCTATGCGCCACGGGTCTCGTCACCGGCGGTGCAGCAGTTGGAGGCCGCCGGCGCCCTGTGCCTGGGCAAGCTGAACATGGACCAGTTTGCCAACGGCCTGGTCGGCAGGCGTGGGCCCACGCCGTGCCGCAATGCGTTCAGTGCGGACCACATACCGGGGGGCTCCAGTTCCGGCTCGGGCGTGGCGGTGGCGGCCCACATGGTCGACTTCGCGCTGGGCACCGACACCGGCGGCTCCGGGCGCGTGCCCGCTGCCTTGAACAACGTGGTCGGGCTCAAGCAATCGGTCGGCCTGGTCAGCAACCGCGGCTCGGTGGCGGTGAACCGCACGCTGGACTGCATCAACCCCTATGCGCTGAGCTGTGGCGACGCGCTGGAAGTGCTGCAGACCATCCGCGGCTACGACCCGCAGTCCTACTTCTCGCGGCCCGAGGCCGGCGCCTTGGCCCTGGTACACGCGCCCATCCAGCGCTTCCGCTTTGCGGTGCCCAGGGCATCGCAACTGGAGTTCTTCGGCGACGCACTGGCCGAAGCCCAGTACCACCTGGCCCTGGCCCGCCTGCAGGTCATGGGCGGCGAGCGTGTGGAGATCGACTTCTCACCGTACCTGGAGGCCGGTCGCCTGCTCTTCTTTGGCCCGTGGATCGCCGAACGATTCCTGGTGGTGCGCGACTTCTTTCGTCGCAGCCCGGGCAGCTTCCATCCGGTGACGCGGCAGATCTTCGAAACCGCCGACCGCTTCAGCGCCACCGAGGCCTTCGAGGCCTGGCATGCACTGGATGCTCTCAAGCGCCAGGTCCGCGCGCAGCAGCAGGGCTTCGACGTGCTGGCCCTGCCCACGGTCGGCACGGTCTTCCGCGTCGATGCAGTGGCCGCCGAACCCGTGCAGCTGAACACCCACAACGGCCGCTACACCTATTTCGTGAACCTGCTGGACCTGTGTGCCGTGGCCGTGCCCGCTGGGCTGCGTCCCGACGGCCTTCCGTTTGGCCTTCAGCTGGTGGCGCCCGCCCTGCACGACGCCATCGTGGTGCAGCTGGCAGCGCAGTTCCAGGCCGCCCACGGGCAGCCCGCCGGCTTGGTCTTCTGACAGATCCGAACCCCGGTCCCCATCGCAAGGAAGTTGCAGCATGACCCCCGAAATCGAAAACAAGATCATGGCCAGCATCACCGAGGCCGACTGGCTGGCCTTGGCGCGCGAGCTGATCCCGGCCGGCCAACCCCGGGCCGAAAACCCGCTGGACCCCGACATGCCCCACGGCCATGAGGAAGGCATTGCCAACGCCGTGGCCGCTGAGTTGCAGGGCTATGGCCTGCCGGTCGAGCTGGTGGCCAAGCGCCCAGGTCGCCCCAATGTGATTGGCACCTGGGCTGGCACCGGCGGCGGGCCGGTGGTGATCCTGAACGACCACCTCGACACCTATCCCGCCGGCGACCCCGCCGACTGGACCGAGACCGGGGGCAATCCGTTTCACGCCACCCGCAAGGGAGACTTTCTCTTCGCACGCGGCACGTCAGACACGCGTGGCAACCTGGCTTGCACGCTGCTGGCTGTCAAGGCTCTGATCCAGGCCGGCCTGAAGCCGCGTGGCACGCTGAAGTGCGTGTACACGGTCGACGAAGAAAAGGACGGACCTGACGGTTCGATCTTCCTGCTCGACGAGTGGGGGCTGAAAGGCGATGTCGAGATCACCTGCGAGCCCACCGGCTGGACCCAGCCCGATGGCCGGTGGGGCATGGACATCGCCACCTCCAATTCGGGGCACTTTCTCGTCCAGCTCGAGGTGGTGGGCCAACAAGGTCATCTTTGGCGGCCGGACACGGCCGTAAACCCGATCGACAAGACCATGGGTCTGCTGGCCGCGTTCGGCAGCATGCGCTTCACCCACCAGCCGCCCGCCACCTATGGCGGCACGCCGCCTCGAGTGACCGCACTGCGCATCCAAGGCGGCGTCGCGCGCGAGATGCAGTTCACTCCCGGACGCTGCAGCACCGTACTGGGTCTGGTGGGCCTGGTCCCCGGAATGACGGCCGAATCCGTGATCGCCGACCTGCAGGCCGTGATCGCGACAGCCGCAGCGGCCGACTCCGAACTGCGGGCCACGGTCCGGCCGTACCCCGGCGCGCTGTTCGTGTCGGCCACTGCGGAGCAAGACCCGGCGGCGGAACCCGTCAAGGCGCTGAGCAAGGCTTACGCGCGGGTGGTGGGGAGCACACCCAGGCTCTACCGCAAGAACGCTTTCAACGACACGATCCGGTTCTCCGAGCGCGGCATCCCTGCGGTGACCTTTGGCCCGGGTGAAGACGGTTGGCCGCCGAAGAACGAGTACATCCGCATCGAGAAGTCCGTGGCCGCGACACGCATCCTGGCGCTGATGCTGATCGACCTGCTGGGCTGCGAGCCCACGTAGACCGGCAGGCCGCACTGCGGCAGGGCGCGCGCAACCGCTGCTGGTGCATCCCACCACTGGCGCTGAGCGTCAGCCACCCATCGCCGACGACTTGACCGGCGCCAGCCGCTGGCATGCCACTTGCACTGCCCAACCTGTCATGACAAGTTGCACCAAGACGCGGCGCAACACCCCTTCCACCCAGTCTCGGAGTTCTCGATGAAGCTTCTACTGTTGTCGTTGCTCAGTAGCCTGTTGCTGGCGTTCTCCGGCCACGGCCATGGCCAGACGCGGCCGATCCGGATCGGCTTCCAGACAGGCGACATCAATGTCCTGCTGATGTATGCCTCCGGTGCGGGTCTTCTCAGCAAGCAAGGTCTTGAGGTCAAGATGACGCCGTTTCCGGCCGGGCCGGCCATGCTGCCAGCGCTGGCGGCGGCGGAGATCGACATCGCATGGATGGGTGAATTCCCTGCGGTGACCGGCTATTCGAACGCCATGCCCATCGAGATACTGATGATGGAGCGGCTTGACTTCACCAACGTCCGTTTGGTGGCTGCGCCCAACTCCGGCATCACGAACGTACAAGGGCTCAAGGGCAAGCGGGTGGCGGTGTCGGTGGGCTCGACCAGTCACAACCATCTGTTGCGCGCACTGGCGCAAGCGGGCCTGAAGCAAGAGGATGTGACGCTGGTCAATCTGACTCCGGCCAACATGCCTCCAGCGTTCGTGGCGGGCCAGGTGGACGCTGCCTTCACGTGGGAGCCCAACATCGGGTTGATGGAAAAGGCCGGCGGCACGGTGATCGCCACCACGCGCAGCCTCGGCATGATCACCGGTGGCATCTGGGTGGCCCGCCAGGCGTTCACGCGTGAGAACCCGGAAACCGTGCAGGCCTTCCTGCGCGCATGGCGCGAGGCCCAGCGAGCCTACGCAGCGAACCCGCAACCCGTACGCCAGTTCGAGGCCAAGCGCGTGAATCAGACGCCTCAGGAGTTCGACGAGCTGATCGCGCGCCAGACGGCAAGTCACCCTTCGTTTGAAGCCCTGCTGACCGCCGACTTCATGGGCCCCCCGGGCCGTGAACTGGATTCGCGCCTGATGAAGCACCTGCAAGGCATCGGCAACTTCCTGCTCGGCGAAAAGCGTGTCAATGCCCTGCCCTCTGACTGGACCCGACTGCTCAACACGCAGCCGATTCAGACCTTCCTCGCCAACGAGAAGAAATGAACGGGGCCCCGTCATGACGACCTGGGGCACCCCACCGGCAGCCGTCGGCGTGGCACACCCCAAGCCCGAGGTTGTGCGGCTTGAACGCGTCGGGCTCGACTTCGATGGACGCCCGGTGCTCAAGGACCTCTCGTTGTCCATCCGCCGAGACGAAGTGGTGTCGGTGCTGGGTCCGTCGGGCTGTGGCAAGACGACCTTGCTGAACATCGTGGCGGGCTTTCTGCAGGCCAGCAGCGGAGTCGCCTTGGCGAATGGGCGCGAGATCAGCGGGCCCGGGCCTGACCGCGGCGTGGTGTTCCAGTCGTACGCACTCTTCGATTGGATGACCGTGCAGGACAACATTGCGTTCTCGCTCAGCTGCGCGGGCCGGCCGCGTTCCGAACAACTCGAGGTCGCGCAGCAGATGGTGCAGTTGGTCGGCTTGACCGGCTTCGAGAAGGCCTACCCTTACCAGTTGTCGGGTGGCATGAAACAACGCTGCGGGCTGGCCCGGGTGCTGGCATCGAAGCCCAGCGTGATGCTGATGGACGAGCCCTTTGCCGCCGTCGACGTCCAGACGCGTGAGACCTTGCAAGAGGAGATCCTGCGCATCCAGGCCGCCACCGGGTGCACGATCGTCTTCATCACCCACAGCATCGAGGAGGCCGTGTTCCTGGGCCACCGGATCCTGTTGATGCAGCGCGGCGGCTTCGGCGCCTTCAAGGAATACGCCGTTGAACTGCCCGAACCGCGCTCCAACCCCGAGAACCGGCTGCACGCCGAGTTCGTGCGCTTGCGCGGCGAGGTCTACCGCGACCTGCGCGCCTCCTATGCGGCGGAGGCGGCGTGAGTCCGGCTCTTCGTGCGCGCGCTCGCTACATCGCACTGGCCGTGCTGTCGCCCCTTTGCCTTTTGGGGCTGTGGGTGCTGGCCACCAGCCAGGGCTGGGTGAAGTCGGTGCTCTTGCCGCCCCCGCAGGCGGTGCTGGCCAGCCTGACCGACATGGTCACGCAGGGCTACTCCGGCATCAGCCTTGCCAAGCATCTGGCCGCGAGCCTGACGCGCGTGGGGATCGCCTTCTTTGCGGGAGCGCTGCTGGGCGTGACGCTCGGCCTGTTGCGCGGCCGCGTGCCCGCCATCGACGCGTTGTTGCTGGTGCCCGCGGAGATGCTGAGGCCGATACCGCCACTGGGCCTCATCCCGTTGTTCATCCTGTGGTTCGGCATTGGCGAGCTGTCGAAGGTGCTGCTGATCTTTCTCTCGGTGTTCCTGATCATGATGGTCAACGCGCACGCCGGCGCGCGCAGCTGCCCGGCGGACCTGCTGCGTGCGGCTCAGTCGCTGGGGGCGAGCCGGATGCAGGTGTTCGTCCGGGTCGTGTTTCCGTCGGCGTTGCCGCAGATCACCACGGGCCTGCGCGTGGCCATGGGCACGGGTTTCTCGATCCTGGTGGCGTCGGAGTTGCTCGGTGGTGACCGAGGTCTGGGTTTCATCATCCTGGACGCCAGCAACTTCTTCCGCACGACGTATGTGTTTGCCGGCATCGTGGTCATCGGCGCCATCGGCCTGGCGTCCGATCGCCTGATTGCCTGGGCTGGCAGACGCCTCGTGCATTGGGACGGGCGGCGCTGACCGTGGTTGTCCCAGTCGAGATCACCGACCACCGCCTGAGCGGCGTGCTCGAGATCACCTGGTCGGACGGCCAACACAGCCGCCTGCACCACGCCTTGCTGCGTGAACAGTGCCGGTGTGCCGCCTGTGAGCAGCAGCGCCGGCACGGGTCAGGCATCCCGCGCCCAGACCCGACTCTGAGGCTTGAGAGGGTCGAGCCCGTGGGCGAGCACGGGCTGAACCTCGCATTCAGCGACGGCCACGACCGGGGGATCTACCCTTGGGCCTACCTGCGCGAGCTCAGCGCACTCTGACGAAGACCCCAAACACCATGTCCAACACCGGCATCGAACGCGTGCTGAGCGTTCACCACTGGAACGAAACCCTCTTCAGCTTCCGCACCACCCGCGACGCGGCGCTGCGCTTCCGCAACGGCCACTTCGTGATGCTGGGCCTGCCGGTCGAAGGCAAGCCGCTGCTGCGGGCCTACAGCGTGGCCAGCGCCAACCACGCGGAGTTCCTCGAATTCCTGAGCATCAAGGTGCCGGACGGCCCACTCACGTCGCGCCTGCAGCACCTGAAACCAGGCGACGATCTCATCGTCGGCCGCAAGCCGGTCGGCAGCCTGGTGGTGGACGACCTGCGGCCGGGACGCAATGTGTACCTGCTGTCCACCGGGACCGGATTGGCGCCCTTCATGAGCATCATCCAGGACCCCGACACCTACGAACGCTTCGAGAAGGTCGTGCTGATCCACGGCGTGCGTCAGGTCAGCGAACTGGCCTATGCCAACTTCATCGAACACGAGTTGCCCGCGAACGAATTCCTGGGCGAACTGGTGCGCGACAAGCTGGTGTACTACCCCACGGTCACGCGCGAGCCCTTTCGCCATCAGGGCCGGCTGACCGACGTGATCGAGTCGGGACGCCTCTTCACCGACACGGGACTGCCGCCGCTGGACCCCGAGCTCGACCGCGCCATGATCTGCGGCAGCGCCGCGATGCTCGCCGACACCAGCCGATTGCTCGACGCACGCGGCTTTCGCATCAGCCCGCGCCAGGGTGAACCGGGCGACTACGTGATCGAGCGCGCATTCGTCGAGAAGTAACCGCGCCACCATGTCGCCATCAGGGCGGTGCCGACCGCGATGTTCTTCGTCGTTGACCTTGGGCTGCTGCGCGCCCCAGGTCGGTGTTGCAAGGCTCAGTTCTTCAGCGCTCCTGCAGACCGGCGTCGATGACCACCTGCCTGAGCTTGGCAAACTCGCTCAGCGCGAAGCCGCGGAAGGCGGTGGCATCGCGCCACACCAGCGGGCTGTTGGCGGCCTGGGCGCGGGCCTTGTAGAGCGTGGTCTCGGTGGCGCGGCGGCAGGCGGTCTCGAGCTTTCCACGCACGTCAGCCGGCAGGCCCTTCGGCGCGACCAGGCCGCCCCACACCGAGCCGCGCACGGGCACCCCCAGCTCACGCGCTGACGGAACCGATTCGAAGCCCGGCACGCGCTGGTCGGTCAGCGACATCAACGGCCGCAGCTGGTGCTGCACCGCCACGGGCGGCGTCTCGTTGAAGACCTCAAGCTCGCCGTTCTTCAGCGGCACCACCATGTCGCCGGTGCTCTTGTAGGGCACGTGCAGTGCATCGACACCATGAAAGCGCCACTGCTGCAGACCGCTGATGTGCAGGAGGGTGCCAATGCCCGAGGATCCATAGTTGAATGCGCCGGGCTTGGCCTTGGCCGCCGCCACCAGTGCAGCGTAGTCCTTGTGGGGCGAACTCGCCGCAACCAGGGTGAGCAACGGCACGTCGTAGGTGCCGCAGAGATAGTCGAAGCTCTCCGGCGTGTAGCCGGTGTTGTCGCGCCGCGCTGGCTGGATGACCAGCGGCCCGATCGTGGTCATCGAAAGCGTGTAGCCGTCGGCTTTGGCACGTGCAACGTTGCCCATGCCGATCGACCCGCCAGCGCCCGCCGTGTTCAACACCACCACGCTTCCACCCAGTTGACGTGCAAACTCGTCGGCCAGGATGCGGGCCATGATGTCGGTCGTGCCGCCGGGCCCGAAGGGCACAACCATCGTCAGCGGCCGCTCGGGGAAAGTGGGTGCCTGGCCGTGGACCCGGGCGGGAAGCGACGCGAGAACAACCGCGAAGACCACGGCAGGCAGTTGCCAAGGGTGGACAGCCTTCATGTTGCAGCTCCGTTCGTTCGGCCAAGGGAATGCAGGTGCGACCTGCAGGCACAGGCCCTTGCCCACGGAATTATGAGCACGCGGCCCCTGAACCGCGTGCCGGACTAACCCCCTCCCTGACTTTCGGTCTGTTGCTCGCGGGCCCGGCCGGCCCGCGATGCACCGGCTCAGGGGCGGCTGCGGCGCTGCGCCGCGCCAGCCATGGCAGCCAGGCCCAGGAGCATCAACGCGTAGGTGGCCGGTTCAGGCACCACGGCGGCCACACCGATGTCCGGGTGGTCGGTGAAGAAGCCATCCATGCCCAGGGCCAGGAAGGCCTGCACCTGGCCGGTCATGTTGCCCAGGTCGGCCGGGTTGGCGCTGCTGTCGAACTCGTTCGGCAGGAAGATGTTCTCGGCGCGGAAGGTCCAGCCATGCACCTCGAGCCCCTTGGCGTGCGCGTCGGACACCAGCGTGGTCGGAGTGCCCAGCCTGCCGCCCACCAGCGGAATCATCAGATTGGTGTTGGCACCGACGCCCTGGGCGTAGTCGTTGATGAAGTCCAGGCCGCCGGGCGTGGCCAGGTCGGCATAGGTGCGTGGGTCACCGGCCACCGTGAAGTCGTACGGCCGGCCGCCGCTGCTGAGCAGTTGCACGACTCGGATGTCGGTCAGCGGGGCCATGTACTGCAGGTTGCTGACCTCGAAACTCTGGATGTACACCGGCGCGCCCGCCGTATTGCCGTAGTTGGCGTGCAAGGTCTGCAGCAGACGATCTTCCATGCTCTGCAGGTTGTTGGCCTGCGTGTGGGCGGCAAAGAAGGTCGGGTGCTTGGTCTCGGGGTAGATGCCGATCGGCCGGCCGAGCTCGATGCTCTTGGCCTTGGCCAGGTCGATCACCTCTTGCAGCGTCGGGATGACGAACTGGTCGTTGTAGGCGTTGTTGGCGGTGCGCAGGTCGCGCAGCCGCTCCTGGGCGCGGATGTCGCTGCGGATCTCCGCGGCCGTGAAGTCCTCGGCCCACCAGCCGGCGACCCTGACGCCGTCCAGGGTCTTCACGGTCAGTCGGTTGGCGTACTGCGGCAGCTGCCACACGTTGGTGCTGGTGTCGGTGCGGTTGATCACCGGCGCGCCGTTGACGAGCACGATGTTGCCGGCCGCGTCGAGGTTCACGCGCGCCAGCATCGGCTCGTGACGGGCGAGCAGCTCGCCGTCCTTGGTCATCACCAGGTCGGGCTCGATGTAGTGGGCGCCCTGCTGGATGGCCAGGGTGTAGGCCTCCAGCGTGTGCTCGGGGCGGTAGCCCGATGCGCCGCGGTGGCCGATGACGATGGGCGCGGCGCCGTTGAGCGTGCCGGCCGCCACGGCGGGCAGCGGGGCCAAGGTCGATGCCGTTGCGGCGGCCACGGCGAGCAAGGTCAGGGTCGGGCTGATGAAGGACATGGGCTACTCCTGGAGGGGTTCTGGATATGGCGACGGTGAACTTCGGAGTCCGCCGTGCCCAGGGCCCATGTTCTCGGCTGGACATGTCTTGCTCGCGACGGTGCCAGCCTCTCCACAAAGGCCGAACAGTTCATGAAGTGCGCGATTGCTCCGGGCCGATGGGGCCAAGGCCATGCGGGCCACCGATGGGCAAGCAACACCCGACCCGACCGGCGACGTGCCGGCGACGATCAACGTGTCGCTGAGCGGACGTCGGTCGCGCGCCGGAACCACCAGACTGTCGGCGCGATCAGCGGCCGGTACAGGCGGCGCAGCAGCCAGCCCGGCGCGCCGCGACCGCGCTCTTCGAGCGCGACACGCGCCCGCGGGTGGTCCATGAACGCAAAGGCCGACATTCGGTAGCCCTCGTCCGGGCGGCGGAACTCCAGACGCATCAGGTGCTTGACCCACTTGTAGCCATAGTGCGCCGGTGCCACCAGGCGCAGCGGTGCGCCATGGGCCCGCGACAGCGGCTCGCCATCCAGCGTGTCGGCGATCAGCACGTCGTCGGCCAGCAAATCCTCGAGCAGCAGCGCGGTGTAGGCGCCATCGGCCCCGCGCAACTGGACCCGGCCGGCCGCCGGATCGGGGCGGGCCTGCGCGAGCAGCACCCGGTCGTGGAAGTCACAGAACCTCACCCCACCCCAGCGCAGCCCTCGCCGGCTCCAGCCAGTGACGCAGTGGAAGTCGCATTCCACCTCGCTTCGCGGCAGGCCGGCGAGCGGGTCGCGCAGGGTCAAGGTCTTGGCGACGCGACCCTGCACTTCGAGCGTTGGCACCGCCACCCGGTCGGGCAACCGGTGCGCAAACTGCGTCGTGCCGAAACGCGGAAAGTCGAACCGTTCGCGCTGACCCGGCGGCAAGGGCCGCATCGTTCAGGCCACGTTCTTGCGCCCGGCGCGCCAGAGCACGAAGGCAAACTCGTCGGCCCGTTCGTCGTCGATCTGGCTGCGGGTGCTGCCCAGGCCGTGGCCGGCGTCGAAGCTCACGCGCAACAGGATCGGATTCGCCGAGCGATTGGCCTTCTGCAGCCGCGCCGCCATCTTGCCCCCGTGCCAGGCCTCGACGCGAGGGTCGGTCATGCCCACGGTCAGCAGCACCGCCGGATAGCGCGTGCCGTCCTTGACATGGAACAGCGCATCCATCGCCTTCAGGCCGGTGAAGCCGTCGCGCTCCTTGACGGTGCCGAACTCGTCGATGTTCGGTGGCCCGTTCTGCGAGAACTCCGCCCGCAGCGTGTTGCTGACCCCGACGTTGCTGATGACGCCGGCAAACAGGTCCGGCCGCTCCGTCAGCGCGCGGCCGACCGTGATGCCGCCCGCGCTGCCGCCCTGGATCGTGATCGTGCCCTTGCCCGCCCAGCGCTCCTTCACCAGGTGCTCGCAGCAGTCGATCATGTCGCGCCAGGTGTTGGCCTTGTTGAGCTTCTGGCCGCCCTTCCACCACCGCTTGCCGTACTCGCCGCCGCCACGCACGTGCGCCACGCAGAACAGGCCGCCGCGCTCGAGCAGTGCCAGGTTGCGCGGGCTGAAGTACGGATTGGTGCTGATCTGGTAGGAGCCGTAGGCGTTGACCAGGGCCGGGTTGCGGCCGTCGCGCTTGAGGCCCTTCTTGGCGACGATGGACAGTGGCACCTTGGTGCCGTCGCGGACCACGACGAACACACGCACGGCCTCGTAGCCCGACAGGTCCAGTGACGGTGGCGGCACGATGCCGGCGCGCTCGGTGCGGCCGGTGGCCGGATCGTGGCGGAAGGTCGTGTATGGCAGCAACCAGCTGGTGCCATCGACAAAACACCCGGCGTCGGCCGTGCTGGCATACAGGCCGCTGATCGAGCCCTCGAAGCCCAGCGCCACCTTCGACAGCTGAGCGTCCCGCGACAGGCGCCGCAGGCTGTGATAGCCCCCGTCAAGGTCCAGCACGTACAGCCCGTCACGGGCCAGCGCGATGCCCTCGACCACCAGCGGGCCTTCGGGCACCACGGTCACGGCGCTGGCGTAGCTGCCGGTCGCGAGCGGGGTGCGCAGCACCTTGCCGTTTTCCGCGCCACGGGTGGTCAGCAGGTACAGGTCGGTCGCGTCGAAGGTGATCGCGGTGACCTCGTCGGCGATGGTGCAGACCTGCCGCCATTGCGCCCGGCCCAGCACCGCGTTGGCCAGCCGGGCAACGAACACCGGGTTCTCGCGACGCACGCCGCCGTAGAGCACGAGCACTGCCCACTCGCCATCGCGACTGGTCTGGACCGAAGGGAACTCGGTCTCGCCCAGCGGGATCGCCGCGTCCTTGCCGAACTGCGCCAGCAGAAGGTCGTCCTTGGGGTCGGCGCCCAGCTTGTGCAGCAGGGCCGGACTGCGTTTGTAGTAGTCGACCGTGCCCAGTTGTTTCAGGTCGTTGACGCGACCATAGAAGAAGCCCGAGCCATCCGGCAGCCACGACGGACCGGCGTACTGGGTGCCCGCGATGCGCTCGGGAAGCACGCGCATCGTGTCCACCTCCATCACGTGCAGCACCGAGTTTTCGCTCCCGGCGGCCGACAGGCCGTAGACCACATGCCTGCCGTCCGGCGAGGCCGACCACCAGTCCAGCGAGATGTGCTTGCCACCCTCGCCCTTCATCGTCGTCGGGTCGATCAGGATCTTCTCGGCGCCGGCCGTACCCTGGCGCACCGCCAGCTTGAAGTTGTCGGCTCCTGCGGGTCGCACCTGGTAGAAGAGCCGGTCCCCGCACTTCTGGACGCCGTAGGCCACGGTCATGCCCCCGGACAGTGCGGCGATGCGCTCCTTCAGGGCGTCGCGCCCGGGGATGCCGCCGAGCACGGCGCGGGCATGGGCGTCCTGCCCGCGCATGAAGGGCTCCCAGTCCTTGTCCTTGGGGTTCTCCATCCAGCGGTACGGGTCGACCACGGTCTGGCCAAAGAAGGTCTCTTCGACGGGTTCGATACGCGCCACGGGTGGCTTGGCAACGGCCGCCTTGGCCGCCGGGGTGCCCGAAGCGTGAGACGCCGCGAGTGTGCTGAGGGGCCAACTGCCGGCAGTTGCGGCCAGTGCCGCGACATGGCCAAGTGACGAACGGCGGGTGAGCTTGGGATTCATGGGCGGGTCGGGGGTGAACGGTGGAACCCGTGAGTTTCGCGCCTGGCTGCCCTGCCGATGTCCAGCGTGCGACAGATGGCAGTTCGGCGACACCGAGCGGCGGGTCGCACGGTTTTTGCAAGCATGCGCAACCGGCGCCGGCCAAATCGGCACTCAGTCACAACGACCGTTTAGATTCGCCGCATGGAATCGATGTCAGTGCCCGTCTGGCTGCGGCTTCTGCTGCTGTATGGGCACCTGCTTTTGTGCGCCTATGCGCTGCACGCGGTCCTGAAGACCGACTGGCGGGTGCTGCGTCATCGCATCGGTCCGCGGTCGTTGATGCATGTGCACCGGCGCATTGCGCTGGTCCTGGCGGGACTGTGGCTGAGCGGCCTGGCCATCGTGGCGATCGACCTGGGCGGTGACTGGGCGCAGATCGCCGAGCGACCGAAGCTGCTGGCCAAGCTGCTGTGCGTGCTGGCCTTGACGGCCAATGCCTTCGTGCTGCGGTTCTACGCCCTGCCCCGCATCGCTGCACTCCAGCCGATGCCGCCGGCGGAGTTGCGGCTCCTTGCGGTCAGCGGTGCCATCAGCACCACGGGCTGGTTGCTCGCGGCCTTCATCGGCCTGGCCCGGCCGATGGCCGAGTGGAGTGCCGCGCATACGCTGGGGTTGGTCGCCGCTTCCCTGGGCACCGCGGCGCTGATGGCGATTCGCATCGGCCCCTTGCTGTTGAGCCGATATTCGGCGCTGCAGGCCAGCCCGCCTTCCGGACAGCGGCCCGAAGTCAGCCCGCCGACGCCGCTGGTGCGGCACTGAGTTCCACTTTTCGCCCCTGTGCCGACCCGCGCCGACCCGGCAACCCTGCACCCGCCCGATGCGCCAAGCCGTTGCCCTGGAACACGCCAGCCGACTCGTCAACCACGGCCCGACGGTGCTGGTCAGCACCCTGCACCAGGGCCGACGCAACGTGATGGCCGCGGCCTGGTCGATGCCGGTCGAGTTTGTGCCGCCGCGCATCGCGGTGGTGGTGGACAAGCGCACCTTCACCCGCGAGTTGCTGGTCGCCAGCGGCGGTTTTGCCCTGAGCCTGCCGGTGCCGGCCCTGGCCGCGATGACCCACGCCGTCGGCAGCGAATCCGGCTGGCAGGACGGCCGCTACGTCGACAAGTTCGCCCGCCACGGCATTGCGAGCTTCGATGGCCCGGTCCTGGGCCTGCCACTGGTCGAAGGCTGCTGCGCCTGGCTCGAGCTGCGCCGCATCGCCGAGCCGCGTGCCGAGCAGGCCTACGACACCGTGTTCGGCGAGGTCGTCTCGGCGCAGGCCGACGACCGCGTCTTCGCCAATGGCCGATGGTCCATTGGCGAGCACAACGCCGATCTGCACACGCTGCACCACTTCGGCGGCGGGCACTTCGGCGTGCCGAGCCGGGTCGTCAAGGCGATGGGCTGAACGCCGGGCCGCGATACGTCCCGCTCAGCGCCACAGCGTCGACACGAGCCCCAGCGCCGCGCACGCGGCCAGCAGCGGCAAGACCCCCAGCTTGAAGCGGAACAGCGCCAGCGCTGCGGCCAGCGCGATCAGCAGGGCCACAAAGTCGAACGGCCCGCCAAGGCCCGCCGGCCAGAACACGTGCCAGGCGAAGAACAACGCGAGCTTGGCGATCACGCCGACCACGGCCGCGGTGATGGCCGCCAGCGGCGCCGTGAAGCCAAGCCTGCCGCGCGTGCCTTCGACCAGCGGCCCGCCGGCGAGGATGAAGACGAAGCTCGGCAGGAAAGTGAAGAACGTCACCACGCAAGCCGCCAGAACCCCCGCGGCAAACAGCGCGTCAGGCCCCAGAACGGCCTTCTGCCAGCCGCCCAGAAACCCGACGAAGGCGACGACCATGATCAGCGGCCCGGGTGTGGTTTCGCCCAGCGCCAGGCCGTCGATCATCTGCGTGCCGCTCAACCACTGGTGCTGCTCGACCGCACCCTGGTAGACGTAGGGAAGCACGGCATACGCCCCGCCGAAGGTGACCAGCGCCGCGCGGGTGAAGAAGCCCGCCATCTGGACCAGCGTGCCCTGCCAGCCCTGGGTCGCGACGAGCACGGCCATGGCGGCAGCCCACAGGCCCAGGCCCACCGCCAGCACCCGCAGCAGCCGCCCGCGGTTGAAGCGGGCGTGCGGTGGCGGTGGCGTGTGGTCGTCGATCAGCGCCGGTCCGTAGCCTGCACCGTCGGATGCCGAAGAGGCACCGCCGACCGCAAAGACCTGCGGCGCCACCCGCGAGCCCCACCAGCCCAGCATCGCCGCGGCCAGCACGATGGCCGGGAACGGCACGTCGAAGGCGAACATCGCAAGAAAGGACGCGGCCGCCAGCGCCCACATCGCCGGATGCCGCAGCGCGCGCTTGCCGATGCGGTGTGCCGCGTGCAGCACCAGGGCCACCACCGCAGGCTTGAGGCCATAGAAGATGCCGGCCACCCACGGCACGTCGCCAAACCGCAGGTAGACCCACGACAGCAGGATCAGGATCGCCAGCGAAGGCAGCACGAACAGCACACCCGCCACGATGCCGCCCCAGCTGCGGTGCAGCAGCCAGCCGATGTAGGTGGCCAGCTGCTGGGCCTCGGGGCCGGGCAGCAGCATGCAGTAGTTCAGCGCGTGCAGGAAGCGCCGCACGGAGATCCAGCGCCGACGCTCGACCAGCTCGGTGTGCATGATGGCGATCTGCCCGGCCGGCCCACCGAAACCGATGAACCCGAGCTTGAGCCAGAACCGCAGGGCCTGGACAAAGCCCACGGCAGCGGGTGCCGTGGGCGCCGTGGGCGCCGTGGGCGATTCACGCGCAGCGGGCGATTCGGGTGCCGTCAATCGCAGAATCCAGCAAAGACCACAGGACCCTGACTTTGCCACGCGGGCAAGGCGCACACTCCCGCCATGCCCGTTGTTGCGAAAGAGTTCGACCTCCTGATCGAAGGCATGAGCTGCGCGTCGTGCGTGGCCCGTGTCGAGCGCGCCGCGTCGGCCACCGCCGGCGTGCAGCGCATCGAGGTGAACCTCGCGACCGAGGTCGCCCGGGTCGAGCTGTCGCCCGGCGCCGAGTCAGGCACGACGCTGGCAGCGGTCCTCGCGGCGCTGGACCATGCCGGCTATCCGTCGCACCTGAAGGTCGAGGACACGGCCCCATCCACAGCCGACCCGGCCGAGGCTCCGATGCCCGGCCCGGCCACGTGGCGTGTGATCCTGGCGCTGGCACTGGCCGCGCCGCTGGTTCTGCCGATGCTGCTGATGCCGCTGGGCGTCGACGCGATGCTGCCGCCACTGGCGCAACTGCTGCTGGCCGCGCCGGTGCAGTTCTGGCTCGGCGCACGCTTCTACGTGTCGGGCTACAAGGCGCTGCGCGACCTCAGCGGCAACATGGACCTGCTGGTGGCGCTGGGGACCAGTGCCGCGTTCGGCCTGAGCCTGTACCTGATGCTGCGCCACGCCGGGCACGGCACGACGCACCTGTACTTCGAGGCCGCCGCGGTGGTCATTGCGCTGGTGCTGCTGGGCAAGTGGCTGGAAGCCCGCGCCAAGCGCCAGACCACCGAGGCCATCCGTGCGCTGCAGGCCCTGAGGCCCGAGACCGCCCGCGTGCGCCGTGCCGAGGGTCGCGACGAGGAAATCCCGATCCACCAGGTCCGACTCGGCGACACCGTGGTCGTGCTGCCCGGCGAGCGTCTGCCGGTGGATGGCGAGGTGCTCGAAGGCCGCAGCGAAGCCGACGAGTCGCTGATCACCGGCGAGAGCCTGCCGCGGGCCAAAGAGCCCGGCAGCCGCGTCACGGGCGGTGCCATCAACGGCTCGGGCCGGCTGCTGGTGCGCACGACCGCCGTCGGTGCCGAATCGACGCTGGCGCGCATCGTCCGGCTGGTCGAATCGGCGCAGGCCCGCAAGGCGCCGATCCAGCGCCTGGTCGACCGGGTCAGTGCCGTCTTCGTGCCGGTGGTGATGGCGCTCGCGCTGCTGACGCTGCTGGCCTGGGGCCTGGCCACCGGCGACTGGGAACACGCCATCGTCAACGCCGTGTCGGTGCTCGTGATCGCCTGCCCCTGCGCGCTGGGCCTCGCGACCCCGGCCGCGATCATGGCGGGCACCGGGGTGGCGGCACGCCACGGCATCCTGATCCAGGACGCCGAAGCGCTGGAGCTGGCGCACCGCGTCGGCATCGTCGCGTTCGACAAGACCGGCACGCTGACCGAAGGCCGGCCCTCGATGCGCGAATGCCGCGCCGTCGACCCGGGTGCCGATGCCCAGGCGCTGCTGCTGGCCCAGGCCGCGGCGCTGCAAGCCGGCAGCGAACACCCCCTGGCCCGCGCGGTGCGCGACGCGGCCATCGGTCCGTCAGTCTTGCACGCTGACGACGTCAAGGCCGTGCCCGGACGCGGGGTCTCCGGACGCGTGCAGGGCCAGGAGCTGCGCCTGGGCAGCGCCGGCTGGATGGCCGAGCTGGGGGTGTCGCTTTCGCCATTGCGCGAACGCGCTGACGCCCTGCAGGCAGAAGGCGCCACGGTGTCCTTCCTGGCCGCGATGACCCCCGTGCCGCGGCTCCTGGGCCTGCTGGCATTCGGGGATGCGATCAAGCCCGCGTCGGCACCGGCCATCGCCGCGCTTCGGGCTGCCGGCATCGCCACCGTCCTGGTCAGCGGCGACAACCCCGGCAGTGCCCAGGCGGTGGGCCATGCACTGGGCATCGAGCAGATCCACGCCGAGGTGTTGCCCGAGCACAAGGCCCGCCTGGTCGAGTCGCTCAAGCGTGGCACCGGCGGCAAGCGCCGCGTCGTGGCGATGGTCGGCGACGGCCTGAACGACGCCGCGGCACTGGCCGCCGCCGATGTCGGCATCGCGATGTCCACCGGCACCGACGTGGCGATGCATGCCGCCGGCATCGTGCTGATGCGCGGCGACCCGATGGGTGTGCCCGCCGCGCTGGACATCGCGCGGCGAACGCACCGGAAGATCCGCCAGAACCTGTTCTGGGCCTTTGCCTACAACGCCATCGGCATCCCGCTCGCGGCCATGGGCTGGCTGAGCCCGATGGTCGCCGGCGCGGCGATGGCCTTCAGCAGCGTCAGCGTCGTCGCCAACGCCCTGACGCTGCGGCGCTGGCGGCCTCCGGCGGGGTAGCCGGTCATCCGATCCCAGCGCCGAGCCCGTGCCGCGGATGTGGCCGGCCGCGCTGGCGCTGCGGGGTCCGGCCGTGCGACGACAGCGTCCGCAACCTCGCGCCAAAGTGGCAGCATCGCCACGTGAACGACACCCACGAGCCACCCGGACGCGACCAGCCACTGGCGCCCGGACAGCAGGCCGACAAGCCGCTTCTTGCGCCGTCGACCCGACGTCTGGCGCGCCGGGCGCTGCTGCTGTGGCTAGCCCTGACCGTGCTGCTGGCGGGCTTGCAGCTGCAGACGACCGGCGCGCTGCCAAGCCCGCTGGACCTGGCGCGGCGCATGGGCGAGTTGCTTCAGGAGAGCTGGCTGTTCCTGGTCGTGCCGCCGCTGGTGATCGCCCCACTGGCGGGCATGGCGCCGCTTTTCATTCCGCGGCTGGCCGACTTCGCGGTCGACCGCTGGGCCTTGGGGCGCGAGGTCGGTATCAACATGGGCCTGTTCGCGTTCATGGGCCTGGGTCTGGCCTGGGCGGGCGTCGGCATCGCCTATGCGCTGGACGGCACCGACCCCTGGGACCACATGCCCGGCGTGACCCCGCCGTACCTCGAGGGCTTCGTGGCCCGGCATCCGCAGCTGCGGGTCGAGAAGATCAACGGCGTCTACGAAGTCAACCTGACCCACCGCGAGACCGGAGGCTGGCTGCGCCTGGACGGCCGGGCGCTGGCGGATGCCGAGGTGCGCCTGGAACGCTGCACCACGACCTGGTCGGCGACGGACTTCGGCGGCCTGCCGCTGCACCCCAAGGCCGAGTGCCGGCGCGTGCTGACACTGCAGCGCACGGATGAGCCAGTGCGGGTGGTGGTCAGCTTTGGCACCCCGGTCGAGCTGAGCTTTGCCGAACTGCGCCGCTTCTACGAGGACTGGGCCAAGGCCGCCGGTTTCGAGGCCAGCTTCAGCGGCGGGCCGGCGCGCTGGGACTTCGTCGCCCGGCGCGATGGCCAGCACCGGCACCTTCACGTGCCCAACGGACGCTCGCCGGGACCCTCTTTCGTTCTTGAACGCGGGGGTCGGCGTCCACCGACATCGGCGGACCTCGTCGATGCCGAAGCAGAGGAGGCGCCGGACCGCTGACGGCGTTCAGAGTCCAGGTTTCGCCCTCGACAGCGCCCCCTGACAAATGGCGTTCTCAAGCCACCCCTTGCCCAAGGCGGGGTCGGACAACCATAATGCCTACAACGTAATCAATATCAGGAGCCTCCGATGACTGCACCCCGCCACTGGTCCCGCCACCCTGTCCTGTCGGCCATCCTGGGGGTGTTTGCCGGGATGCTGACGATCGCGCTGATCGAATGGGTCGGCCACAAGGCCATGGGCACGGCCAACGCACCCGAGCCCGCCAAGGCCTCCAGCGCGATGTTCGGGCTGGTGTTGATCGCGTGGCTCGCGGGCGCGGCGGTCAGTGCCTGGGTCGCCGGGCGCTGGAACGCCAGCGGCCGCCCGACCGCGGGCGTCTGCGCCGCCTTGGTGCTGTGGGCGGCCACGGGGCTCACGCTGTGGATGGTCCCTCACCCGATATGGGCCGCGGCTGCCGCGCTGCTGCTGATGCCCGCGGCCGGGTGGCTGGCGGCCACGCGCGCAGCGAAGGCGGGCGCATGAGCGCAGCGGCCAGCCTGGGTGAATTCGAACTGCTGGTCCTGCTGACCGTGATGCGGCAAGGCCAGACCGGCTATGCCGTTTCGGTACGCGCCGAGCTCGAGTCGAGCGCCGGACGCCCGGTCTCGCGCGGTGCCGTCTATGTCACCCTGGACCGCCTGGAGCACAAGGGCCTTGTCCGGTCCTGGCTGGGTGAACCCACCGCCGAAAGGGGCGGCAAGGCCAAGCGACTGTTCGAGGTCACGCCCGAGGGTCGAACCGCGGCGCAGGCCGC
>JAJTGU010000214.1 GCA_021297985.1 Rubrivivax sp.
GGCCAGGAAGCAGGCCTTGAACTTGGGCCAGGTCATCTCGCGCCGCAGCAGCGCCGCGACGAAGGTCGCCGCGGCCCCGACCGCCGCGCCTTCGGTCGGCGAGAACAGGCCGCCGTAGATGCCGCCGAAGACGATGAGGAAGATCGCCGCGATCGGCGTCACCGCGCCGATGGTGCGCAGGCTCATCCGCGGCAGGTCGTCGGCTTCGTGTTCCGGGGCGTGGCCAGGCACCAGACGGACGTAGATCGCGATCGCGACGATGTAGCCCAGCATCGCGATCACGCCCGGGATGAAGGCCGCTGCAAACAGCTTGGCGATGTTCTGCTCGGTCAGGATGGCGTAGATCACCAGCGGCACCGACGGCGGGATCAGGATGCCGAGCGTGCCGCTGGCGGCCAGGGTGCCGGTGGACAACCGGCCGCTGTAGCCGTGGCGACGCATCTCGGGCAGCGCGACCTGGGTGATGGTGGCCGCGGTGGCGACCGACGAGCCGCAGATGGCCCCAAAGGCCGCGCAGGCGACCACCGCCGACATGGCCAGTCCACCCCGGAATCGCGCCATCGCCGCCGCCGCGAACTCGAACAGCGCGCGGCTGATGCCGCCCTGGCTGGCGAAGTTGCCCATCAGGATGAACAGCGGGATCACCGACAGTTCGTAGCTCGAAAAGCGCGAGAACGTCGCCGAGTTCAGGAAGTTGGCCAGCGGCAACCAGCCCGCCTGCATGACATAGCCCAACGCACCGGCCAGGAACATCGCCACCGCGATCGGCGTGCGCAACGCCATCAGCAGCAGCATGACGGCGAAGATCGTGCCGGTCAGCTCCCACGGGCTCATGCGCGCGCCCCCGCGTCGCCGTGGCCGAAGCCGGCCACCGCCTGCCATCCGGCAATCGCCGCCGTCAGGCCCAGCGGCGGCACCATGAAGGCGTAGACGATCCACTCCGGGAAGCCCAGCATCATCGAGCCGGCCTGGGTGGACCAGGCGTTCAGCCCGCCGAGCGTGGCGCGCCACGTCAGCAAGGCCATCACGGCGGCCAGCATCGCGGCGCCGAATCGGTCCAGCGCGGCGTTGGTGGCCCGGCTGGCCTTGACGGTGAAGAAGTCCACGATGATGTTGCTGCGGCTGGCCTGGCACCAGGGCAGGAACAAGGCCATCGCCGCGCCGGCCGCCGAGGCCGTGAGTTCGAAGTCGCCAACCAGGGTCCAGCCGGTGGTGTTGCGGCCGATCAGGCTGGCACAGATGACCAGCGTGATCAGCGTGAGCAGGACACCCCCCAGCACAGCCGAAATCCGGGCAAGCAGGTGCAGCAGCTTCATGTCAAGGCGATTCTGGCCATTGCACCCTTCGGGCCGTACCCGGCAACACCACTAGCAGCTATGCCAGCGTGGCATGACTGCGACGCTGATCCTACGGGAATGCACCCCCTCATTGGGCCTCCGGCACCGTCACCACCAGGCCGTCGAGCCCGGGTTCGAGCGCGATCTGGCAGGCCAGCCGGCTGCCGGCTTGGCGCTCGCTGGCGGTCATCTCGAGCATCGACTGCTCATCGCTCGCGGCCGGCGGCAGCAGCGCCAGCCATTCAGGCGCGACGATCACGTGGCAGGTCGCGCAGCTCAGGCAGCCGCCGCACATCGCGACGATGCCGTCGACATCGGCGGCCGTCGCGGCGCGCATCAGGCTCTGGCCGGTGTCGGTCAGCCGGGTCTCGCGGCGGCCATCGGCGTACTGGAAGTGGATCGAGATCGGCATCGGTTCCTTGGATGAAGGGGGTCAGAAGCGGCCGAAGTACTCGCGCCGTTCCCATTGCACCGCATCGGGCGCGGCAGCCTGGCGGGTAAGCTCATGGCGCTTGACGGTGTCGAACACGCGGCACAGGGCCAGGCCCAGACCGGCTTGCAGCACCGCGTCGTCGTGCAGTGCGTCCAGCGCTTCGCCCAGGGTGGCCGGCAGCCCGGGCAGGCCGGTGGCATACGGCTGCTCGACCGCCGGCGGCGGCTCCAGGCATCGGTCGATGCCGTCCAGCCCGGCCCAGACCTGGGCGGCGAGCACCAGGTAGGGGTTGGCCTGGGCCTCGGGCAGGCGGTTCTCGATCCGCGTGCCGGCATCGCCGCGCCGGCCGCTGCCGAGCACACGCAGCATCGCGCCGCGGTTGTCGCGGCCCCAGCAGGCGTGGGCCGGGGCCATGGGGCTGCCGGCATAGCGGCGATAGGCCGGTGGCGTCGGTGCGCACAGCGCGGTCATGCCGCGGGCGTGTTCCAGCAAGCCGGCCAGCCACTGCATGCCCAGCGGCGACAAGGACTGGCCAGCGGCCAGGGGTGCGAACGCGGGCACCGCCGCGCCGCCACCCCGACCCGAGCGCCACAGCGACTGGTGCACATGCCAGCCGCTGGCCACCGCCTCCGGCAACGGCGGCCTGCAGCAGAAACTGGCGTGCCAGCCGCGGCGACGCAGGGCCTGGCGCACCGCGCTGCGGAACAGCACCAGCTGGTCGGCCGCAGTCAGTGCATCGGTGGGCGCAAAGACGGCCTCGAACTGGCTGGGGCCGAGCTCGACCTCCAGCGACCGCAGCGGCAGGCCCAGCGCCAGCGCGGTGTCGCGCACCACGGTCAACGGCTCGGCGGCACGGTCGGCCCAGACCTCGGACAGCAGGCCCCAGCCCGGGTGCAGCACCGCGACTTCCGGGGGCTCGGCCGGCGCCTGCGCGTCGGTCGCGGCGTCGCGCGCGTCGACGATGCGGTGGATGTGGAACTCGACCTCCAGCCCGCAGCGCAGCGTCAGCCCACGACGCGCCAACGCGGCCAATGCGGCTTGAAGCGCCGAGCGTGGATCGGCGGCATGGGGTTCGCCCCGGGTGTCGCAGGCCTGGGCGCGCAGCCAGCCGGTGCCCGGTGCCCAGGGCAGCTCGACGAGGCTCGCCGGGTCGGGCCACAGCACCACGTTGTCGGCCGCACCCAACCCGAGCGATGCGGCCTCGCCGTCGAACACCTTGAACGCGGTGCGGTCCGCCGTGTCCTTGAGCAGCAGGGTGCTGACCATGCCGACGCCGTGCTCGAGCGCCGACGACAGGGCCGCCGCCGCGCCGTCGAGCACCAGGGTCTTGCCACGCAAGCTGCCGTGCAGGTCGCACCAGCCGACGCGGACCTCGCGCAGGCCGCGCCGCTTGACCGCCGCGAGCAGGCGGCGACGCTCGGCAGCGGTCGTCACGTCTTCGGCTCGTCCGCGACCGGGGGCATCGCACGCCAGGGAGCCTGCGCCCGCTGTGCGGCAGCCAGTTCGGGCCAGCGCTCGCGCCAGCCGTTGGCGTCGACGATGCAGTCGATGGTCACCGGCCCGTCGACGTCCGGCGGCGGTGCCTGCAGCGGCTGGCCGGCCTCGACCGCATCGATGGCCTGCATCAGCCAACGGCGATAGGCGACGATGGCCTTGTCGCTCTGCCCCAGATGTTCCTTCGTGCGGTCGACGATCGGGCCGGGGCTTTCAACCGCCCACTGGTCGTGGCGGTTGATGTCCTCCTCGCCCATGCCCAGGTAGGTGCGGCTGCGCTGCTCGGCCGGATCAAAGCCCCAGTCGTCGTGGCGACCATGGCGCGGCAGGTGGTCCGGCAGGCGGATGCCGGCCAGCCGCTGGTTGCGCATCGTGGCCTTGTCCAGGGGATCGCCATAACTCGTGAACACGGTGTACCAGAAGGTCCGCTCGTCGTCGACCGGCACGTGCCATTGCGAGATCGTCACGCTTCCCGACAGCGGGATGACAAAGGCCTGCGGGAGCAGCGCGTGGGTCACCCGCACGTGCATCAGCGCCTCGTCGATGCGACGCAAGGCGGTCAGGCGCAGCAACCCGTGCGCCGTCTGCTCGACCTGGATCTCCGGGTTGCAGCGCTCGCGCATCACCCGTGTCATCGGCCAGCGTTCGCCGTTCACGCTGCCGACGCTGGCCGCACGGAACTGGCGGCCGAAGGTCGCCGACAGGTCGTCGTCCTGCAAGTAGCGGTGCAGGAACGAGGGATGCGCCGGGTCAATGCCGACCTCCATCGCCTGCAGCCAGTTGCAATGCCACTGGCCCTTGAAGGCAAACGAATGACCGGCCGGCGCGGCAAAGGCGTCCAGCCCGGGCAGCGGCGGCGGCGGGCCGTCGCCCAGCCAGGCCCAGACGACACCGGCCGCCTCCTGCACCGGCAGGCTGCGCTGGCGGACCCGGTCGCACAGCCGGCTGCCGGTGGGCTCGGCGGGTGTTTCGAGGCACCGGCCGTCGGGCGCGAACTTCCAGCCGTGGAACGGGCAGCGGATGCCGTCGGGCTCGATGCGCGCAAACGCCAGGTCCGCCTGTCGGTGCGCGCAGTGGCGGTCCAGCAGCGACCACGCGGAGCCACCCAGGCCGCGGGCGAGCACGAAGTCCTCGCCCAGCACACGCAGCGCCTTCAACGGCCGCTCGGCCATGCGCGCGTCGAGCGCCGGGTCGAATTCGTCGACCAGGGCCACGGGCTGCCAGAACCGGCGCAACAGAGCGCCACACGGCGTGCCGGGGCCGATGCGGGTCAGGCGGTGGTTGAGGGCGGCTTGCACGGGGCGTCCTTCTCCTGTGTGGGCTCGGGGGTCAAGGCCGGCGTCGCGACCGGCTGCGGCGAGGTTTCAAGCCACGGCTGCCGCGGCGGGGTGACGCGGGCATGTTCACGGCGGGCCCACGACATCGACGTGGTGACACCGCAGCGCGGAGCGTGCGCTGGGGTGGGTCGCCATGCGTCCTTCAGACACCCAGGTAGTCGTTCAGCGCCGGGTTGTCGCGCAGTGCGGCCGACGCGCCGGCCAGCACGACCTGGCCCTTCTGCAGCACCACGGCGCGGTCGGCGTGGGCCAGGACCTTGCGGTAGTCGCGGTCGACGATGAGCGTGGCGATGCCGTCGGCACGGATCTCGCCGATCACACGCCAGATCTCGGCCACGATCAGCGGCGCCAGGCCCTCGGTGGCCTCGTCGAGGATGATCAGCTCGGGCTGCGTCATCAGCGCGCGGCCGATCGACAGCATCTGCTGCTCGCCGCCCGAGAGCTGCGCGCCGGGGTGGCCGATGCGCTCGGCCAGCCGCGGGAAGGTGGCCATCACGCGGTCGAAGCTCCAGCCCTTGCCGCGCGGCGCCACCTTCGCGGGTTTGGCGGCCATCACCAGGTTCTCGCGCACGCTGAGGTTGGGAAACACGCCGCGGCCCTCGGGCACGTAGGCGACGCCGCGGCGCGCCACCTCGTGCGGGCGGCCACGGCTGAAGTCCTCGCCGAACAGGCGGATCTGGCCCTCGCGCTGCGCCACGTGGCCCAGCAGCGTGCGGATCAGCGTGCTCTTGCCCATGCCGTTGCGGCCGAGCAGGCCCAGGGTTTCGCCGCGGGCGATCTGCAGGTCGATGCCGTGCAGCACGTGGCTGCTGCCGTACCACGCGTGGATCTCGCGGGCGTCGAGGATGGGGTCGCTGTGGCTGCTCATCTCAATGGCCACCCAGGTAGGCGGCCTGGACCTGCGCGTCATTGCGCACGGCCTCGGGCGTGCCGTGGGCGATGACGCCGCCGTTGACCATCACCGTGATGCGGTCGGCGACGCGGAAGACGGCGTCCATGTCGTGCTCCACCAGCAGGATGGCGTGGTCGGCCTTCAGCTCGTGCAGCAGGGCCAGCATGCGCTCGGTCTCCTCGGCGCCCATGCCGGCCAGGGGTTCGTCGAGCAGCAGCACCTGCGGCGAGGTGGCCAGGCACATCGCGATCTCCAGTTGCCGCTTCTGGCCGTGGCTCAGCAGGCCGGCGGGGCGTTCGAGGACGTCGGCAAGCCCCGTGCGCGCCGCGGCCTCGCGGGCGGCCGCGGTGCTGGGCTGGCAGCGCGCAGCGGACTCCCACAGCGCCCAGGGCCGTGGCGTGCGCGACTGCGCGGCGAGGCGGCAGTTCTCGAGCACCGAGAAGCTCGGGAAGATGGTCGTGCGCTGGTAGCTGCGGCCCAGGCCGGCACGCGCGCGCTTCGGCTGCGACCAGGCGGTGATGTCCTGGCCCAGCAGCTCCACCGTGCCCGCCGAGGGCGGGAACTCGCCCGAGAGGATGTTGATCAGCGTGCTCTTGCCCGCGCCGTTGGTGCCGATGACGGCA
>JAJTGU010000158.1 GCA_021297985.1 Rubrivivax sp.
AGAGAATTGAGCAGATCCTGACCATATAGAAACCACACAGTCAAGCCGTGAGACGGGTGTGAGGGGAAGGGATGCCCAGGCCCTGCACCGGCGCGCAGACTGGCTCGCTCCAGACGCAGCCCCATGTCGGGGATCTGCGTACACCGGAGACGAACCGTGACGCGACCCCTGCTGCTTGCCTTGCTGACCCTGATCAGCGCACCGTCGCTGCATGCCGATGAGCTGCCCATCGTCAATGCTGGCTTCGAAGCCCAGGCGATCCTGCCCGGCACCTTCATCGTCGGCCTGCCCGCCGGCTGGACCGCCTGGGACCCGTTCAACCGGCTGGACGGCAACGCCGACGCGCTGGGCCTGATCGATCCGACCGGCACCAGCTTCTTTTCCGCCCCCACCCCCGAAGGACAGCGGGCGGCGCTGGTGTTCCTGGCCGGCCCCGAGGGCGGCGAGGCTGGCCTTCAGCAGACACTGGCCGCGACCTTGCAGGCCGATACGCGGTATGCGCTCACGGTCGCCGTCGGCAACATCGCCTCCGGGACCTCGCTGCCGGGCTCATCCGACGGTGGCGGCCTCTTCTACAACCTGAACGGCTTTCCGGGCTACCGGATCGAGCTGCGTGCCGGCGACGTGCTGATCGCCGTCGACGACAGCACCTTGTCGATCCCCGAAGGCGAGTGGCGCGACAGCCTGTTGACCGTGGACATCGGGGCGGCCCACCCGGCGCTCGGTCAGGCCTTGCAGATCCGGCTCGTCAACCTGGCGCTCCCGGGCACCGCCCAGGCGCCCGGCATCGAAGTCGACTTCGACCATGTCCGGCTGCAGGCCCTGCCGGTCCCCGAGCCGGCGACGGCCCTGCTCTGGGCCTTGGGCGGTGTCGCCGGCTGGGCCTGGCGGCGGCGCCTTGGCCGGGGCGCTGACACACCGACCTGAACCTGGGCCGGCGCGGGCAGGGTCCGCGGCTAGACTGACGGCGGCTCTCCTGTCGCCCACATGTCCCGCCGCCTGCCCATGTTCATCGTCTACCTCGTCCTGCTGCTCGTTGGCGCCGTGCTTGTCGGCGCCCAGTTCGGCCTGCTGCGCGGCACGGCACCCACCAACCTCGGGGTTCGCGAAGGCAAGCTGAAGCCACCTTCGAAGACCGAGAACAGCGTCAGCAGCCAGGCCCGGCTGTGGCCCGATCACCCGATGCAGGCCTACGCCGACATCGCCCCGCTGGCCCTGCTGCCGGCGGGCGGGGCCGCGACGATGACGCGTCTGCAGGCCGTGATCGCGGCGATGCCGGGTGCGCGGATCGAGTCGGCCCAGGCCGACTACGTCTACGCCCGCTTCGAGACCAAAGTGCTCAAGTTCGTCGATGACGCCGAGTTCTGGCTCGATCCTGCGGGCAACGTCGTGCAAGTCCGGTCCGCTTCGCGACTGGGTCGCAAGGACTTCGGGGTCAACCGGGCCCGGATCGAGGCGATCCGGCGTGCGCTGGCGGCCTGAGCCCGAGCCAGCCGAAGGGGCCGGCGGCAACATGACCGGCTGCATCCGGAATCCCACAGGCGCCGTAAGCCCAAACAGCGCAACCGATGCCCGTCCTGCGGGTCCCGACGATGTCTCCGCAGACGACACCCCCCGTGAAAGGCGAGATCGCCAGCATGCCGCATGGCTGCACAGCGCGTCCGCCGGGGGACCGGAGGCCGCGGCGGACTTCGAGCGGTTCTTCGACGCCACCTTGGGCCCTGCGCGCGCCGTTGCGCGCCGGATGCTGGGCGGCGACGACGCCGAGGATCTGCTGGCCGATGCCTACTTCGAGGCCTGGCGCAAGCGCGCGGACTTCGACCCCGACCGGGGCTCGCCATTGACCTGGCTGCTCAGCATCGTGCACAGCCGCGCCCTGGACCGTCTGCGCCAGCGCCGCAGCGAACAGCGTGTCCGGGCGCCGGAACTCATGGGTGACGCCAGCGGCGAGCCCGACACCGCCCCCGGCCCGCTGGACCTGTTGTGGCAACGCCAGTCCGAACAGCGGCTCGCCGTCGCCGTGGCCACGCTGCCGGCGACCGAACGCTGGCTGCTCGGCCTGGCCTACTGGCGTGAGATGAGCCACTCGGCCATCGTCACCTGCACCGGCTTGCCGCTGGGCACGGTCAAGTCGCATCTGCGTCGCGCCCAGACGCGCTTGCGCCAGGCCCTGGGCGTCGACACTTTCGGCCCGCCCAACCGCAACCCCCGTCCAGACCACGACCATGACCCGGCACCCTGAGGATCCGACCGAACAACGCGACGAGCCCGTGCTCGATGCCGACGTGCTGGCCTTGCTGGACGAAGGCCTGGCGCCGGTGCCGCTGGACGCCCAGGCCCAGGCAAGGATCAAGAAGCAGCTGCTGCGGCGCATCGCCAGTGACACGCTGTCCGAACACACGACCGTGGCGCCAGGCGATCAAGGCTGGGCCCCGTTTGGCAAGGGACTGACGATCAAGCGACTGCACGAGGCCGATGGCGTGCTGTCCTGCCTGGTGCGCCTGGCGCCGGGCGCGGTGCTGCCCGCCCACCGCCACCCGGTCGACGAGGAGTGCGTGGTGCTCGAAGGCGAGATGCAGATCGGTGACATCCGCCTGGGCCCAGGGGGGTTCCATCTCGGCCGCCGGGGTGTGCTGCACGACCGCCTGCGCAGCGGCGACGCCGGCGCGCTGATCTACCTGCGCGGCGCGGTGCCCGAGGCGGCACTGAACCTGTAGCCGACGGAACGTCCGGCGACACCGGGCCACCGCTGGCGCCTGCCGGCGACGTCCGGTCGCAGAGGCCGGGACATCGGAGCGGCCGTGGCCACAATGGCCGGATGGCGTTGACCTTCATGGGCCGCGAGGTGCCCGCACTCACCTGGGGCGTCCTGCTGCGCAGCCTGGCCTCGGGCGTCGGCATCACGCTGGTCATCGCGCTGGCGATCGCCACGCTGCTGACGGTTATCGGTGGCGGTGGCTTCAGGACCAAGCTGATCTACTCGCTGGCCATCAGCCTGTGCTGCTGGAGCGTGGTCGATGGCGTGCGCCGCGTCATCTTCTGGTGGATGCTGCGCCGTGCCCTGGCCCGTGGCCTGCCGCTGCCCACCGACGGTCCGGGCTGGCGGGTGGTGCTGGCACTGGTCGCCCTGACCGCCTTGATCGGCCCCACCGCCGGACTGATGATCGGCGACGCCCTCACGGGCATTCGCAGCCCCAGCATCTTCAAGGTCGGCGACGGTGGCATCCGGGTGACGCTGGCCATGACGCTGATCGGCACCACCATCGGCCTGACGATCTGGGCCGTGCAGACGCGCCTGGGACGCGCCCGCCTGGCTGCCGAGCAGGCACACAAGGTGGCCGTCGAACAGCAGTTGCTGATGCTGCAGACCCAGCTCGAGCCGCACATGCTGTTCAACACGCTGGCCAACCTGCGCGTGCTGATCGGCAGCGATGCGGATCGGGCCCAGGCGATGCTGGACCGGCTGATTGCCTTCCTGCGCGCGACGCTGGTGGCCTCGCGCAGCGGGCGCCACGCCTTGGCCGACGAATTCGCACGCCTGTCCGACTACCTGGCGCTGATGGGCGTGCGCATGGGGCCGCGGCTGACGTCGAGCTTCGAGTTGCCCGACGAGTTGCGACAAGCGCCGGTGCCGCCGCTGATCCTGCAGCCGCTGGTCGAAAACGCGATCCAGCACGGCCTGGAGCCGCAAGTCGCAGGAGGTCACATCGTGGTGCGCGCCGAACGTGTCGCCGCGGCCGACGGCCAACCTTTGCTGCGCCTGACGGTGGCCGACACCGGCCGCGGCCTGGAGGCCGGAACGGGCAGCGGACCCGGCACCGCACCACACACGACCGCCGGCACCGGCTTCGGCACCCAGCAGGTCCGCCAGCGCCTGGCCGCACTGTTCGGCACCGGGGCGTCGCTGGATCTGCAGGCCGCGCCACAAGGTGCCGGCACCTGGGCCGTTGTCACCCTTCCGCTGCAAAGCCCCGAGCGCGCGCCATGACCCCCACCGCCCTGATCGCCGAGGACGAGCCGCTGCTCGCCGCAGCCCTGAAAGCCGACCTGGCCGCCGTCTGGCCCGAGCTGCAGGTCGTGGCCGAGTGTGGCGACGGCGATTCGGCGCTGGCCGAAGCGCTGCGTTTGCAGCCGTCGCTGTGTTTCCTGGACATCCGCATGCCCGGCCTGGGCGGCCTGGACGTGGCCCAGGCCGTGACCGAGGACTGGCCCGAAGGCGCCAACGCGCCGCCGCTGCCGCTGCTGGTGTTCGTGACCGCCTACGACCAGTACGCGATCGCCGCCTTTGAACGCCAGGCAGCAGACTATCTGCTCAAACCGGTCCCGCGCGAGCGCCTGGCCCTGGCGGTGCAACGCCTGCAGCAGCGGCTGGCCGCGCGCAACGCGATTCGGCCCGGGGTCGGCGACGCCAGCACCCTCGACGCGTCGCTGGCGCCGCTGCGCGAACTGCTGGCGAGCCTGGGGCCGCAGTCCGGGGTGGCGGCTCCGGCCACCCCGGCATCGCGCATTGCGGTGATTCCGGCGCAACTCGGCAACGTGACGCAGATGATCCCGGTGGAAGAGGTGCTGTACTTCGAGGCCGCCGACAAGTACCTGCGTGTGGTCACCGCCAGCGGCGAACACCTGATCCGCGTGTCGCTGCGCGAGCTGCTGCCGCAGCTCGACCCGGCCCAGTTCTGGCAGGTCCACCGCAGCCTGCTGGTCCAGGTGCGGGCGATCCGCGAGGCCCGGCGCGAGGAAACCGGCAAGGTCGTGCTCAGCCTGCGCGGGCGTGGCGAAAAGCTCGTCGCGAGCCGTCTGTATGCCCACCTGTTCAAGGGCTGGTGAGCCCACGCCCGGGCCGGCGGTGGCGGGCCCGCCGGCTAAAATCCTGCGTTTTCGCCGTGCCGCTTCAGGCCTTTCGACGTGACCCCCTCCACCGACCAGGCTGACGACGCCGCAGCCCCCACCGCAGCCGTTCCGGCCGAGCTCGCCACGCTGGAACGCGAGCTTGCGGTCCTGTTCGTGCAGGCCCTGAACCTCGAGACCACGCCCGAGGCGATCGACCCGGCGGCTCCGCTGTTCGGCGACGGACTGGGGCTGGACTCGATCGACATCCTCGAAGTGGCGCTGGAGATCTCGCACAAGTACGGTTTCCAGCTTCGCTCGGACGACGAGAACAACCAGAAGATCTTCCAGTCGCTGCGCAGCCTGGCGGCCCATGTCGCCCAGCACCGCAAGACCTGATCCGCACGCCGTGCTGCCTGGCACGGTCACCCGCACGCCCACGCCAACGCCACCGCGCCGATGAACGGCTCGCCACTGCTCGCCGCTGGGGCCCTGATCGCCGGCTACGGTGTCGTCTCGCACTGGCTGATGACGCACCACGCCACCGCGCCCTGGGCGGTGGCGGTGCTGTTCGGGCCGCTGCTGGCGGCCGTCGCGCTGGGCGCCT
>JAJTGU010000339.1 GCA_021297985.1 Rubrivivax sp.
AGCAGCAGCCCATCGGTCCAGAACGGCGGACGTATCCCGAGTGCACCACCGTCATTGTTACCTTCGAATCGATGCCGATAAACGGTAGTCCCGGCAGGCCCAGTCACAGTGGTGACGACTGTCGACGAAGCACTGTCCTTACTGTAGAAAAATGACCAGACACCCCCATCGCTCGTTAACTTGCGAGCGACACCGATCGCGGGCTCGACGTCCCGGTGATTTCTGCTTGGAACTGCGGTCCACTCGAAAGAACGACTGCCGCCGAATGGGGAAGTAATGCTCTTCAGAAGCAAGTCACCCGCGACGTACTCGCAGGTGATTTGAATGGAGCATCGCCAATCAGTGAACAGCTTTGGGATCTGGTACTGGTAGGCCCAGTTCCGTCCGGCCAAATCACGGAAGCCGGTTAGCGCTATAACCTCTGGCGCCCAGTTTCCCGGTAGTCGCTGGTAGGTGTACTCCACCCTTTGCCCTGCGTTCGAGGTCACGCTCAATAGGTATGGTTTCTTTTGCTCCTCGGTTTCACCGTAGATTGCATAGCTGAACAGGAGGGCGCGACCATCGCTCGCTGTGACGCCATCGATTTTCGGTTCGTTCCAATCTGCTCCAGCGCGTGCGCGGCCGTTGACGTACGCTGAGTAAGCGATGTCGGCATAGTTGCCGTTTCGGTCCGTGATCCGCGTTGTCGAGTAGATACTCAAGTAACATGATTGGCCGGGATTAGTTGGGTTCGGGCAGGTAGTCAGCCCACCGGGATGGACGTGCTGCATGTCGTAGCGCCTGCCATCTGGCGAGAACACTACATATCCGGAGCCATTGCAGGCAACCGACCAGTTGTCTGACGTCATCATTGGCGGGGAGCCTGCTTGAGTCACTGCCCAAACAAGGCGGCGCTTGCCATCAGCCGTCTCAAGCATTGGCATGAAATTGGTATTCGACGCGGATCCGTTACAGTTTCGATAACGCACAAGTAGTCTGCCGAAGTGCATGGTCCAGCCTACCGGCTTCGACGTATGTGCATCGTGATCCGGGATCCAGTTTCTTCCCACCCGCGCGCGGTTGTAGCTACGCACCACCTCAAGGTCGAATCCACCAGGGCCTTCGATCCGCAGATCTACGCTTGACAGCCGAAGCGAGCCAAGGTACGGCTCGATGACCTCGTTATCGTGGTCCGAAATGACCGCAGGGGCGCTAGCGTGGATCTGATCGAAGTTCGGAAGCGGCGACTGAGGCTGCTGTGCGAAAGAGATCGCGCTGGATGCCGCAAGCATCAATGTCCCGCCAGCTCTCCTTGCAAATGATTTCATGGTGCTCCCATAGGCGTCGCCGCTGCTTCCGACAAACAGCACAACCGACTGTAACGATACTCACTATCTAACTGTGTATCTGGTTGCGTCTTCGACGCTAGCTGGCACCAAGACCAGTGTTGCGAAGGCCTGTCAAGCCCACCGCGGACCGGACGAGCCGGACTAACCGTCACGGACTCCGCTCGCTACAGCACGATCACGTCGACGTCGTACTGCATCTTGGTCGGCGTGCGGAAGATCTCGCGCAGCAATCGGCTGGCGGGCACTTCGAGCGTCACGTTCTTCGGCGGGATCGGCTGCATGAACCATCGCTGGTACAGCCGGTTGGCGTCGCCGTTGTTGATCAGCGCGTTCAGCTCGCGGTCCACCGCGCGCTCGAAGCTCGGATCCCCCTTGCGCACCATCAGCGCCAGCGGCTCGATGGTGTGGCGCTTCTCGAGCAGCACATACTGCTTCGGATCGGGCGCCTGCGCGCGGTAGGCGGCCAGCAGGATGTCGTCGGTGATCCAGGCGTCGGCGCGCTTCGCCTCGAGCGCGGCAAAGGCCTCGGCGTTGTCCTTGACGACCACCGGCACGACCGCCATCAGCGCCTCGTTGGCGCGCTTGACGATGCGCTCGCCGGTGGTGCTGGCCACCACCGCGATGCGCTTGCCCTTCAGGTCGGCCAGGACCTTGGCGCCGGTCTCGGCACGGACCAGCACGCCGGCCCCGGCCACGAAGGTCGGTGTCGAAAACGCCACGGTCTTGCGCCGCTCTGCGGTCGCCGTCGTGTTGCCGCACTCGATGTCGATGCGGCCCTCGATCGTGAAGGGCAACCGCTGCGCCGCCTGGATCGGCACCCACTCGACCTTCAGGCCGGGCAGGCCCAGGCTCCGCCGCAAGCCGTCGACCACCCTGAGGCACAGATCGACCGAATAGCCCTGCGGTTTGCCGTCCACGAGGAATGCAAACGGCACCGCCGCTTCGCGGTGACCGAGTCGGATGGTGGCGCTGCTGCGCAGGCGTTCGAGGGTCGGAGGCACCACGGCGGCGGCCGACGCGGCGGGGCCGGCAACCGCCGGGTTCGTCTGGGCGACCAGCGGCGTCCCCGCCGCCGACAGGACCCCGGCCAGGGCCACCAGCGCCCAAGGCGCTCCGCGTCGTGAGTTCTTCATTCCAGTCAGTGTGACATGCAGCGCGGGTCCTGCTCCTTTGTTGCCGTTGTTGCGACCTGGGATCTGGCAGCGGGCTCGCCTGCGCGCCACAGTCCGGCTCATGGCCCAAGCTCCCGCCCGAAACCGTCCACGCATGGCCGGCGCCGCCGTGCTGCAACGGCTGGTGCATCTCGATGGCCAGCGCGAAGGACCCGCCAGCACGCTGCCGATGCTGGGCAGCCTGTGGCGCAGCGAGGGCTTTGTCGAAGACGTCGAACACCTGCTGCCGCGTGCAGCGGGCGCTGGGTTGCCAACGGCCGCCAAGCGACGCCGCCTGCGCTGGCGCCGAGCCGTCCTGGCGTTGCTGCCGGTGTTCTCGGTGGCCATCGGCGCGGTCTTGTGGATCGTCCTGCCTCACTGACAGCGCTGACGGCACTGACGGCGGCGACCCCAGGCGCGGCCTTCGGTCCTGCCGCGGCCCCAGCCGCTACAGTGCGGGTCATGGGCGTGATCGAAGGCACCGACGGCAACGACCTGAACCGCATCGGGGTCGGCGAGTCCATCGACAGGATTGATGGCTCGGCCGCGGCCAAGCCCGTGTCACCGCCACCGGCGGGTGACAGCGGCCTGCCCAGCGGCAGTGGGTCGGCGCCGGCCAACGCCGCGGTGCAGCGTGCGCTGTGGCGCATGATGAGCTTCTACGACGCGCCGCTGGCCGACCTCGACGAAGCCAGCCGTCATGACCCGGATTGGCCACTGCCGCATCTGATGCGCGCCGGCTTCCTGTACAGCCTGACCGAGCCCGCGCTGCTGGCCGACGCCTGCTCGGCCTTGGCACGGGCGCAGGCCTTGGCCGGTGCATCGCCTTCGGCCTGGCCGGCCCATGAACAGGCCCATCGGATCGCCATCGAACACCTGGCCCAGGGACGTTGGCAGGCGGCCTGCCAGGTCTGGGACGACTCGCTGATCGAGCATCCGCGCGACGCACTGGCGCTGCAATGGGCGCAGCTGTGGGACTTCTACCGTGGCGACGCCGCGGCCTTGCGTGGCCGTCCCGCCCGGGCGCTTTCCGCCTGGCACGAGGACGATGCGCTCTACCCGTGCGTGCTGGCGCTGTGGGCCTTCGGACTGGAAGAGAACCACCGCTACGCCGAGGCCGAAGAAGCCGCCCGCCGCGCGCTTGCGCTGGACCCGCACGTTCCCTGGGCGGTGCACGCGGTGGCCCACGTGATGGAGATGCAGGGCCGCTTCGAGGAAGGCAGTGCCTGGCTGCGGCAGCAGCAGGCGCATTGGGCCGAGGGCAACGGATTCGCGATCCACCTGTGGTGGCACAAGTGCCTGTTCCGCCTCGAAGCGCTCGATGTCGCCGGCACGCTGCGACTGGTCGACGCCCACCTCAGCGGTCCGGCAAACCTGCAGATCGGCCTGCAGCGCCTGGACGCGGCCTCGTTGCTGTGGCGCCTGTCGCTGATGGGCCACGACGTGCAGGCCCATGCCCGAGCGCTGGTGGCCGACTGGCCGGCGGATCCTGCGCACGCCGGGCACTACGCGTTCAATGACTGGCACTACGTGCTGGCCCTGCTGGCGGCCGACGAACGCGCCGCCGCCGAGGCCTGGCTGGCGCGCTGCGCCGAGCAGGCGATGCGGCCCGAGGACGGCGCCCGAACCAACCGCTGGATGGCCCGCGAGGTCGGGCTGCCGTTGATGCGCGGCGTGCTGGCGCTGCATGCCGGCCAGGCCCAGGCCGCCGGCGACTGGCTGTACCCGGCGCGGGCGCAGGCCCAGCGCTTTGGCGGCAGCCACGCCCAGCGCGACCTGATCGACCAGACCCTGATCGCCGCCGGCTGTGCCCCGGGCGGCCGCCGCGCACTGGCCCGCGCGCTGCTGAACGAGCGGCTGCTCGCCAAGCCGGCAACGCCGCTCACCCGCCACTGGCTGCAACGCCTGGGAGACCCGCCACCATGACCAGCCCGATCAAACCCAGCGCCGAAAAGCGAGAGCAACGTCTGAAGCTGCTGGACGACCACATCGGCCGCGCGCTGGCCGAAAGCGAACGCAACGGCGAGCTGAAGTCCGCTCCGAGCTACGGCAGGCCGCTCGACCTGGGCGACGGCTACGACGCCACGCCCGACGAGTTGAAGATGCCGATGAAGATGCTCAAGGACGCCGGCATCGTGCCCCCCGAGGTCGAGACGATGCGCGAGATCGCGGCGCTGCGCGACCAGCTGGCCGCCTTGCCCGAAGGCGACGAGCGCCAGGCCCTGCAGCGCCGGATGGCCGAGCGCCAGCAGGCGCTGGCGCTGCGCCTCAAGAAGCTGCGGTCCAGCGGCAGCCTGTAGAACCCCGCTCCGGAGTCAGAGCCCGGCCAGCAGCTCCGCGTTGCCACCCGCCGCGGCCGTGTTGATCGTCAGCGTCTGCTCGGCACAGAAGCGGTACAGGTAATGGGGTCCGCCGGCCTTGGGGCCGGTGCCCGACAGGCCTTCGCCGCCAAACGGCTGCACGCCGACGACCGCGCCGATCATGTTGCGATTGACGTAGACGTTGCCGATGCGCGCGGCGTCCGCGATGCGCCGGGCCCGGCTGTCGATGCGGGTCTGCACGCCCATCGTCAGGCCCCAGCCCAATGCGTTGATCTGGGTCACCAGTTGCTCGATGTCGCGGGCGCCGCCGGGCTGGGTCTGCCCCGGACCCCAGCGCACGATGTGCAGCACCGGACCGAAGATCTCGTCCTTCAGGTCGTCGATGCGCCCGAGCTCGAAGGCGATCGGCGCGATCGTGTTGGCCGGCAAGGCCGAGGCCTCCCGCACCGGCGTCTCGCCCACGAGGCGGGCGTCGCGGCGCAGCCGCGCGACGTGCCGCGAGAGATGCGCGTGCGCCTCGGCGTCGATCACCGGGCCGACGTCGGTGGCCAGCTGTGCCGGGTCGCCCAGGCGCAGCTCGCGCATCGCGCCTTGCAGCATGTGCAGCAGCCCGTCGGCAATGCCCTCGTGCACGCACAGCAGGCGCAGGGCGCTGCAGCGCTGGCCGGCCGAGCGGAACGCGCTTTGCACGACCGCGTCGACGACCTGCTCGGGCAGCGCCGAGCTGTCGACGAGCATCGCGTTCAGACCGCCGGTCTCGGCGATCAGCGGGACGATGGGGCCGTCCTTGGCCGCCAGCGTGCGGTTGATGATGCGCGCGACGGGCGTGCTGCCCGTGAAGCACACGCCGGCGGTGTGGCGATGCGCGACGAGCTGGGCCCCGACGGTCTCGCCGGGACCGTGCAGCAGCACGCAGGCATCGGCCGGCACGCCGGCCTCGTGCAGCAGTTCGACAAAGGCCAGGGCCACGGCCGGGGTCTGTTCGGCGGGCTTGGCGGCCACGGTGTTGCCGGCGACGAGCGCGGCCACGACCTGGCCGGCGAAGATCGCCAACGGAAAGTTCCACGGGCTGATGCAGACGAAGACGCCGCGCCCGGACAGGCGCAGCGTGTTGCTCTCGCCGGTCGGACCGGGCAGGGCCTGGTCGGCCAGCCTGGCCTCGGCCTGCTCGGCGTAGTAGCGGCAGAAGTCCACCGCCTCGCGGACCTCGGCGATGCAGTCGCCTTGCGTCTTGTGCGCTTCCTTCACGAGCAGCGCACAAAACGCCGGCAGGCGTGCCTCGAGCAGATCACCCGCGCGGCGCAGCACGTTGGCGCGCTGCGCCAGCGGTGCCGAGTTCCAGGCCGGCATGGCGACGTGCAGGCGCGCCATCGCGGCGTCGACCTCGGCCGCGCCGGCCTCAGCGACCGGCGCCACACGCGTCGCCGCGATCGCATCGACCAGCGGGGTGCGCATCGCGGCACATGCCAGGTCCAGGCCGACCGAGTTGGCGCGACGCTCGCCGTACAAGGCCAGCGGCATCGTCAGGCCGCTGGCGGGCGCGGCGTGCAGCGGCGTGCCGAGCAGGTCTTCGACGGCAACGGCACCATCGCTGAGCTGGTGGACAAACGACGAGTTGGCGCCGTTCTCGAGCAGCCGGCGCACCAGGTAGGCCAGCAGGTCGCGGTGTTCGCCGACCGGCGCGTAGACGCGGCAGGCGATGCTGCGGTCCTTGAGCACCTCGCGGAAGATGCCTTCGCCCATGCCGTGCAGACGCTGCAGCTCGAATGCCGCGCCGGCGGCCCGCGCCATCTGCACGATGGCGGCGATGGTGCCGGCGTTGTGGCTCGCGAACTGCGGGTAGATGACGCCGTGGTGCTCGATCAGCCGCTGGGCGCAGGCGAGGTAGCTGATGTCGGTGTGGTGCTTGTGCGTGAACACCGGGTACTCGGGCAGTCCGGCTTCCTGGGCACGCTTGATCTCGCCGTCCCAGTACGCGCCCTTGACCAGGCGGACCATGAAGCGCAGGCCCCGCTCGCGGCCGATGCGTGCCACCTCGTCGATGACGAACAGCGCTCGGGTCTGGTAGGCCTGGATCGCCAGGCCGAAGCCGGGCCAGCCGGGGAACTGCGCCGCAATGCGCCCGGCCAGGGCCTCGAAGACGTCGAGAGACAGCTCCAGCCGGTCGACTTCCTCGGCGTCGATGGTCAGGTTCAGCTGGGCACGCGCGGCGGGCTCGATCAGGCTCCAGACCCGCGGCAGCAGCTCGGCCATCACCCGGTCGCGTTGCGCAAACTCGTAGCGCGAGAACAGCGCCGACAGCTTGATGCTGATGCCATCGCCCTGCATGGGTGTAGCCGTGCTGTCGCGGCGCTGCGCGGCGATGCGGGCGATGGCATTGGCGTAGCTCGCGAGGTAGCGCTCGGCATCGGCCTCGGTGCGCGCGCCTTCGCCGAGCATGTCGTAGCTGAAGGTCAGCTGCGGCTGGACCTTGCGCGCCGAGGCGGCTTCGTCCTGGGCTTCGTCGATGGTGCGGCCGAGCACGAACTGGCGGCCGAGCAGCTGGATCGCCCGCACCGTCGCGGCGACCACCGTACGGGCACCCATGCGCTGCAGCAGGCCCGGCGGGTTGTCGCCTTCGGGCAGGAACTTCTTGGACAGCGCGATGGCGCTGGCCGACAGGCTGGCCAGCATCTTGTGCGGGCCGTCGGCCTCGCCCTCGGCGGCGCCGTCGAACTCGGCGCGGCCGAGCTGGTCGGCCGTCAGGGCGATCGCCGTCTCGGCGTCCGGCACACGCAGCAAGGCCTCGGCCAGGCGCATCAGCGCCAGGCCTTCGGCGCTGGAGATGGGGTACTCGCGCAGCAGGGACTCCAGCGCCCAGAACGGCGCCGGTTGCTCGCGCACCGCTCGCACCCAGGGCCGGGCGGACTCGACCACGGCCGGCCAGTCCAGCCGGCTGGCGTCCAGCCGCGCCAGCAGGTCGGCCACCACCGGGGCCTCCGGGCGGTAGGGCAAGGGCAGGCGTTCGCCCGGGGCGGGGGTGGACGTGGGGGTGTTCATGCTGCGGTCGCTGGGGTGGCTGGCGTCGAAGCCGGCAGCTTAGGCGCCCCAGCGCTGCATGCGATTCGGTTTTGGGGGCCCGCCACAGAAACTTGTTCGGGGCTCCAGCGTGCGCTCAGGCTTCGCGCGTGCGGGAGCGGCGCTTTTCGCGCTTGCGCACCATGATGTGGCTGGTGTCCATGCCACGGCGCTTGCGCCGCTGGCTCTGGCGCCGGATCTCGAGATCGAGCAGCAGCACGAACAACAGCAGCGGCAGAGCCGCGCCGCCGACAAGCGCCAGCACCGCGGCTGGGACCTGGTACTGGTACACCGAGCCGACCTGCGCCAGCAAGCCCGCGGCCAGCGAGGTGATCTCCTGGCCGGCCAGCAGGGTCAAGCCCATCAACGCCGCTGCGCCCAAACGCCACAGCAGTTGCCGGCCGCCCTGCAAGGCGCTGTCGGCCAGTGCCAGCCACCAGCCGACGGCATAACCGAAGGTCATCACGGCACCCGCGACGACCAGCAGCTCCTCGCGCCAGACGATGCCCGGACGGAAACCTGCCGCAGTGATCCAGCCGTACTGGATCGGCAAGGTCGCAGCGGTCATCAGGGCGCCGCAGATCACGAACATCCACCAGGCCCGACGCCACAACAAGCCGACGATGGCCAGGACCGCGGCGACGATGGAGCTGACCCACAGCACGGGCGCCACCAGGTTCTGGAAGCCGACCGGAAACGGCAGCGGCGCGGCCGCAATCGAAAGCACCGCGACCGAACTGACCAGGCTGCCCCAGGTGAACCCGCCGACCGCCAGCGGCCCGAACGCGAGCAGCGGCTTCGGCCGCTTGAGCGCCTGGCGCAGCCAGCCCTGCACGATGTAGGCCGCCAGGATGGCCAGAACGGTCGAGAGCAGCCAGAGCAGCATCGTCAGCTAACGGGTCAAGGTGGACCTGGGATCATCGCATCGTGGTTGCCCGCGCGGTCCACCTTGCAGCGGACCGGCCCGGGTTGCAGCCGTGGCGTCGTTCACGCCTGGAAGCCCAGGCTGCGGCGGTGCCGGACTTCAGGCTTGAGACGGTGCTCGCCCTCGAGCTGGCTCAGGTACTCGTCGGCGGCAAAGGGCGAGCCCAGGATCTCGGCCTGCCGGCTGACCGCCGCAAAGTCGCCCGGCACCAGCAGGTCCAGCCCGGCCAGGCGAAGCCGGTGCTCATCGGCCAGGGCCTGCGAGTTGCCGCCCAGGGCCTCGCGGACGAACATGCGTTCGCGCTGTTCGCGTTGCAGCGCCTGGAAGCGCAGCTTGAAGGTGAAGCGGCGCAGGGCCGCCTCGTCGAGGTCTTCGAACAGGTTGGTGGTGCAGATGAAGACGCCGGCGAATCGCTCCATGCCCTGCAGCAGCTCGTTGACCTCGCTGACCTCGTAGTGGCGTTCGGCCAGGCGACGGCTGCGCAGGAAGCTGTCGGCCTCGTCGAGCAGCAGCACGGCGTCCTCGGCGGTGGCCTCCTCGAACATCCGGGCCAGGTTCTGCTCGGTCTCGCCGACGAACTTGCTGGCGATGTCGCTGGTCTGGCGCACCATCAGGGGCCGTTGCAGCGCCGAGGCGATGTGCTCGGCCAGGGCCGACTTGCCGCTGCCGGGCAGGCCGTGGAAACACAGCGTGCCATGGCCACGCCGCTGCAGTGCCTCGACGATGCGCGGCACCTCGAACTTCGATTCGATGTGGAGCAGCGACAGCTCGTAGTGCGTGACCATGGGCCGCGCCGGCTTGTCGCCGGGCACGGTGCCCAGGGCGCGATCGGCATTGGCCAGTTGTCGCAACAGCAGCGATTCGAAAGCTTCGGGGGTTGGGGCGCCAGCGGTCGCCGGCGATTCGGCCACCGGTTGCGCCAGGCGGGCAAAACGCACCGCGGTGCGAATCTGGGCCGGTGTCAGGCCGCGCCGTTCGGAGAGCGTCCTGACCAGCGCCGGACCTGCCGGCGTGCCGGCCAGCGCACGCGCCACCAGCGCCTCGCGCGCGCCCGGAGGCGGACTCTTCAGCAGCAGGTGGTACTGGAAGCGCCTGCGGAATGCCGGATCGATCTGCTCGATGCGGTTCGTGATCCAGACCACCGGCACCGGATTGGTCTCGAGGATCTGGTTGACCCAGGCCTTGCCGTTGACGCTGGCGCCGCCGCCGGCAGCGCCGCCGCTGCCGTCGCCGCTGTCCAGGCGCGCGATCAGTTGCGCGGCCTCGCTGCTGATCGGCGGGAACACGTCCTCCACCTCGTCGAAGAGCAGCGCAACGCCAGGACTGCTCTTCAGGAAGACCTGGCTGATCTGCAGGCTGCGGTAGCGGTCGCGTCCGGACAGGCTGTTGCCATCGCGGTCGGCGTACTCCACCTCGTACAGCTCCAGGCCCGCAGCCGCGGCGCAGACCTTGGCCAGCTCGGTCTTGCCGGTGCCCGGCGGGCCGTACAGCAGCACATTGACCCCCGGCTCCTTGGCCGCGGCAGCGTTCTTCAGCAGCGTCGTCAGCGTCGCCGCGTCGGCCTGGACGAAGCCGAAGTCGGCCAGCGACAGCTCGCTCCTACCGGCCGGCCGCGTGAACACCGCCATCAGCTCGCCCGGCTTGCGGTACTCGCGCATCAGCACCGGTGGCAACTGGTCGCTGACCTTCATCAGGTCGGCCAGGTCGGTGATGTTCTGCTCGGCGATCAGGTTCTCGACCATGCCGATGCGCTCGAGCCGCGAGCCCGCGCGCAGGGCCTCGGCGACCTCGCTGGCCTCGACCCCCGAGACCGCGGCCAGCGCGGCGTAGGCCTCCTGGGCATTGCCGACCTTGAACTCCACCAGCAGGCCGCGCAGCTCGCGCTGGACCCGGGCCAGCGTGCCGTAGAGCAGCAGCGCGCGCTCGGCCGGGTTCAGCTGCAACAGCCCAGCCAGCGCGTCGATGTTCTTCTGCACCAGGGTGGATTGCTTCTTCAGCCGCCTGGCCGTCCACTCGCGTGTCGCGCCGAGCACCGACAGCATTTCCTTGGGGGCGTCCTTCAGGTACTCGTCGATGAAGAAGAACAGCGTCGTTTCTTCGTAGGGCCCGCTCCAGGCGCCGTGGCGCTCCAGGAAGGCATCGTCCGCGAGTGCCTCATGGCCGCGCCAGGCGACATGGGCCTTGCAGCGCTGGCCCAGCCAGGCACGCACGCGGGCCAGCACCGGCGCCGGCCAGACCAGATGGCGGCCGACCAGCGCGAGCAGGCTGTTCCAGTCGCGTCGCAGGTGAAACGGGTTGCTGCGGCCGCGCAGCGTGAGCGTGAGCACGAAGTGAGCGCCCAGCACGTCGAGCACCGGCGCTTCGGCCAAGCCTGGGGAGAGCAGCAATCGCGCATCGGCGCTGGCTCGCGGCATCGTCGGGTCTCCGTCCCGCTTCGCGCGGGCTACGGCCGATCTTGACCCAGTGCCGGCCGGCCTGCAAGCCGCCAGGGGTTTCGTTCAGTGCAGCGCGAGGGGCTGCTGCGCGAGTTGGGCATAGCCCGAAATGAAGTCGTCGAAATCCTCGACGCTGGGGCTGGGTCGCTCGGCGATCAGCTTGACGCCTTCGGCAAAGCTCTCGGCGAGCAGGCCCTCGACGTAGATCTCTCGTTGGCCGGCCTTGTCCACGATCTCGTAGCCGGTGCGCTGTAACGATGCCGCGCCGGGGTCGGCCGTGGCACCGGGCAAGGCGAACTGCACCACGATGTAGCTGTCGGACTGGTAGATCAGTTGCATGTGGACGGACCCGCAAGAATCGGACCCGGCACTTGGTGCCGCACGGGCGCAGCTTCAAGACCCCGGGACCGGGGGCTCGCCCCCCGCGGCGTTGGCGTCGTCGCGCAGGAGCTCCAGCGGCTCCAGCGGCAGCCGGCCGCCGAACTGCATCTTCATCGGCAGGTGCTCGCGGCCGGGGTCCAGCCACAGCTCGACCCGCGGGGCCCAGGGCCGCAGCGGCTCGTGCACGACATGCAGCGCGCGCGCGGTCGCGCCACCCGGCAGCGGCAAGTCCACCGCGCCCAGGACCTCGAAGCGCCAGTCCTGGACCTCGCCGCGCAGGCCGGCGACCCAGATCTCGATGCGTTGACCCGGCTCGCGGCGTCCCGGCTCGGCGTTCAGGATCGCCGCCAGTTGCACGATCCAGCTGACCCGGTCCTGCAGGCCAGGCGGCAGAGGCTCGATGCGCGAACTCGCCGACCACGACACCACCCCCGCCGCGCGCTGGAAGTTCACCGCGCGGCGTTCGCGGCCACCGCGGCGATCCGTGTGGCGCAGCGGCGCCAGGCCGTTGCCGTCGAAGCCGCCTGCGCTGTGCCAGGCCCAGCGGTCGCCGATGACGCCGCTGCCGGCCGAGCCGAGCTGCAAGACGTAGCCGGCACCGGGCTCGCTGCCGAACTGCCAATCGAGCACGGCGCGGCCGGCAAACCCGCCGCGCTGCAAGCGGTAGACCAGCCGCGTGGGTGACGGCATCTGGGTGCGGTAGCGTGGGGGTGTCCCGCTGGGCACCGGTGGCTCGGCTGCCGGCGGTGCCGGGGACTCGGCGGCCGCTTCCATCGGCGCTTCGGCAACGGGCACCGGCACCGGGGCGGGCGCGGGTGAGGTCATCGGCACCGGCGCCGGCACCGCGGGTGACGCGGTCGCCGACCTGGACGCTTCAGCGGGCACCGGCTGCTGGGCCGGTGACACCGGAGGCGTCACCCGGATGCGCGGCAGCTCGGCAAACACGACTGTGGCCTGGTCGCCCGCCGTGGCGTCGGCGCTGCCGGTGACGGGCGAGGGGCCCTGAAACCACACCGCCATCGCCAGCCACACATGCAGCACGATCACCCCCACCCCCACTGCGACCAGGCCGGCCCGGCCGCGCAGCGGGCCCTTCCAGGACGGAGCGGTGTCCGCAGGGGCGGTCGGCGCAGACAGCGCAGTCGGCGCAGTCGGCGCGGTCGGGGCGGCGGGGCTCACACGACAATGGTGCCACCCGCCGCCGCCTGGTCGGCAACGCCCCGTCCACTGCACCCCGATGAAACTCGCCTCCTTGAACGATGGCTCGCGCGACGGCCAGCTGGTCGTCGTGTCGCGCGACCTGAGCCAGGCCCACGCAGCGCAGGCGATCGCCGGCACGCTGCAGCAGGTGCTGGACGACTGGAACTTCCATGCCCCGCAGCTCGAGGACCTGTACACGACGCTGAACCACGGCAAGGCGCGCCATGCGTTTGCTTTCGACAGCCGTCAGTGCATGGCACCCTTGCCTCGGGCCTACCGGTGGGTCGACGGCGGTGCCTACCCGAGCACGATCCAAGGTACAGGACCGACACCGCGCATGAGCCTGGGCGGCAGCGACGAGTTTCTGGGCCCCTGCGACCCGCCACAGTTTTCAGCGGCGGAATCGGACATCGACTTCGGCGCCGGACTGGCCGTCGTCACGGGGGATGTCGCCAAGGGCGCCGACGCCAATGCCGCGCTGGACTCCGTCCGCCTGCTGATGCTGGTCAACCACTGGTGCCTGTACCAGCGGCGCTCGGCCGAACTGGCCCTGGGCCTGGGCGCGCTGCAGGGCCAGCCCGCGACCGCTTTCGGTCCGGTGGCGGTGACGCCTGACGAACTCGGCACGGCCTGGCGCGGCGGGCGGGTCCACCTGACACTGACCTGCCGGCTGAACGGCCAGCGTTTCGGCGACTGCGACGCGGCGTCGGACATGGACTTTCATTTCGGCCAGATCGTGGCCCACGTGGCGGCCACGCGTCGGCTTCGGGCCGGCAGCATCCTCGGCGGTGGCACGGTCGGCAACCGGGACGCCGCACGCGGCTTCTCGTGCATCGCCGAGCGGCGCGCCTTCGAGGCCAGCGCAGCAGGCGAGCCGAGCAGCGTCTTCATGCGGCATGGCGACCGGATCGAGATCGAGATGCTCGGCGCTGACGGGATGAACCTGTTCGGGACCCTCGACCAGCGCGTGGCCGCTGCGGGCGCCGAAGACTCCGAGCCGGGCGCCGCGGCGTGAACGCCCCCTCCCCGCGCGAGCTGCCGGCGTGGATCAAGCACACGACGGTCTGGCTGCTGCTGGCGGCCGGGCTATTCGTTGCGGTCCAGGCCTGGCAGCGCGAGCGCGCGGCACCGCGCTTTGCAGTCGACGGCAGCGGCCGCATCGTCATCGAACGCAGCGACGACGGTCACTTCCACTGGGCCGGGCGGCTGAACGACCAGACCGTCGAGTTCCTGGTCGACACCGGGGCCACGACAACGGCGATCCCCGAGGCGCTGGCGCAGCAGCTCGGCCTGGTCACCGCGGGCAGCGTGCGCGGCCAGACGGCCGGCGGCACGGTGACGGGCCGGGTCGTCGTCGCCGATCTGGTGCTGCAGGGCGGTGTGGTCGCCGAGCGGCTGCGCATCGTCGCGCTGCCCGACCTGGGCCAGCCCCTGCTCGGCATGGATGTGCTCGGCCGCTTGCGTTGGCAGCAGGACGGTGGTGTGCTTCGCATCGAAGGCGGCAGCGGCCGCCGCTGAGCCGGCAACAACGGGAGGTGCAGGATGCCAGGACGTGGAACGACAGACCCACAGCGGAGAAACCCGGTGTCGGCATGGGCGGCACTCGCCGGGTCCGGGCTCGGCATCCTGCTGGCCCTGCTGCTTCTGCTGGCGCCGTCGGCCAACGCCCAGGCCGTCGCAGCCGCCTGCCCCCCGCCGCAGCCCGCAGCCGGCACCTCGTCGCCCGAGGACCGCGGCATGCTCTGGCGAATCAGCCGCGGTGGCCACAGCTCCTGGCTGTTTGGCACCTTGCACGTCGGTCGGCCGGGCTGGGCCCGCTTCGGCCCGAAGACCGCAGCCGCGCTGCGAGCGAGCGACACGCTCGCACTCGAACTCGATCCCACCGATCCGGCCGTGCAGGAGGCGCTGGCCGATGCCGGGCGATGGCTGGAGCTGCCGCTTCCGTTGCAGCAGCGACTGGCCCAGGCCTATGAGCGCGCCTGCATCGCACAGGCCGCGCTGGCGGCCCTGCACCCGGTGCTCCAGGCCAGCACGCTGACCGTGCTCGAGGCGCGCTGGCTGGGCCTGGATCCGCAGCACTCGATCGAGCTCGTGCTGGCGCGCCAGGCCAGGGCCGCGGGGCGCAAGGTGGTGTCGCTGGAGTCGGTTGCGCTGCAGAAGGAGACGCTGGTGCCGGACGACACGCAGGAGGCGTTGAAGATCGTCGAGCAGAGCCTGGGCCAGCTCGAGGACCAGAGCGCGCGCCGCGTGCTGGGCACGCTGGCCGAGGTCTGGGAACGCGGCGACCTGGCCCGGCTGGAAGACTATGCCGCCTGGTGCGAATGCACGCAGACCGACGAGGAGAAGGCCTTCATGCGGCGCCTGAACGATGGCCGCAACCCCGGCCTGGCCGGCCGCGTGGCAGAACTTCATGGTCAGGGTCGGCGGCTCTTCGTTGCCGTCGGCGCGCTTCACATGACCGGTGAAAAGTCCCTGCCCCGGCTGCTCACGCAGGCCGGGTTCAAGGTCGAGCGCATCGCGTTCAGGCCCTGAAGACCCGAGAGTCCGACCCGCAACCGGGGCCGCCGGGCCGGCGCTTACGATGGGGTCACAACCCTCAAGTGACACGCAAGAGACACTCCGGCAAGAGAAACCCCCGAGGAGACCCGCCCCATGGCCAATGCCGCCGACTTTGCCAAGATGGTTCCCGGATTCGACTTCCTGCAGGGTTTGCTCAAGGGCGCCGGCAACGGTCTGCCGGGCATGGTGCCCGGCATGGGCCAGTGGGTGGCGCCGACGCTGGACCCGGCCGAGATCGAGAAGCGCATCGAGGAGCTGCGCACGGTGCAGTTCTGGCTCGAGCAGAACGCACGCCTGATCGGCACCACGATCCAGGCCCTGGAGGTCCAGCGCATGACGCTGTCGACGCTGCAGACCATGAACCTGCCCTTGTCCGATGTGGCCAATGCGCTGAAGGCCGCGGTGCCGGCGTCCGGGCCGCTCGCCACTGCCGCCACCCAGATGGCCAACGCCACGGTCGGCACCGCGGCGATGGCGGCCTCGGCTGCCGCCGCGCCGGCCGCGCGTGCCGCCCGGAAGGTCGCCAGGAAGGCCGCCGGCAGCGTCGCGCGCAAGGCCGTTGGCGCTGCCGCTGCGGCTGCGGCACCGGCGGTGGACCCGCTGGCCTGGTGGGGCGCACTGACGCAGCAGTTCAGCGAGCTGGCCAAGAAGGCGGTCAAGGACACGGTGGGCCCGATGACCGAGAACTCCGCCGGCGCTGCAAGCACCGCACGCGCGGCCCCGGACGCCGCGCGCAAGCCCTCGCCGACGCGCAAGCGCCGCTGAGAGCCGGTCGACCCTGCCGGCGCGGCCCATGCAACCCTTCCTGGTCGGCCACGCCACGCACCCGGACTGGCGCGCGGCCCTGGCCTTGGCCGCGGCCCAGATCGACGGCAGCCAGGGTCAGCGCCACGAAACCAGCGACGCCGGACCGCTGGCCCTGGGCTTTGTCTACTTCAGCGACCTGTACGCCGGCGCGGCCGAAGAGCTGTTCCTGGCGCTGAAGCAGCGCTGGCCCGGTGTCGCCTGGGTCGGTTGCTCCGCGGTCGGGGTCTGCGCCAGCGGGGTCGAGTACATCGACGAGCCGGCCCTGGTGCTGATGCTGGCCAGTGTGCCGGTGGGCCGGTTCGAGCTGTTCTCGGGCGCCAACAAGCTGCGTCGCAGCGAGCCGCATACCGCGCTGGTGCATGCCGATCCGGGAACGCCCGATCTCGCCGACCTGGTGGCCGAGATGAGCGACCGTGTCGACAGCGGCTACCTCTTCGGCGGCCTGGCCCAGGCACGCAGCGGCACGGCGGTGCAACTGGCCGACGGGGTGTTCCGCGGCGGCCTTTCGGGCGTGGCGTTCACGCAGGACGTGGCCCTGGTGTCGCGCGTGACCCAGGGCTGCCAGCCGGTCGGTCCGGCGCACACGGTCACGGCTTGTGATCGCAATGTCGCCACCGGGCTGGACGGCCGACCGGCACTGGCGGTGCTGCTCGACGACCTGGGTCTGTCGGCCGACGCGCTGGCACGGCCGCGCGAGGCACTGCCGCGGCTGCGCTCGACGCTGGTCGGCCTGTCGCCGGCCGAGCAGTCGGTGTTCGCACGGGGCGGTCAGTTCGGCACCGAAGTCCGGGTCCGGCACCTGATCGGCCTCGATCCCGGCCGCGACGCCTTTGCCGTGGCCGAGATGCTCCAGCCCGGCCAGCGGCTGACGTTCTGCCAGCGCGACACCGCGGCGGCGCGACGCGATCTGGTGCGCATCTGCAGCGAGATCCGCGACGAGCTCGCCGGCGACGGCAGCGACGCGATGCCGCCGCGCGACATCGCCGGTGCGATCTACGTCAGCTGCTCCGGCCGCGGCGGCCCCCACTTCGGCGGCGCCTCGGCCGAACTGAAGATCGTGCAGCACGCGCTCGGCGAGGTCCCGCTGGTGGGCTTTTTTGCCGGTGGCGAGATCGCCCACCAGCATTTGCATGGCTATACCGGCGTGTTGACGGTGTTCACGACCGCCGCGGCGCGGGGTTGATGGCGTTGATGCCGGTCAAGGCGCCGTTTTCGGTCCGTGCCTAGCATGGGGCCATCGCTTCAGAGCCAAGGCCCATCGATGTACCGCAACCTCTTCGTTCCGCTCGACGGCGGCCCGCTGACCGACAAGGCCATGACCGAAAGCCTCAAGCTTGCCAGGCAGCTCGGTGCCGGAGTGGTCGGCTTCGTCGCCGAACCCGAGGCGCCGCTGCCCAGCGTCAACACCCGGCTCGACGAGTACTACGACAAGGTCGAGCGCCACACCGTGGTCACCGACACCCACGCGCGCCTGCTGCTCACCCGCTTCGAGCTCCTGGCCGCCGAGGCACAGGTGCCGTTCAAGGCGCTGCACGTGACCAGCGACCGCATCGAAGAGAGCATCGTCGAGGAAGCCGAGCGCAGCGAGGCCGACATGATCGTGATGGTCACCCACGGCCGCAGCACGGTGGGCGAGTGGATCTACGGCTCGCACACCAAGAAGGTCCTGAGCCTGAGCCGGCTGCCGCTGCTGGTGCTGCACTGAGCAACACGCTCCGGCGGCAGGCCGGTCGGGTTCAGGCCTGCAGCCGCTCGTACAGCGCCTCGAAGGCCTGCGTCAGCTTGTGGCCGGGGGCCAGGTGCACCAGCGGCCGCGCGGCCTCGTGGCTCTCGCGCACCTTCACACTCGCCGGCAGATAGGGCTCGAGCACCGGCAGTCCCTCGTCGACCAGCGCCTGCACGGTGCGCTGCGGCAAGCTGGCGCGGGGCTGGAACTGGTTGACGACGATGCCCTCGACCACGAGCGACTCGTTGTGGTCGGCCCGGATCTCCTGCACGCTGTCCAGCACGGCGTAGAGCGCCTGGCGCGAGAACTCGTCGCAGTCAAAGGGCACCAGGCAGCGCTCGGCTGCGATCAGCGCCGAGCGGGTGTAGAAGTTCAGCGCTGGCGGCGTGTCGATCCAGATCTCGTCGTAGTCGCTCTCCAGAGCCGCCAGTGCGTCACGCAGCTTGAAGATCTTGTAGCGGCTCTCGAGCTTGCCGTGCAGCTCGGTCAGCGCGTCGCTGGCGGGCATCAGGTGCAGCCGCTCGTACGGCGTCTCGACGATGTGATCGGTCGCCTGCAGCGTCCGCAGATGGAACTGCAGCGAGGCATCGAAGAACGGGGCGCTGCCCACGCCCTCGGGCGCCTCGGTGTCGCCCAGCAGGTAGCGGGTGCTGTTGGCCTGCGCATCCAGGTCCACCACCAGCACCGTGGCCCCACGCGCCGCGCCGATGGCCGCCAGGTTGCACGTGATCGTGCTCTTGCCGACCCCACCCTTCTGGTTGAACACCACCCGTCGCATGTTTGCTTCCCCCCGGCCCGAACGCCCGGACCACGGAGGTCATTGTGCACCGCAACAAAGCCGCTGCCCACAGCACCGGGCACACTGCCGGCATGAGCATTGCCTTGCCGCTGATTGCCTTCGACAACACCTACGCCCGTGAGCTCGAGGGGCTGCACGTGCGCTGGCCACCGGCGGCGGCGCCGGCGCCGCGTCTGGCCTTCTTCAACGACGAGCTGGCCGCGGACCTGGGTCTGGACGCTGCCGCCTGGGGCGCGGACGACGCCGCGGCCGTGTGGGCGGGCAGCCGCGTGCCCGAGGGCGCCGAGCCGATCGCCCAGGCCTACGCCGGACACCAGTTCGGCGGCTTCTCGCCGCAGCTGGGCGATGGCCGGGCGGTGCTGCTGGGCGAAATGATCGATGCGCACGGCCGGCGCCGCGACATCGCGCTCAAGGGCTCGGGCCGGACGCCGTTCTCGCGCGGCGGCGACGGCAAGGCGGCCATCGGCCCGATGCTGCGCGAGGTGCTGTTCGGCGAGGCCATGCACGCGCTCGGCATCCCCACCACCCGTGCGCTGGCCGTGGCCGCCACCGGCGAGTCGGTGCGACGCGACCGCGCGCTGCCCGGCGCGGTGCTGACGCGCGTCGCGGCCAGCCACCTGCGCGTCGGCACCTTCCAGCACTTCGCAGCGCGTGGCGAATACGACAAGCTCGCGCGGCTGCTGGCCTACACGCTGAAGCGACACGACCCGGAGCTGGTCGCCCTGTCCGACCCGGGCGAGCAGGCACTGGCGCTGCTCGCGGCGGTGGCCGGGCGACAGGCGGAACTGGTCGCGAAGTGGATGAACGTCGGCTTCATCCACGGGGTGCTGAACACCGACAACACCACGATCTCGGGCGAGACCATCGACTACGGTCCCTGCGCCTTCATCGAGGTCTACGACCCGCAGGCGGTGTTCAGCAGCATCGACCACGGTGGGCGCTACGCCTTCGGCCGCCAGGCACCGATCCTGCAATGGAACCTCGCACGGCTGGCCGAGGCCCTGCTGCCGCTGGTCGTGCACGCGGACCCGGCCCTCACCGGCACCGAGCCCGACGAGGCGACGGTGCAACGCGCGGTGCAACGGGCGATGGCGGTGCTGGAGCCGTTTGCCGGGCGTTTCGACACCGCGTGGCGGCGCGGCCAGGCCGCC
>JAJTGU010000247.1 GCA_021297985.1 Rubrivivax sp.
GAACCGCCCCGGGTTTTGAGGAGGCTCCAACCTTTGTGAGGATGGAGCTATGAAGAGAGCAGGCAAGTTTTCACCCGAGGTCCAGGAGCGGGCCGTGCGGATGGTCGTGGGGGCGCAGGGCCAGCACGACTCGCAGTGGGCGGCCGTCGAGTCCATCGCGGCCAAGAACGGCAGCACGGCCGAGACGCTGCGCCGCTGGGTTCGCCAGCATGCGCGCGATCCCGGCCAGCGTGAGGGCCTGACTACCGCCGAGGCGCAGCGCATCAAGGATCTGGAGCGCGAGAACCGCGAGCTGCGCAAGGCCAACGAGATCCTCAAGCTGGCCAGCGCGTATTTCGCCCAGGCGGAGCTCGACCGCCGGCTGAAGTGATGCGGGCCTTCGTCGACCAGCACCGCGATGTCCACGGGGTCGAGCCGATCTGCCGAGTGCTGCAGATCGCCCCATCGGGCTACAGGCGCCATACCGCCAGGCTGCCCACGCCCGCGTTGTGCAGCCCACGCGCTCAGCGTGACGCGGCCCTGGCGCCGCACATCGAGCGCGTGTGGCAAGCCAACCTGCAGGTCTACGGCGCGAAGAAGGTCTGGCGGCAACTCCACCGCGAAGGGCACGCGGTAGCCCGCTGCACGGTCGAGCGGCTGATGTGCCGCCAGGGGCTGCGCGGCGTGACCCGCGGCAAGGTCGTGCGCACCACGATCGCCGACCCGAAAGCGCCGTGCCCGCTGGACAAGGTCAATCGGCAGTTCAAGGCGGACAGGCCGAACCAGCTTTGGGTCTCGGACTTCACCTACGTCTCGACCTGGCAGGGATGGCTGTACGTGGCCTTCGTCATCGACGTCTTCGCCCGGCGCATCGTCGGCTGGCGGGTCAGCAGTTCGATGCACACCGACTTCGTACTCGACGCGCTGGAGCAGGCGCTGTGCGCCAGGCAGCCCGAGCGCGACAGCAGCTTGATCCACCACTCCGACCGCGGCAGCCAGTACGTCTCGATCCGCTACAGCGAACGGCTGGCCGAAGCGGGCATCGAGCCCTCGGTGGGCAGTCGCGGCGACAGCTGCGACAACGGGCTGGCCGAAACGATCAACGGGCTGTACAAGGCCGAGCTGATCCACCGCCGCGCGCCGTGGAAGACCAAGGAGTCGGTCGAACTGGCGACCCTGGAGTGGGTGTCCTGGTTCAACCATCACCGGCTGCTCGAGCCCATCGGCCATGTGCCGCCGGCGGAGTTCGAGGACGCCTACTATCGTCAACTCGCCGAGTCGGCCACGTCGGCCTGACTCACACCAACGGGCCTCCACGAATCCCGGGGCGGTTCAGTGCCCACGCGGTAGGTGCCGACATCGCTGAGGCTGTCGCCGAAGCTCACCATGGCGGCGAACGTCGCCTTCGGGGTCTGGTCGCCCGCGCTGCCGCCACTGCCGCCGCAGGCGGTCAATGCCAGAGCCGCGGACAGGGGACCCAGCAACTGGGGCACGAATCGCATGTCTGTCTCCGTCAGCTTGAAAGTGCACCTGGTGTCTCACCCGCGGCCAACGACGTGCATGCCAGCCGCGTGGATGTCGCCGGACTAGCGCCGCTGGCCGTCCACCGCTGCGAGGAACGCCTCGAGCGTCTCGACAAAGGCCTGGGGCGTCTCGAGCGAGGGCGTGTGTCCTGCGTCGAAGAAACGCAGCTGATGCTGCGGAATCGATTCGATCGCGGCGCGGTTCCTGGACCAGCGCACGACCGTGTCGTGCCGTGCCCAGGTCACCAAGACCGGCACGCGCAATTGACCGAGCCGGGCGCGCAGGTCGTTCTCCGGGCGCAGGAAGCCGCGCCACGCCCGACCGACCACGGGCGCGATCTCGGCGCGGGCAGCTACGATCCGCTCCAGTTGGGCACGCGCCTGATCGCCCGGCAGCACCTGCTGGTAGTAGCGCTCGAACCAGTCGCCAAAGCCCCGCGGATCCCCGTTCGCGGACTCGAACTTTCGGGCCATCCAGCGTGTGTAGAGGGATCCGATCCAGCCTCCCTCGTCAAGCCCCGCTGGATTGGCCACGGTGACAGACGCGACCAGCGCCGGCTGCTCGATCGCAGTCAACAGCGCCGCGCCGCCACCAATGGAGTTGCCGACCAGGTGCACGGGCCCGCCGCCCAAGTGTGCGATGAACGCTGCCAGCAGCTGCGCATAGGCGGTGACCGTCGGTTCGGTGCCATCGTCTTCCGAGCGACCCTGGCCCGGCCAGTCCAGCGTGACGACGCGGTAGCTGGCGCGCAGCGCCTCGAAGGCCACGGCGTAATCACCGCTTCCGTGCCCGGCCGCATGCAGCAGGATGACGGTCGGGCGCTGCGGATCACCGGCCTTCTGGTAGGACAGAAGAGCACTGCCTCGCTGCCAGGTCATCCGGTCTCGCGGCGGGCTGAGCGCGTGACGCAGCGACTCAGCCGCGGCCGGTTGATCGGGCTGGGGTCCGCTCGCGGCCGCCTGGCAGCAGGCCGTGGACAGCCCGGCGGTCAACCATCCGAGGGCGGCGATCTTCATCCAGTTCATCCAGCAATCCAGAGCGTGGGCTTGTCGCGGATCGGGCACATGCCGGATCACCTTGGAGGCCTATTATGGCCGCCAACTCATAAATAGGGAATCACCCGGCCAGCGTTATCGGACGAGCGCGTCAAGCCGGACGCCGCCGGGCGGGTGGAGCTCAAGCTCAAGACGTCATGGCGCGATCGAACCACGCGCGTGGTGATGAGCCCGCTGGAGTTCATGCAGCAGCTGGCCGCGCTGGTGCCGCGGCCAAGATTGCATCTCATCAGGTTCCACGGCGTGCTGGCCCCGAACGCGATGCTTCGGGCGCAGGTGTTGCCGCGAGGGCCACCAAATCAGGGCCAGCAAGCCGCCGAAGCCGCTGCGCCTGCCGACTGCGAGTTCGAGACTGTCCAGGCCGGACCGCCCCGCATCAGATGGGCGCGGTTGCTGGAGCGGCATCCACCTCCGACATGACTTGGGTACAAGTCAGCCATCGCTGAAGCTGCGCTCTCGATATCGACATGCAGCACTGCCCGAGCAGCGGCAGCGGCAGCGGCAGCGGCGAATTCGAGATCATCGCGGCCATCCTCGAGCGACCGATGGTCGAGAACATCCTCACCCACCTCGGGCAGGATCCGCAACAGCCGCCCGGGGGCCGCGCGCGCGGAGCGAGGCAAGACCGAAGCCCCCTCCTCGCGAGGCAAGCCGGCAAGCCTCGAGCGAGCAGCGGCTGGTCGAAACCGGCGGTCCGGTCAAGTGGAGAGCGCAGGAAGTTCCTTTGCCCCGGCCGTGTCCCGGCGCCGGCGTAGCTCAAGGCAGTTCCCGCACGAACCGGTCGATGGCCCGTGCTACCGCCTCC
>JAJTGU010000148.1 GCA_021297985.1 Rubrivivax sp.
CGCGGCGGCGAGCTGCGCCGGCGGCTGGCCGGCATGCAGCGATTTGTCGTCGTCCCCGCCCGCGCCGGAGCGCCTGCCACCGTGAGCATCGAGTCCTGCCCCAAGCCGGCGCCGCTGGGCGCCACCGAGCTCTTCCTGCGCGGCACGCCCAACAACTGGGCGGCCCTTGAGGACTACCAGTTCCTGTACCACTGCGACGCCTACTACCTGAACCTGCGCCTGGAGGGCCGGCACGAGTTCAAGATCGCCGATGCATCCTGGAAGGAAGCCAGCACCTTCGGCGTCGGCAACGGCAACCACGTGTTCGCCTTCGCCGGCGAACACACGGTGCGCCTGGCCTTCGACGACGCCGGCCGGCCGAAGCTGGACATCGGCCCGCGCCGTTTTGCCGACCCGCGCACAGTGAAGATCGTCGACCCGGTGGCGCTGAGCCTGAAGTTCGATTCGCGCGCGCTGGCGCACAAGCAGCCCTTCGGCGCCACCGTGCCGGGGCAGGAGATCGTGTTCCAGCTCAGTGCCCTGCCGGGCGTCAAGGAGGCGACCCTGGTCGTCGAGTCGCGTCGACTCGAAGGCAACCAGGAGCTGCTCGAGTACACCGAGCTGCGCCGCGTGCCGATGGTGCGCACGCGCGCCGGCAGCCGCGAGCGTTTTGCGGCCCGCCAGCGCTTCGACGCGATCGGCGTCTACGGCTACTGGTTCGAGGTCCGGATCGGCGAGCAGCTCTACGCGCTGCAGAACAACGGCCGCGCGCTGCACTGGACCCGCGAGAAGGGCATCGGCGGCGAGGCCGAGGTCGGCCCGCGGCCCGCCAACCCGCGGGCGATCCGGCGCTTCCGGCAGACCGTCTACAGCCCCGGCTTCCAGGTGCCGGACTGGGCGCCCGACATCGTCTACTACTTCGTCTTCCCCGAGCGCTTCCGCAACGGCAACCCGGACAACGACCCCAAGCCGGGCGTCACCCGGTACCGCGACAAGGGCGTCGAAAGACACACGACCTGGAACGAGCGGCCGTTCCGTCCGGGCAGTGGCGACGGCTCGGACGAGACCTTCAACAACGACTTCTTCGGCGGCGACCTGCAGGGCCTGATCGACAAGCTCGACGACATCCGCGAGCTGGGCGCGAACACGATCTACATGACGCCGGTCTTCCACGCACCGAGCAACCACAAGTACGACACCGCCGACTACAAGCGCATCGACCCGCATTTCGGAAGCAATGCCGACTTTGCCCGGCTGACCACTGAAGCGAAGAAGCGCGGCATCCGCGTCATCGTCGACACCAGCCTGAACCACACCGGCAGCGATTCCATCTACTTCGACCGTTATGGCAACTTCGGCGGCAACGGTGCCTTCAGTGGCGGCAGGCCGAACCCGGCCTCGCCCTACTTCGGCTGGTTCAGCTTCGACCTGGCGCAGACCGAGCCCGACCGCCAGTACCGCGGCTGGGTCGGCGTGACAGACCTGCCCGAGCTGAACAAGGCCAGTCCGGCCTGGCGCGACTACGCCTACCGGGCCCCGGATTCGGTGATGAAGCTCTGGCTGGACCGCGGCGCCGCCGGCTGGCGCATGGACGTGGCGCCCTGGGTGCCGGACGACTTCTGGCGCGAATGGCGCAGCGAGATCCGCAAGCACCGGCCCGACGCGCTGACGGTGGCCGAGACCTGGTTCGACGCGTCGAAGTACTTCCTCGGCGACATGTTCGACTCGACGATGAACTACATCTTCCGCAACGCGGTGCAGGACTTCGCCGCCGGTGGCAAGGCCACCGAGGCGCTGGGCCACCTCGAGGCGATCCGCGAGTCCTACCCGCCGCAGGCCCACTCGGCGCTGATGAACCTGCTGTCCACCCACGACCAGGCCCGCGCGCTGCACCACTTCGGCTGGACCGACACGGCCCACGATGCCGCGACGGTCGCGCGCGCCAAGCAGCGTCTGAAGCTGGCCGTGCTGGTGCAGATGGTCTACCCGGGCGCACCGACCGTGTACTACGGCGACGAGGTCGGCGTGACCGGGGGCGAGGACCCGTACAACCGCGCGACCTACCCCTGGGCCGATCTCGGCGGCAAGCCCGATCTCGAACTGCGCGCGAGCTTCAAGCGCCTGATCGCGATGCGCCATGCCGAGCCGGTGCTGCGCCGCGGCGAGCTGCTGGCGCCGCTGTACGCCGACGAGCACGTCATCGTCTGGGCCCGCCGCCTGGCCGCGGCCAAGGCCGGCGAGCCCGACACCTGGGCCCTGGTGGCGGTGAACAACGCCGACAGCCCGCGGCAGGTCAGCGTCACCCTGCCCGCCGCGGCGGCCCCGGTGGTGGACAAGCCCTGGCGCAGCGCGCTGGGCGGTGCCGAGCTGCCCGCGCCACGACAGGGCCGCGCCAGCCTGACCGTGCCGGCCGGCTTCGGCGAGGTGTGGGTCAGCCGCTGAGGCTGCCCACGACCCGCACCATGCCCGGGGCCAGGACCTGGCACGGTGGCGGCCAGGTCGTGCTGTGCCTGGTCCTGCTGGCGGGTTGCGCGCTGCCAGCGCCGCCACCCCAGCCGCAGCCCGAAGCGGCGTCGGGCTGGACGCCCAAGCCCGGCTGGCAGGCCCAGCGCTACATCGTCGCGGCCGCCCACCCGTTGGCGGCCGACGCCGGCCGGCAGATCCTGCGGGCCGGCGGCTCGGCGCTGGATGCCGCGATCGCGGTGCAGATGGTGCTGGCGCTGGTCGAGCCGCAATCCAGCGGCCTGGGCGGCGGAGCCTTCATGCTGGTTTGGGACGGCCAGGCCCTCGCGGCGTGGGACGGCCGCGAGACCGCACCCGCTGCCGCCGACGAGCGCCTCTTCCTGGGGCCCGACGGCCGGCCGCCGAGCGTTGCCGACGTGACCTACGGCGGACGTGCGGTGGGCACACCGGGTGCACTGAAGATGCTCGAAGCCGCGCACCGCGAGTCGGGCGTGCTGCCCTGGCCACGCCTGTTCGAGCCGGCCATTGCACTGGCCGAGGATGGGTTCCCGGTCGGCGCGCGGCTGCACAGCATGCTGCTCGCCGAGCCGCGGCTGAAGGCCGACCCGCAGGCCCGGGCCTACTTCTTCGACGCCTCCGGCGAGCCCTGGCCCGTGGGCCACCGCCTGCGCAACCCGGCGCTGGCGGCCCTGCTGCGCGACATCGCCCGGCAGGGCAGCGACGCACTCCACCGGGGGCCTGTGGCCGCCGATCTGGTCCGGCGCGTGCGCTCGCATGCGCTGCCCGGGCGCCTGTCCGAAGCCGACCTGGCGGGCTACCGGCCGGTCCGTCGCGAGGCCCTGTGTGCCGTGTGGCGGCTGTGGCGCGTCTGCGGCATGCCGCCACCGTCGTCGGGGCAACTGGCGTTGATGCAGATCCTGGGCATTGCCGAGCACCTGGCCATGCCGCCCGTGGCGGCCGATGGCGTGCCCGGCGCGGACTGGCTGCACCGGCATGCCGAGGCCTCGCGGCTGGCGTTTGCCGACCGCGCGGCCCATGTCGCCGACCCCGACTTCGTCGCCGCGCCCGGTGGCGGCTGGGCCAGCCTCCTGGCCCCGGCCTACCTGAAGCAGCGCGCAGCCCTGGTCGGCGACCGGGCGATGCCGCGGGTGACGGCCGGTCAACCGCCGGGCGGCACGGTGTCGCGGGCGCCGATGGCCGAGCAGCCCGAACAGGGCACCAGCCATGTCAGCGTCGTCGACGCCCTGGGCCGGGCGGTGTCGCTGACCAGCAGCATCGAAGCCGCTTTCGGCGCCCGGATGATGGCCGACGGGGGCACCGGCCTGCCCGGTGGCTTCCTGCTCAACAACCAGCTGAGCGACTTCGCGTGGGTGCCTGCCGATGCCCAGGGCCGCCCGGTGGCCAACCGCGTGCAACCCGGCAAGCGCCCGCGTTCGAGCATGAGTCCGACGCTGGTCTTCGACGCCGCCAGCGGACGGCTCGTGATGGCGGTCGGTTCCGCAGGCGGGTCGCACATCATCCAGTACACCGCCCGCGCGCTGCTCGGCACCTTGGCCTGGGGGATGGCGCCGCAGGCGTTGCTGGCGGCGCCGAACTTCAGCCTCACCAGCGGCCCCGTGCTGTTGGAGGCCGGGCGATTCCCGCCCGCCACCGCGGCGGCCCTGGGTGCAAAGGGCCATGCCGTGCAGGAACAGGCCCTGACCAGCGGCACCCAGGTGGTGATGCGCAGCGGGTCGACCTGGGCCGGCGCCGCCGACCCGCGCCGCGAGGGCGTCGCGAGCGGGGACTGAAGCCCTGGCGGTGCCGGCTCAGACGGGTGCCGCCGCGCCATGCGCAGTCGCCCCAGCAGGGCCGGCAAGAAGGACGAAGCCTTCGCATCTCCTGGACAACACGATCCCGACCCGCAACGAACGGAAGAAGGCGCCACGGCCGCAGAGAGCATGAAGGGCCAGGCCCGCCAACGGGCGCACCAAGCCGGCGGCTGCGCGAGCCTCTGTGCCTGCATCGCCCGCAGCTGAGCCCGCACCTGAGCCCGCACCTGAGCCCGCCCGGACCGGCACCGACGACTGGGCCTCGTTCTGATAGCCTGAGCGGGGCTTCAGGACCCGTCATTCATGCTCGTTTTCAGACAGCTGCTGGACGCCGCCTCGTCCACCTACACCTACCTGCTCGGCGACAGCGCCAGCGGAGAGGCTGTGCTCATCGACCCCGTGTTCGAGCAGGTCCGCCGCGACACCGCGCTGCTGCGTGAACTCGGCCTGCGCCTGGTGGCCACGGTCGAGACGCATGTGCACGCCGACCACGTCACTGGCGCCTGGCTGCTGAAGGACCGATGCGGCAGCCGCATCGTGCTGTCGGCCGCGGCCCGGGCCACGGGCGCCGATGTGCAGCTGCATGACGGCGACACCGTTCACTTCGGTTGCCGCCACCTGCAGGCGCGCGCGACACCGGGCCACACCGACGGCTGCATGAGCTTTGTGCTCGACGATCAGGGCATGGCCTTCACCGGGGACAGCCTGCTGATCCGCGGCTGCGGCCGTACCGACTTCCAGCAGGGCAGTGCGGTGCGCCTGTACCGGTCGGTGCACGAGAGGATCTTCTCGTTGCCCGCCGCCTGCCTGCTCTACCCCGGGCACGACTACAAGGGCCAGACGGTGACCAGCGTGGCCGAGGAGCGGCGCTTCAACCCGCGCCTGGGGGGTGACTCCAACGAGTCCGATTTCGCCGGCTACATGGACGCGTTGGGCCTGCCGCACCCCAAGCTGATCGCCATCGCCGTACCCGCCAACCTGCGCTGCGGCCGGCCTGAAGGCGACGCGGCGTCCGCCGTTGCCGACCCCGACTGGGCGTCGCTGAACTACACCTTCGGCGGGCTGTGGGAGATCGAGCCCACGGCCTTGCAGGAGCGACTTGCCGAGGTGCAGCTGCTCGACGTTCGCGAACGGTCCGAGTTCACCGACGCCTTGGGCCACATCCCGGGCGCGGTGCTGGTTCCGCTGGCCGAACTGAGCGCGAGCGTGGGCCAGATCGATGCGGCACGTCCGGTCGTCACCGTGTGCCGATCCGGCACACGCTCGGCCCAGGCCGCTGTGCTTCTGCAACGCGCAGGTTTTGCCCGCGTGGCCAACCTGGCCGGCGGCATGCTGCGCTGGCGCACCGAGGGGCTGGCGGTGGTGGGCGGGACCGAGTAAGGCGCCACGGCGCCGCGACGCGACATGGCCAAGCGTGGGGTCATGAGCCCCTGTCCCGGCCTCAGCCTTCGTGGCTGTCGAAGCGTTTGCGCAGGCGGCGGGCGTCGTGCCCGCGGCGCCACAGACGCATGACGAAGCGCGCAGCGCGCGCCAGCGCGTTGTCGAGGGCCGTGCGCCAGTCGCTGGCCACGGAGGAGACCACCACCGAACCGGCGCCGTCCGTTCGGAGTTCGACCTGGCAGCGCTTGTCGATACCGCCACGCGGTCCGTTGACGTCCGACATGTGCACTTCAGCGCGCGGTACCCGCCAGCCCATGCGTCGCAGCACGAAGCGCACGCGGCGTTCGGTCAGGTCGCGCAAGTCGGTGGCTTGAGGGTAGCGGGACTTGAAGAGCACTTGCATCTTGGATCTCCGTCGGTTGAGGGGAGGCGGGAATGTGCGGCACCGTGAGACGCTGGAACAGCAGTCCTTTGCACACTCGAACATCGGAAAAATCTGCACATGGGTCGCGACTTCGGCTGCAGACTTGAGGGTTTGGCGACCACCGGCCGACCCAAGGACCTCCCGCTTGCCCATGGCCATTGCCGTTGCCCCCGAGCTCGATCCGGCGGCGCCGCTGCTGTTTGTGGTCAATGCGGCGTCGGGCAGCAGCGACGCGGCGGCCAAGCGCAGCGTCATCGAAGCCGCGTTGCGACTGGGTGGGCGCGAGGGGAAGCTGCTGTTCTGCAGCCCCGCCGAACTGAGTGACGTGGCGCAACAGGCTGCGGCCCAGGCCCTGGCCCAACGCACGGCCGTGGTCGCCGTCGGTGGCGACGGCACGCTCAACACGGTGGCGCAGGCCGCACACGTCGTGGGGTGTGCCATGGGCATCGTTCCCTACGGCACCTTCAACTATTTCGCCAGGACGCACGGCATACCGACCGAACCAGCCGCCGCGGTGCGTCTGGTGCTGGAGGCGAGCCCGCTGCCGGTGCAGGTGGCGGCCATCAATGACCGCGTGTTCCTGGTCAACGCCAGCCTGGGTGTCTACCCCGAACTCCTGCGGGACCGCGAGGCCTACAAGGCCCGCTTCGGCCGCAGCCGCTGGGTGGCGTTTGTGGCCGCCTGCGCGACGCTGCTTCGGGCCCAACGCCGCCTTCGCCTGCACATCGAGATGGGTGCCACCGTGAGGGATGTGCAGACCTTGACGCTGTTCATCGGCAACAACCGGCTGCAGCTGGAACAGTTCGGTGCCGAGCCCGAGGACACCCTGGCCGGCACGCCCGGCCACGGCAGCATGGCCGCGCTGATGCTGCGCCCCATCGGCACGCTGTCGATGATCGGGCTGATGCTGCACGGGGCGATGGGCAGGCTGGGCGAGGCCGCAGGCGTGGAGAGCTTCGAGTTCCAGCACATGGTGGTCAAGCCCAGGCTGGCCGCCGGACGGAAAGAGGTCACGGTCGCGTTCGACGGCGAGGTGGCACGCATGCGCGCACCCATCGACATTCGCGTGCTGGACAAGCCCCTGTACCTGCTCCAGGCCGCAGTCTCGGCGAAGGCAGCCGCTGCGAGATGGGCTGCGGCATGAGTGTCCTGCTGCACGTCTCCGACACCCACTTCGGCACCGAAAGGCCGCCGGTGGTCGAGGCCGTGGTCGCACTGGCCGCCCAGCAGCGGCCGGACTTGGTGGTGTTGTCGGGAGACATCACGCAGCGCGCGCGCCCGGACCAGTTTCTGGCCGCGAAGGCCTTCGTCGAACGCCTCGACGCGCCGGTGCTGGCGATCCCCGGCAACCACGACATTGCGCTGTTCGATCTCTGGTCACGCCTGACCCGTCCCTACGCACGCTATGGCGCGGTCTTCGGGCCTGGGCTGGAGCCGGTGCACTCGTCGAGCGACCTCCTGGTCATCGGCGTCAACACCACGCGCCCTTGGCGCCACAAGAACGGTGAGGTGTCGGCAGCCCAGATCGATCGTGTCGCCGATCGGTTGGTCGCTGCCAGCCCGGAGCAGTTGCGCGTGGTGGTCGTGCACCAGCCGGCGGCGGTGACCCTGAACCTGGACCGGCCCAATCTCCTGCGGGGCCACCGTGCCGCCACGAAGACGTGGTCAGCCGCGGGTGCAGACCTGGTGATGGGGGGGCACATCCATCTGCCCTACACGCTGGCACTGCAAGGCCTGGCGCGGCGGCTGTGGGTGGTGCAGGCGGGCACGGCTGTGTCCTCGCGCACCCGCCCGGAGGCGCCCAACTCGGTGAACCTGGTGCGTTGGGGCGCGTCCGTCGGCGGGGGTTCGGCCCAGGTTCGTGGTTCTCCTGAAGCGGGGGCCTCGTGCCTCGTCGAGCGCTGGGACTTCCTGCAATCGACGCAGCGGTTCGTGCGCGCCGAGGTCACGCAGGTGCAGCCCGACCGCTTCGGAACCTGAGTCCGGCCGTCATCCCGTGGCGTGCTGCAGCCCCGCCAGCGCGTCGTCGGCGAAGGCGCCTCCGGCCTCGTCGTAGACATGGAACACCGCGTCGGCACCCAGTCCCCGCAGCACCTCGATCTCCTCCGGGTAGCTCACGATGGCGGCGATACGGCCGGCAAAGGCACGGTTCTTCAACTGCTGCAGCGCATAGACGTTGCCGGCATGCCCCGGCATGACCAACAGCAACAGCTTCACCGAAGGACAGATGACGAGCTTGTCCCAGAAGTCGGAGTCCACCGCGTCGCCCTGGATCACCTGGCGCCCGGCGGCCCGATGCGCGGCCAGCTTGTCGGGGTTGTTGTCCACGCCCAGCACCTTCAGGCCGTGACCTTGGGTCAGCCGTAGGTAGGCGCCGCTGCCGATCTGGCCCATGCCCAGCACCACGGCGTCGACCTGCTCGATGGCGATGGGCTGGTCGGCTGCCATCAGCGAGCGCGCCTCGAACCGGGACAACGGCCCTTTCAGCCGCGTGTAGATGCGCTCGCTGGCCGCGTTCAGAGGCGCGGCGAGCACGAAGCTGCCCGCCACGGCCAGCGAGATGACGACCAGCCACTCGTCGGACAACCAGCCGGCGGTGGCGGCGATGGCCGCGACGATGAGGCCGAACTCCGAGTAGTTGGTGAGCGACAGCGTGGCCAGCACGCCGGTGCGTGTGCGCAGCCGGAACGGCATCAGCACCGCAAAGTACAGCGCGCTCTTCAGCGGCAGCAGCACCAGCAGCAGCAGCGCCATCGCCACCATGCCCATGTCGGGCAGGGCACCGAGGCCCACGCTGAGGAAGAAGCCCACCAGGAACAGCTCCTTCAGGTGGAACAGCGACTTGGCCAGCCCGGCCGTGGACGGGTGCGACGCCAGCAGCATGCCGATGATCAGGGCGCCCAGGTCTCCCTTGACGCCGACGGCCTCGAACAGCGCGTAGCCCACCACCAGCGACAGGAAGGCACCGTACAGCACCTGCAGGTCGCCGTGGCCGACCCGGTCGAGCATCAGCTTCATCAGCTTGGCCGCCGGCCACAGCAGCACCAGGCACACCGCCCAGGGGCTGGGCAGGCTGCCGCTGGTGGCGCTGAGGAAGATCACCGCGAACACGTCCTGCATCACCAGGATGCCCACCGCGATGCGCCCGTACAGCGAGCCGAGTTCGCTGCGTTCCTCGAGCACCTTGACGGCGAAGACCGTGCTCGAGAAGCTGAGTGCGAAGCCCAGCAGCACCATCGCCGTCCAGCCCAGCCCGCTGGCCATGGCCAGGCCCAGCGACTTCAGCACGAACAGCACGGCCGCGAACATCAGCGTCGAGCCGACGATGTGCAGCGTCGCCGAGCCCCAGACCTCGCCGCGCATCAGCGTGCGGATGTCCAGCTTCAGGCCGATGGTGAACAGCAGCAGCGTGACACCCAGGTTGGCAATGGTGTCCAGCGTGGCCGTGCGCTCGAAGCCCAGTGCATTGAGCACGAAGCCGGCGGCGAGAAAGCCGATCAGCGGCGGCAGCCGCACCAGTTGCGCGCCAAAACCGGCGGCGAAGGCCAGCGCGATCATCAAGGGTTCGAGCATGTCGTCTGTCTTGCCAAGGCGTGATGCGAGAAGGGGGTGGGGGAGGGCAGACCGAACCCGCAGATCAGCACCTGCTGCGGACCCGGCGACCGCACTCGGCGTTGCGCCGTTGACCTGCCAGGTCATCGACCCCGGTCGGTCGGCATTTCAGCATACGGTGCCTCGCCAACACCCCGACTGGAAGTGTTCATGACCCGCCCGCTGCTGATCGTCGTCCTCATCGCCTTTGGCGCGCTCACGACGGTTGCCGTGTGGCAGCACGGTGTGATCGGTTTGTTCGCTTGGCAGTTGCAGAACACCGCGGGCATGCAGGTGCTGGCGGACCTGGTCATTGCGCTGCTGCTGTTCTGCGTGTGGATGTGGCGCGATGCGCGGGCCTCGGGCCGCCGTCCGTGGCCTTGGCTGCTGCTGACATTGGCCACAGGCAGCTTCGGGCCGCTGCTGTATCTGCTGACGCGACGACCGGGCCAGCGCTGACCGGTCAGTGCTGACGGGCAAGTGCTGACGGGCAATTGCTGACAGACAGGCCGCGACGTATCGGCCCGCCGGATCGGCGCTCTGTGCAGGCATCGGGAGCCTTTCACGGCCCCGGATGCATCAGCACACCAAAGGAATCCGCACATGTCGACCCCAGTTCCCCCCCAGACGCACCTGGCCGCGCCGCGCCGGCAGCGCCGCCGTCCTGCTGATGGTCCTTGGACTGACCGCCTGCGCCACCACGCAGCCGGTCATCTACTCGAAGAAGACCGACTCCATCGAACTCAACGAACGCACCCGCAAGGACCTGGGCGAATGCAGCCGCCAGGCCGATGTCCGCGTCGGCCGCAATGGCATGCAGGGCACCCAAGGCACGCAGAAGGTGGCGCAGAAGGTGGGTTCCACGGGTGCCATCGGTTTCGTTGCCACGGCCGTGGGCTCGGTGGTGAGCAACAGCAAGGGCGCATGGGAGCGTGCGCGCGGCGCGGCGGCCGGCGGCGCAGCCGGCATGGCGACCAAGCTTCTGCTGGACTGGAACGAGGGCGACGAGGTCTACCAGAAGTACGTTGAAGGCTGCCTGGAGAACCGCGGGCACGAGGTCCTGGGCTGGCGTTGAACGCGGTGACCTTGACGCCGGGCTGGCGTCTGTTGTCGTCCATCGGCGCCTCTCGTTGCCAGACCGCGTCTTCCGGCCCGCCGCGGCCTTGCCTCATGTCCACCCTTGTCCGTTGGCTCGTCACCTTGGCCTTGCTGGCCGCTGCGGCGGCGGGCGTCTTCCTGGGCCTGCCGTCGCTGGCGCTCGCTGCCCGCGGGGCCCTGCTGGTGTTCGTCGCCGCCATCGTCGCGTGGACGCTGCTCGACCTGGACGAGACCCCCGTGGCCCTGGCCGCTGCCCTGGCCTTGCTGGCCGCAGGCGCCACAACGCTGCAGAACTTCTACGCCGGCCTGGGTGACGACTTCATCTGGCTGCTGATCGGGGCCTTCATCCTGGCCGCTGTCCTGCAGGCCAGTGGCGTGGCGCAGCGCTGGGCTCTGGCCGTCGTGGCCGGCGCTGCGACACCTGTGGCGCTGCTGCGCCGGCTGACGTGGTTCATCACCGCCACCGCGCTGGTGCTGCCTTCCACGTCGGGCCGTGCGGCCTTGTTGCTGCCGGTGTTCCTGGCGCTCGCGCACGCGCTGGCGCAGCCGCGCCTGGTGCGGGCCCTTGCGTTGCTCTTTCCCAGCGTGATCCTGCTGTCGGCCTGCGTCTCGTTGCTGGGTGCCGGCGCGCACCTCGTGGCGCTGGACTTCATGCACCGCCTCGGGACCCCGGTGCCGGACTTCCTCGGCTGGCTGTGGCTGGCCGGGCCGTTCGGGCTGCTGTCCAGCCTGCTGGCCTGCGAGCTGATCATCCTGCTGTACCTTCGCCGTGAAGAACGTGGGCAGCACATCACGCTGCCGCCGCCTGAAACCGGCCCGCTCAGCCGCGCGCAGTGGGCCATCGTGGGCATCACGACGGCCACCTTGCTGGCCTGGGCCACGGTGGCCTGGCACGGCGTGCCAGCGCCCATGGTGGCCCTGTGCGGCGCCTTGCTGGCCACGGTCAAGCCGCTGACGGGTTGCGACCTGAAGGCGGCACTGAAGAAGGTCGAGTGGAACCTCGTCATCTTCATGGCCGCCACGCTCATCATGGGTGAAGCGCTGGTGGAAAGTGGTGCCGCGCAAGGGCTGGCCGGTGCACTGGTGACGGCGGTGCCGCTGGCCCGCCTGCACCCGGTGGCGGGCGTGGGCATTGCCGCGGCGCTGGCGCTGCTGGCGCATCTGGTGGTGACGTCGCGCACCGCGCGCGCCACGGTGCTGATTCCGGCGGTGGCCTTGCCATTCGTCGCGGCCGGCTACCACCCGGGGCTGCTGGTGTTCATGCTGGCCGTGGGCAGCGGCTTCTGCCAGACGCTGATGGTCAGCGCCAAGCCTGTGGCCATGTTTGCGGGTGAGGACCGCGAGCACTACGGCCCGCGCGACCTGGCCCGCCTGAGCCTGGCGCTGCTGCCGGGGCTGTGGCTGCTGCTCGTGCTGTTCACGCTCGTGGTGTGGCCGCGGCAGGGGTTGGGCTGAAACGCCTGCTGTTGTGGCCCGCTGTTATGGCCCGATGTTGTAACGGCGGTTGCAACTGATTGACCTGGAACGGCCGGCCTCGCGTATTCCCTAGGTGCCAAACGGCTCTGTCACACAACGGCCACATGGCCGCAGACCCCTGGAGTACACGATGAAGACCTCTGCCCCGCACCCCGCTGCGCTGACCGTGCTGATCGCGCCCTCCGGCTTCAAGGAAAGCCTCAGCGCCGAGGAAGTGGCGGACCGCATCGCCGAAGGCGTGGCCGACACCATGCCCGGTGCACGCGTCATCAAGCTGCCGATGGCCGACGGCGGCGAAGGCTTCACCCAGGCCCTCGTGAACGCCACGGGCGGCCGCATCTGCCCGGTGCGTGTGACCGGCCCGGTGGGCCTGCCGGTGCAGGCGTTCTTCGGGATGCTGGGCGGCGATGCCCGCCGCACGGCCGTGGTCGAAATGGCGGCAGCCGCTGGTCTGCGCCTGGTGCCGCGCGACCAGCGCAACCCCATGCTCACCACCAGCTTCGGCGTGGGCCAGTTGCTCCGTGCCGCACTGGACGCCGGCGCTACGCGCGTGCTGCTGGGCTGTGGCGACTCGGGCATCAACGACGGGGGCGCCGGCATGGTGCAGGCGCTCGGCGCGAAGCTGCTCGACGCGCAGGGGCTGGAGCTTGGCTCAGGCGGTGGCGAGTTGCTGCGCCTGCACCGCATCGATCTGTCGGGCCTGGACCCGCGCCTGGCCCGCGTGCAGCTCGACGCCGCCGTGAACTGGCACAACGTGCTGCTCGGCCCGCGCGGCGTGGCGCGCGTGTTCGGCCCGCAGAAAGGTGCCACGCCCGAGCAGGTGGTGATGCTGGAACAAGCGCTCGAGCAGTGGGCGGCGTGTATTGCGCAGGCCACCGGCAGGGCCTGGGGCCTGCAGCCTGGCACGGGCGCGTCGGGCGGCCTGGGCGTCGGCTTCGCGGCGCTGCTGGGTGGCCGGCTGCACCCGCGTTTCGACATCGTCATGCAGTACCTGGAACTCGATCGCCTGATTGCCGAGGCCGACCTCGTCATCACCGCCGAAGGCAGCCTGGACGACCAGACGCCCTTCGGCAAGGTACCGGCCGAGGTGGCTTCCCGCGCGAAGAAGCGCGGCCTGCCCGTCATTGCCTTGACCGGCACCATCGGCCGCGGTGTCGAGATCAACCTGAATCACGGCATCGACGCATTTGCCAGCATGCTCAGCCGCCCCTGCACGCTGGAGCAGGCCATCGCCGACGCCGGCAAGCTGCTGCGCCGCTCGGCGGCCGACATGCTGCGCATGGTGGCGGTGGGCATGAGCCTGGGCCGTGCCGCGCGCAATCCCTTGCTGGCGCGGTGACCGTGGCCAGCCCACCCGTACAGGCCCGATGTACGGAAGCTGAAGTTCACTGCTCTGTGGGTTGGGGTCGCGATTGCGGCCTTTTCAACCCAAAGGAGAACTTCATGCGTACCCTGATCACCGGCGCCCTGCTCAGCCTGGGCCTTGTCGGCCACGCGATGGCTGCCGTGTCCTGCAGCAGCTTCCCGAACAACACGATCAACAGCTTCGTCAACGACGACGTCATCGCCATCGGCGTGAGCTGCACGGTCGGCCCGATGGGCAACGTCAACGGCAACATCACGCAGACCGGCGAAGGCGGCCTGGTGATCCGCGGGCGCATCAACGGCGGCGCTTCCGAGGACGGTGCCGGTGACATCATGATCCTGCGAGGCGCTTCGGTCGGCGGCGACGTGACCGAAGCCGACGCCGGCGGCATCTCGGTGCGCGGTGGCGCCCGGCTGGAGGGCCTGATCGAGGAGAACGGCGATGGTTCGGTCAATGTCACCGTCGACACGCCCGGGCTGGTGAAGGGCGACGTCTACGAGAACGGCACCGGCGGCGTGACGATCAACGCCCTGGCCGGGAACTTCGAAGGCAGCGTCTTCGAGACCGGTGCCGGCAACGTCAACATCACCGTCAACTTCGGCATGTCGTTCAAGGGCGACGTCGAGGAATACGACGGCGGCAGCGTCAGCGCGCAGGTCAATGGCTTCTTCGAAGGCAACGCGAAGGAGCAAGCCGGCGGTAACCTGGCCACCACCGGCGCGGGTGTCTTCAAGGGCAATTCCGAGCACCAGCTGCCGGGCACCTGCGCCAACACGATCCTGCGCTTTGAAGGTGCGGCCTGCAACCTGATCTGACGGCAGGTTCGAGCTTGGGGTGACTGGCCTCGCCGGCGCCGATGACGCGGTTCCCTTCGCCGCTCACCCGCGCCGGCTGATCTCCAGCACCAGCACCA
>JAJTGU010000010.1 GCA_021297985.1 Rubrivivax sp.
ATCTACAAGGGTTCGATCGCCTTCATCTGCATCCAGCTGTTCATGGTCGCGATGGTCGTGCTGAACCCGGGCCTGGTCAGCGACAACCTCGACAAGAACACGACCAACATCGACGCCGATGCCGCGCTTGAAAAGCTCAACGCCGGGCGCCAGGCCCTGCAGGACATGAGCCCGGGCGCTGCCGCCTCGGCGGCCGAAGAAGACGACCCGATGAAGCGCATGCTCGAGCAGATGAAGGACGAGCCGAAGAAGTAGCGGCCCGCGCGGATCACGGTGCGCCGTTCAGCGCATCGTGATCCAGTGCACCTCGAGCCAGTTGTCGGCGCGGTGCACCACGTCCACGTTCTTGCGCGCGGCCCAGGGGATGACCTGGCGGTGCAGCGGAAGGTGATGCACCTGCGATGCAAATTCGCGCAGCGCGGCCTTGACCAGTTCTTCGCGCTTCTTCGGGTCCGCCTCGCCTGACGAGGCAATGGCCAGCTGCTCGAACTTGTCGTTCTTGACGCGGCCCCAGTTGAAGATGCCGACACCGCCCGGCGCCGGGAACCGCATCACCGGCACGAAGGTGGTTTCGGCATCGGTGACGGCACCGCCCCAGCCGAGCATGTACATCGAGGTGTCGAGCTTCTCGCCCTTCGGGAAGTAGGTCGCCCGCGGCATCGCGTTGACGCGCACCTTGACCTTCAGCTGCGCCCACATCGCGGCCAGCGCGATGCAGATCTCCTCGTCGTTGATGTAGCGGTTGTTCGGGCAGTCCAGCGTCACCTCGAAGCCGTCGCCATAGCCCGCGGCGGCCATCAGCGCGCGCGCCTTGGCCAGGTCGAACGGCAGCCGCGCTTCGATCTGCGGGTCGTTGTAGGCGCCCAGCGGGCTCGGCGTCAGGCCACCGGTCGGGAACGACTGCCCGTTCATCAGCTTGGTCTTCAAGGTCTCGATGTCGACCGCGTGGTAGAGCGCCTGGCGCACACGCAGATCCTTGAACGGGTTCCTGCCCTTGACGCTGCTGTACAGCAGCTCGTCGCGGTGCTGGTCCATGCCGATGAAGACGATGCGGTTTTCCGGCCCGTCGACGATCTTCACGCCCTCGGTGTTGCGCAGCCGGGCCACGTCGCGCGGGGCCGGGTCGAGCACGAAGTCGACCTCGCCCGAGACCAGGGCCGCCAGCCGCGTCGCGTCGTTGGCGATCTGGGTGTAGACGATCTCGTCGACATTGCCTTCGTGCTTGCCCCACCACGCCGGGTTTCGCTTGTAGACCGTCCGGATGCCGGGCTGGCGGTTCGCGAGCAGGTAGGGGCCGGTGCCGTTGGCATTGAAGCCGGCGAAGCTCTCTTCCTTGTTCTTGAAGTCCAGCGGACGTGTCACCCTGTTCTTCTCGCACCAGGCCCGGCTCATGATCCACAGCGGCGCAGCGATGTGCTCGAGGAAGATCGGGTTGACCTTGGCCAGGCGGAACTCGACCGTCTCGCGGTCGATCGCCACCGGCGTGCCGACGGCATTGGCATACACCGCGATGTTGCTCGTCGGCTCCTTGGCGCGCTGAATCGAGAACACCACGTCGTCCACCGTCATCGGGCTGCCGTCGTGGAACCTGACACCCTGCCGGATCTTGAAGCGCCAGGTCAGCGGCCCGGTCTGCTGCCAACTCGTCGCGAGCGCCGGCACCAGATTCAGCTTCTTGTCGCGCGCGACCAGGCCTTCGTAGACCTGGCCGTTCATCATGTTCGTCATGGACTCGTTCTGCGAGTGCGGGTCCATGGTCTGCGTGTCGCCGGCGCTGGCCCAGCGGAAGGTCTTGCCTTGTGCTTGGGCGCCGGCCACGGCGCCAGCCAGCACGGCCGCAAGGGCCCAGATCGCAACAAGTCGTTTCATGGTCGTGGGGCCGGCGAGGGGCTCGCGCAGCGGCAGTTGAACGAGGCGGCCGAGTGTAGGAGCGAGCCCGGAGTCGCGGCCTGAGGCGCACTCGCCTCCTTCGTCTGCACACCCCGCGAATGCTGGAGTTCCACCCCCCACGGAGGGTCACGCGCCGGGCGCCAGCGGCCTAGCCTGCTTGCATCCCAACGCCGCTGGAGACCCACCATGCGAACCCCGAACCGAATCCGTCCCGTGCTGGCGCCCCTCGCGGCCGCAGCGATCCTGGCGGTCGCCGCGCCGATGCCGGCGATCGCCAACGTCACCGTCGAACTCGTCGACTCCGGCCAGCGCACGACCACGGTCCGCATCCGGGTCGGCACCCCGACGCTGACGACGGTGGACACGCCGGCCGGGCAGTTCCAGCGCTTCAGCGCCCTCAACAACGGCGGCGTTCGCGCCGGTGACGGGGCCGTGAACCAGCCCGAGTTGCCGATCGCGGGATTTCCGATCGCGCTGCCGCTCGAGCAAGTCGATGCGCCGCAGATCAACGTTCAGCCCGAAGGCACCGTGCGTTTCATGAACGCCCGGCTGTACCCCGTTCAGCCGGGCGAGGAGGCCAACGCTGAGGACCGACGCCGGGCACCGTTCACCTTCGTCCAGCGCCTCTATGACATCGGGGGAGCCAACCCCGGGGCACCGCTGGACCGGGTACCGATGTTCAAGGGCGACGCCAACCTCGAGACGCTTCGCTTCATGCCCTATGGCTACACGCCGGCCAACGGCCTGCTGACCTGGCACGACAGC
>JAJTGU010000324.1 GCA_021297985.1 Rubrivivax sp.
AGTTGTCCACAGCCGGGATCACGCGATCCCGGCCACCAGCCCTGGGTCAAAGTTCAGTCGGCAGGGTGGGTCAAAGTTCGATCGGCGCGGCCACCCCAGCCTGTTCAACGCCGTGGTCGCCTTGGGGGTGCTGGCCGTGCCCGCCTACATCCGCGTCGCGCGGGGCCAGGCGCTGGCGCTCAGAGAGCGCGAATACGTGCTGGCCGCACGCTCGATGGGTGCGAGCACCTGGCACCTGATGCGCGCCCACGTGCTGCCCAATGTCCTGCCGCCGGTGCTGGTGTTCATGACCTTCCATCTCGGTGCATCGATCCTGGCTTCGTCGGCGCTGAGCTTCATCGGCCTGGGCGCGCAGCCGCCCGACGCCGAATGGGGTTCGATGATCGGGGCCGGCCGCGAATACGTGCTCGGGCATTGGTGGTACGTCACTATTCCAGGCGTGGTCATCATCCTGACAGCCTCGTCGTTCAACCTGCTGGGGGATGCGCTGCGCGACTGGCTCGATCCCCGTCTCGCGCGCGACAAGGCTTAGTTAGCGGCCGGATGGCCATGCATCGGTGCGTATGCCGATCCAATGCGCCACTGATTCGGGTTCAGCGGCGCCAGTGTGTTCGAACCGCTTCCGGCATCACATTCATAAGATCAGGTCTGAACTCCACCTTCGCCAAGCTGTGCACGGCAGCGGGCGGGCATCGATTGAGACGAACTCACGACCGTCACAGTGGGCAGCTCGTATTCAGCGCCCAAGCTGCGTGCCTTCGCCTGCGTTGCCGGCAACGAATCCGGCGCGATCGATTTGGGCAATGCGTCGGACAGGCGCCACTTGCGTGGCGATTTCCACTCGCTCATCCCGGCCACTTCCTGGCGTCGAAATTCTTCCCGTCATCACCCTGTCGACGACCGGTTCCGAGGTGATGCGGATGCCCGTCGATAGCGATGGTCGGTACTGGCGAAGTCAGACGCCGCGGGAGCGTTCTCACCCTCCAGGGAGTCCGCTGCCGCCTTCAGGTCCGAACTTCTGCCCGACCACGACATACACTCCATGTCGACAAGATCGGCCCCCAAGGGATGCAAACGCCATGGCCACCGTGAAATCAACGAAGTCAACCGCCCGGCCCGCCAAGCGCCCTGTGGCCAAGCGCGGACGCGGGTTCGGCGCTGCCTACGTCTACGACACCCTGAGGGACGACATCCTGTCGCTGCGCCTGCAACCGGGCATGCTGCTGGACGAGACCGAACTGGCGGCGCGATTCGGCGTGTCGCGTTCGCCCGTGCGCGAGGCGCTGATCCGACTGGCCGGAGACGGCTTGGTGCAGACCCTGCGCAATCGCTCTTCGATCGTGGCCCCGTTCGATGTCTCGACGGTCCAGAGCCATCTGAACGCCTTGCTGCTGATGTATTGCACCACCGCCCGCCTGGCTGCGCTTAACCGCTCCCCCGCCCAGCTCGAGGCCCTGCAAGGCATGCTGAACTTGCACCGGGCGCAGATGAAGAGCGCCGACATGAACACCATCGTGTCGAACAACCGCGCCTTCCATGTCGCAATTGCCGAGGCCGGGGGCAACGCCTTCTTCACGGCCTGGACGGCCTCGGTACTCGACCAGGGGCAGCGCCTGATGGGGATGTACGTCCAGGACACCGATCAGACCCGTTCGGACACGGAGCTCGACGACCATGTGGCCATCGTCGACGCGATCACCCGCAGAGATCCCGAAGCGGCCGAGCGCGCGGCGCGCGCCGACGCGATGATCCTGTTCGATCAGCTGCGCACGCACCTATTCAAGGACACCCTCGACGGCGTCTCCGTCGGCACGTTGCTCGGTGCGGCCGCGCGCTGACGACCGGGCGTCGGTTCAGGATACCCGCGAGAACACGCCGAGCGGCGTCGGCGTCCGTGGAGTTCCCGGGTCGATGGGTGACATCGGCCGCGGGAGGCGGCGGTAGTCCAGCAGCGTGGGATCGGTCGTCACGCTTCCCGGCGTCTCGCAATCGATGATGGCCCCGGCCAGCGGCGCGAAGCCGTTGCGGAAGTGTGTCGTCGACTTCACGACCACGACGCGGCAGGATGCCGGGTCGATGCCGTGGGCCGTGAACACACGGGGATCGAAGACCTGCTGCCGCTCGCTGTTGACGATGACGTCGACCCCGCCGATCCGCAGCCGCGCCGTGCGTCCGAGGTCCAAGCGCGGTTCGCCCTGGGCAAAGGCGGCCTGCCGGGCGTCGTCGCGCACGACGACGACCTCGGCCACCACGTCCAGCGGGTCGCCCGAGCGGGGCCCGACCTTGCCGCCCAGGCGCAGCGCCAGCCGCGCGCCGGCGCCCGCCCTGTGCGCGAAATCCACCGCCATCGGGTCCCAGATCATCGCCAAGGTCAGGCCGGCCGCACCGCTGGCGATCAGCTCGCGGAGCAGGAAGGTCGAGTCGCCGGCGGCGCCGCCTCCCGGGTTGTCGCAGCGGTCGGCGATCACCGAAGGTTTCCCGGTCGCGGCTGCGAATTGCAGTGCCGTCTTCACGGCCTCCGGAGCGGCCAGTCCTTCGCCCGCCGGCACGGCGGCCCGAGCGAACCGGGCCGCGAGTTCCATCGCCAGCGACTCGGCGCGAACCGGGTCACCGTCGGTGATGGCGATGACCGTGGCCCCTGCATCCGGCACGTCGGAGAGCCAGAAGCCATGGCAGGCCGACACGGACAGCACGCCCGCCTGGCGCTGGACCTCCCGCTCATGCTCGACGAAGGAGCGCATGGGCTCGAGCGTCGTCGGGTAGGCGCCGACGATGGGCAGGCGCACGGCGGCCGTCACCGGTCGAAGGCCCGAGCGCACATGGCGATCGAGCAGGTCGTAGGCCTCGAGTGCCCGGGCGGCGTAGTCGGTGTGCGGATACTCCAGGCAGGCCAGGAGGTAGTCGGCCTGTTCGAGCATGCGACGCGTCACGTTCGCATGCAGGTCGAGCAGCACCGCAATCGGTACCTGGGGCCCAACGTGCGCGCGCACCGCGGCGAGCAGTTCGCCTTCGACATCGTCCGTCCCTTGTGCGCACTGGGCGCCATGAAGGAACAGGAAGACCCGGTCCACGCTGCCGGCGCGCGCCAGATCGGCGAGCATCTCGTCACGCAGCGCCGCCCAGTCGGCCGCTGAGACCGGCGCGCTCGGCTGGCAGGTCGCGAAGTAGCCTGGCGCCACGGCCAGACCTTCATCGAGTGCTCGCCGCCAGTACGTGCCGTAGGCCAGCGTGTCGAGCGCGCACGGCGGCTCGCCGGCGCCGGCCGGCCGCCAGATGCCGAAGCTCGACAGGTTGGTGGGCACCGGCGAGAACTGGTTGGTCTCGTGCATCAACGCGGCGATGAAGGCTTTGCGGTGGCGTGGCGACATGGGGGTCCTTGGGGGGGTGATCGGGCCGGATGCCGGCTCACAGTCCGAAGCGGGCCGGCGAAAAGGCCTCGGCGTTCACTTCCGAGGGCAGTTGCTGCTTCATCTGCAGTGCCAGCAGCCGGCCGCTGCCAGGGCCGACCGTCCAGCCGAGGTGGCCATGGCCCGTGTTCAGCCAGAGGCCGCCGATCCGGGTCGCTCCGATCAGCGGACGGCCGTCGGCGCACACCGGCCGAAGCCCGGCCCAGACCCGTGGAGCTTCCACCGCGGGCCTGCGCAGCACCTCGGGATAGAGGCGCGTGGCCAGGCCCGCGAGATGATTGACACGGCCCTGGGCGATCCGCAGGTCGTGGCCGCAGAACTCTGCCGTGCCGGCGACACGCAGCCTTCGTGTGCCGCCTTCGCCCAATGGCGTCAGGGCCACGTGCAGCGCGCGGTCGATGACTGGATGGCTGGGCCCTGGGGCGTCGCTGTCCAGGGTGTAGGTGAGCGAGTAACCCTTGGCGGGCCTGATGGGCAATCGCAGGCCGACGGCGGCGGCCAGTGCCACGCTGTGCGGGCCGGCGGCCAGCACCACCTCGTCGGCATCGATCCGGACGCCGCCGGCCAGATGCACACCGCGGACCCTTCCGCGATCGGCATCAATCCGCTCGACGCGCGTGTTCCATCTCAGCTGCACGCCGGCCGAGGCCAGGCTTGCGGCCAGGGCGACACAGAAGCGATGGCAGTCGCCGGTCTCGTCGTCGAGGTTGTGAATCGCACCCGCGAGTTCGCCGGCGATCGGCGCGAGGGCCGGCTCGACAGCAAGAAGCCCGGCCCGGTCCAGGACCCGATGCCGGACTCCGGCCTGCGACAGCGTGGCGGCCCAGTTCGCCGACTCGTCGAGTGCACGCGCGTCGCGTAGCACCGTGAGCGAGCCCTTGCGCGTGTGGTTGAAGTCCCAGGCATCGGCACCCATGTCGCGAAGGCACTGCATGCTGTCCATGGCCAACGCGGTGTTGGCCATGGCGTTGGCACGGAACCGGGCCGGCGACGACTCGCGCAGGAAGCGCAGGCCCCAGAAGACCAGCGAAGGCAGAGCGCGGGCGCGCAACAGCACGGCGGCGTCTTCGCGCCCGAGATGACGGATCAGGTAGCCCAGGATGCCGGGCGAGTTCCAGGGCTCGACCGCACTCGGGTGCAGCAGCGCACCGTTGGCGTAGCTCGTTCCCTGGCCCGGCCCGGAAGCTGCGTCGACGACGACGATGTCGCGCACGCCTTCGGCGCGCAGGAAATGCGCGCTGGCCAGGCCGACGATGCCGGCACCGATGACGACGATCCGCATGGTATGGCAGTCTACCGGCTGGCCCCGAATTTTGTCGACAAGATGCATGCATAGGGTCCGCACGCGTTGACAGCCCTGGGCGGCGGAGCTAGCCTCTCCGCACCGGGTCGACATGACGTCGACTTCAGGCCGGCACCGGTCGATCCACCTGGAGACAACGATGGCACGAGCGCTTCCCACCCCTCGCCCCCGGCACTTCCGGCCCGTCGCCGGCATGCGCCTGATCACGGCGGCCTTCGGCTTGACCTCGGCTTGCGCGCTGCTGGGCGGTGCCGGTGTGGCGAATGCGCAGTCCAGCGGAGCGCAGGCGTCCGAGTCGCAGAGCATCACGATCACCGGCACCACCGCGCGCAAGCGCAACGAGCAGGCGCAGGACGTGCCGATCACCATGGACGTGATCGGCGGGCAGGACCTGCGCGACGCCGGCATCACCCGTGTCAAGGATCTCCAGTCCGCCGTGCCGGGGCTGGTGATCGAAACGCGCGAATCCAGCGGCAAGATCGCGATCCGCGGCGTGGGCACGGGTGACGTGGGCCTGGGCACCGACCAGTCGGTGGCGGTACATGTCGACGGCGTCTACCAGTCTCACGGGGCTTTGGGACTGACCCGCATGTTCGATGTCGAGCGCGTCGCGGTGTTGCGCGGCCCCCAGGGCACGCTGTACGGGCGCAATGCCACCGCGGGTGTCGCCAACCTCGTCTCGCGCGCACCGCGGCTGGGCAAGTTCACGGGCGAAGCAGACCTGTCCATCGGCAACTTCGGCCTGCGTCAGGTCCAGGGTGCGATCAACCTGCCGCTGGGTGAGCAGACGGCCGTGCGTCTGGCGATGATCGGCTCCGACAGCAGCGGCAAGGCCACCAACACCTTCGACGGCGGCAAGGTCGGTGTCTCCGACGACTTCTATGGCGTCCGAGGGCGGCTGAAGAGCCGGGTGGGCGACGTCGGTGTCGACCTGGCGGTGCAGTACATCAACGACCGCAGCTACGCCGTCCTGGTGCCGCACCCCGAACTGGCCTCCGACCGCCTGGGCACGTCCACGAAAGCCTCGTACGACCTGACCTACTACCCCGATGGCGTCCCTCGCCAGCGCAAGGAGGGCCTGTCGGTCTCGTTCACGCTGACCAAGGACTTCGGCGATGTCCGGTTGACGTCCATCACCGGGTATGGCGACTTCAAGGGCGGCCAGGCGTTCACGCTGGTGCGGCCCAACCAGCCGCCGCAAGGGCCGCTCGGCGTCACCATCAACGAGCCGGCCGACCAGTGGTCGCAGGAACTGCAGCTCAGCGGTGCCACCGACTCGCTCGACTGGGTGGGCGGGCTGTACTACATCCGCTTCGACGGGGTGGACCAACGGCGGGCTCAGCGCTACCGCATCGGCTTCACGCCCTTTGACACCGACCAGAAGGCGGGCGGACATGCCGTCGCCGCGTTCGGCGACGTCAACTGGCGGCTGAGCCCGACAGCACGGCTCAACCTCGGTCTGCGCTACACGCGCGACACCAAGAATGGCGTGTCGGCATCGACCAGCGACCTGCCGTTCTTCGTCGTCGACCCGCCGCAGACGGCCTCTCAGTCGTGGAGCGCCACCACAGGCCGCATCGGCGTGGACTGGAAGCCCACGTCACGCACGATGGCCTTCGCCAGCTTGTCCACCGGCTACAAGGCCGGCGGCGTCATTCCCAACTACGAGACCGCCAAGCCTTTCGACGTCTACAAGCCGGAGAAGATCACCGCGCTGGAGATCGGCCAGAAGACCAGCTTCGCCGGCGACGCCGGGCTGTTCAATGTCTCGGCCTTCCACTACGACTACAAGGACAAGGTCGAGATCTACGGCCCCTCGCCGACGACCTTCGGCTTCTTCAATGCACCCAAGGCACGCGTCAAGGGGGTCGATGGTTACCTGTCCCTCAGGCTGGCCCGTCACCTTCGAGGCGACCTCAACGCCGCCTGGCTGGACGCGAAGTTCACCGACTTCCCGGCCACCGACGACCTGGGCAACCCCGTCAACTACGCCGGCAACCGGATCGCCCGGGCGCCCAAACTGGCCGGCACCGCGGGCCTCGTGCTCGAGAAGCTGCCGGTCGGCGGGCTGGGCCTGGCGCAGGTGCGGGTGGAGTACACCTACCGTGGCGAGATCTTCTTCGATTTCAAGAACGACCCCGCATTCCGCACGCCTGCCATCAACTACGTGAACCTGTCGGCGCGGCTCGATTCGTCCGATGGCCGCTGGTATGCCTATCTGAGTGCCCGCAACCTCACCGACAAGCGCTGGATCGAAGGCCTCGCCGTCGTGCCCGGCGGCGCGGGCCTGCTGTACTCCACGCCGGTGAACCAGGCGCGCAGCTGGCAGCTGGGTGCGGGCTTCAAGTTCTGAGAGCGGCGTCGGTCATGGTCAAGATCGTCTGGCTGCTCAAGCGGGCGCCGCACCTGTCGCAGGAG
>JAJTGU010000005.1 GCA_021297985.1 Rubrivivax sp.
CGCCCCGCGAAGGACATCAAGAACAAACCGAAAGGAGCAAGCAGCTACAGTTGTCCACAGCCGGGATCACGCGATCCCGGCCACCAGCCCTGGGTCAAAGTTCAGTCGGCAGGGTGGGTCAAAGTTCGATCGGCGCGGACATACAGCCCCTCGCCAGGCTGTATGCCGGTGCGGATGAGGATGTTCTTCATGTCTCGGGCATGCGCCATCAGGTAGGCGCCGGTGACCCGCTTGATCGTCACTCCGGCGGCCACGTAGGCGTCCCACGAGCGCGTCAGATCGGCCGCGTTCACACCGGCCCTGGCCAGCACGTCGTGGCGCACCAGCAGAGTCCCGGGTCCGATGTCGGCGGGCACGGCCACGATGGCGCCACGGCGCGAAGTGGCCTGCGCCACCGCATAGGGAACGTACCGATCAACGACCGTGCCGATGTGGAAGGGGGGCTGCCTCAGGTCCTCGAGGCCACCGCCCTGCGCAAAGCGTCCGACGTAGCCGACCTCCAGCGCCATCACGTCAGGCAGATGGAAGCGCGTCGACAGCGCCGTCGTCATGGCCGTGTGATGGTCGGCGAACTGCCGGCTGACGACCTTGATGCCGACGTTCGGGTGCTGCTTCTTCCAGGCCGGGATCGCCGCTTCGACGATCTTGTCCACCGCCGGGTAGGCCGCAACGGTGAGCACTTGCTGGGCGTGAACGCAGGGCGCCTGCGTCACCGAGATGACCGCGGCCAGCCGCAAGAACACCCCGGCGTGTCCCGGCCAGCGACCCCCTCGATGCTCCATCCGCATGCTCCGTTGCGGGGCAGCGCCGCGACTCTGCCCCAGACTCACGCCCGTGGTGAAAGCGCTTTCACAATCTACGGTTGCAGCAGGATGCTGTCAATCGAGGGTATTCGCCAGGAGGCCGGCGGTAGGAGGCGGCAAACGACACGACGGCGGCAACCCAACCGCCGCCCGCAACCCTAGCGCAGTGCCCGGCTGGACTCGCGAACGATGAAGCGCGGAGCCGGCAGCGCCGCGGTCGGGACCTCGCCGGCCAGCAGTTGCAGCATCGCGATCGCAGCGGACTGCCCGAGTTCGTTGACCGGGTGGTGAACCGTGCTCAGCGGCGGAATCGAATACACGGCACTGGCCACGTCATCAAAACCGACCAGCGACACGTCGTCGGGCACGCGCATCTGCCGCCGGTGCAGCGCCAGACGGGCGCCGAAGGCCATCTGGTCATTGGCCGCAAAGATGGCGGTGAAGGTCTCCCGACCGTCGATCAGGCGCTCCACGGCCAGGCGGCCACTGTCTTCGGTGTAGTGACCGGCCACGACCAGACCGGGCCTGATCGGCAGGCCCGCCGCGGCCATCGCGGCGCGATAGCCTCGCAGCCGTTCCTGGGTATCGGGGTGGCGGGCGTCGCCGGTGATGTGCGCGATGTCGCGGTGGCCCAGGTCGAGCAGATGCTGCGTCGCCAACCGGGCGCCTTCGAAGTTGTCGAAGTTCAGCGCGCACAGGTTCGGGGCGACCAGATTCCGCCCCGTCACCACCACCGGCAGATCCTGGGCATGACGCACGAGCGCCGCGTCGCTCAGGCGACCGGTCAGCACGATGATCCCGTCGACCCGTCGGGCTCGAAGCGTTTCGAAACAGCGCGACTCCTGAGCGGCATTCCAGTGGCCACTCACGAAGAGTGGGCTGTAGCCCACCCGAGCGAGCTCGTCCTCGATGCCACGCAACGCGCCACCATAGAACGGACTGTCGATGGCCTGGGTGACGACGCCGATGCTCATCGTGCGTCCGCCTGCGAGGCCACGCGCCATCGGGTTGGGCACGAAGCCCAGTCGCGCGACCGCTTCATCGACGGCGCTGCGCTTGTCTTCGCTGACCACGGCCGTGCCGTTGAGGATGCGCGACACCGTGCTGGGCGAGACGCCCGCATGGGCCGCGACCATCTCCAAGGTCACCTTGCCTTCGCCCTGCGGCACCGCACTGCGGCGTCGCGTGCGGCCTTCGGTCTTTGTCGTCATCCCGCCAGCCTCGTCGAGTCGCCGCCAGTGTACGGCGCGGTCCGGCGCGCCCCTGACCCGCCCCCAGGCACCGACCGGGCCAGCGATACTCCCCCATGCGCGGCTACAGCACCCACGACAACCCCGGCCACGTGCCCGGTGTCGCAGCGCTGACGATCCGCTCGTTGCTAGACCGCCAGCAGTACGCCGACGCGGCCGGCACGGCGGCCGGTCTGGGCATCGGGTCGGGCAACTGGTCGCTGTTCGGGCTGCTCTGGCCTTCGGGCGTGCAACTGGCCGCGCGGCTGGCCGAACGGCCGGTGCGGCCTGGCGAGCGCATCCTCGAGATCGGCTGTGGCCTGGGACTGGCCAGCCTGGTGGCGCACCGTCGCGGCGCCGACGTGACGGCCAGCGACAGCCACCCGTTGGCCGGGCCCTTCCTGGCCGACAACCTGCGGCTGAACGGCCTGGAACCGATGAAGTACCGCCACGGTCACTGGGGCGCCGATGCCCGGCAGAGCCGGCATGCCCTGGCCAGCGGCCTGCACACGCTGCGCGGACGCTTCGACCACATCGTCGGCAGCGACCTGCTCTATGAGCGCGACGAACGTGGCGTTCTGGCCCGCTTCATCGGCCGCCACGCCGCGCCGGGTGCGCTGGTCTGGATCGTCGACCCCGACCGCGGCAACCGCAGCGCCTTCAACCGCAACATGGCGGGCCTGGGCTTTACGCTGCACGAAGAGCGGCTGGACCGCGCCGCCACCGAGCACGCGCTGGCCTACAAGGGTCGGCTGATGAGCTACCGGCGCACGCCGATCGCGGCCTGACGCGGCGAAGCGTCGAACCGTTCAGGCGACCTGCGGCGCAAGGGCCTTCAGCGCCCGATGATGGCGTCGTGCTCCGGTCGTGCCCGCCCGTCCGGGCCGACGAGCCAACGGCGCAGCCGCCACTCCCGGCCCTGCGACACCCGGTCGACAAGATGGAAGGCTTCGGCCCGCACCCGTCCGGTCATCGACGACCCCTGGCGGCCGAGCAGCACCACGTTGCTGCCGGTGCGCTTGACCTCGCGTCCACCGGCCAAGGTCTCGAAGTCGCGCGCCGACGGCACCGCGAAGCCTTCGACCTCCAGGTTGGCGGCCAGTCCGACGCCGATGCCACGCGCCACGGCGTAGTCGCTTTCGTCGAGCAAGGCCTTGAACAGCGACCGAGGCGGGCGCAGGCCCAGCAACGCCTCCCGGATCGGTTTGCTGGCTTCAAGCCGAGTCAGCAACTCCTCCAGGCCACTGCACTCGCCATCCAGCGCCGCCACCTCCAGGGTGCCGATGGGGCGCACGCTCAGGTAGGCCCGGTTCTCGAAGGCCGCCGGGCGCTGCGCGGCCAGGCCGGGCTGGCCCAGGCCGCTGGGGGCGGCGTAGTGCAGCAGTTCGGAGGCGACGGCGCCGCGGTCCAGGCTGCAGTAGAAGCCGCCGCGCTGCGGATCGACCCGCGGGTAGCCCCAGCGCTCGGGCAGCACGCCGGTGAAGCGGTTGCCGTCGCCACCCTCGTCGCGCACCTTCAGGGCATCGAGCACGCAGTCGGCCGGAATGCTGCCGTCGGGCGCGATCCGCAGGTGCTGCCGGTCGATCGACCGCATCAGCACGTTCGCCGGTCCGAACACGCGCGTGCGAACGTAGCGCGACTCGATCTTCGCCTGCTTGAACACCTCCTGGGCCAGGCCGCGATTGGCGGCTGTCCAGCATGTCGCATCCCATCGGCCCGTCATCCTTGCCTCCCGCCGGCGCACATCGGTGCAACCTGCACCGCGGAGCGCAGGCTAACCCGGGTGTGCGGCCGGGGGCATCCGCTCACGAGGCCAGGCCGGCGCGCTCCGGCTGGGGATAGCTCCGGCGTGTCAAGATGGCGCGATGCTGAAGACGCTGCGTGAACTGTTCGACTCCCTGCTGCTGCCGCCCGGAGCAGGCGCGCCGTCCGACGACGAGCACCGGCTGCGCCTGGCCACGGCCGTGCTGTTGGTGGAGGTGATGCGTGCCGACAGTCACTTCGGCGTCGCCGAACAGGCGGCGGTGAGGGCCGCGCTGGTCGAGAAGTTCAGGCTCGCCAGCGACGAGGCCGAGCGCCTGGTCGAGCTGGCCACCTCCACCGCCAAGGAGGCGACGGACCTGTTCGGCTTCACGACGCGGCTGAACGAGCGTTTCGGCGACGCCCAGAAGCTGCGCATGGTCGAGTTGATGTGGGCCGTGGCCTATGCCGACGGCCACCTGGCCGACCACGAGCGGCACCTGATGTGGCGTGTGGCCGATCTGCTGCACGTGCCGCAGGGGGCCTACGTGCTGGCGCGACAACGTGCCGCGCAGCAAGCCCAGAGCGGGTAGGACGCCCGATCAGCCGCGCAGGTGGCAGGCCACCCAGTGCCCGGGGCGGCTTTCGCGCAGCGGCGGCTTCTCCTTGTCGCACAGGCCCTTCTGCGCGATCGGGCAGCGGGTGTGGAAGTGGCAGCCCGGCGGCGGGCGGATCGGGCTGGGCACGTCGCCCTGCAGCCGGATGCGCGTGCGCTTGACGGTGGGGTCGGGGATCGGCACCGCCGACAGCAGCGCCTCGGTGTAGGGGTGCAGCGGCTCGGTGTACAGGCCCTTGGCCGGCGCGATCTCGACGATGCGGCCGAGGTACATCACCGCGACGCGGTCGCTGATGTGCTCGACCACCGACAGATCATGCGCGATGAAGACATAGGTCAGGCCGAACTTGGCCTGCAAGTCCTCGAGCAGGTTGATGACCTGGGCCTGGATGGACACGTCAAGGGCACTGACCGCCTCGTCGCAGACCAGGAGCTTGGGACTCACCGCCAGCGCACGGGCGATGCCGATGCGCTGGCGCTGGCCGCCCGAGAACTCGTGCGGATAACGCCGCATGTGGTCGGCACTCAGGCCCACGGTCTCGAGCAGGTCGACGATGCGCGCTTCGTACTCGGCACGGGTCTTGGTCAGGCCGTGGATGGTCAGCGCCTCGCCGATGATCGAGGCCACCGTCATGCGCGGGTTCAGGCTCGCGTACGGATCCTGGAAGATGATCTGCATGTCGCGCGCCAGCGCACGCAGTTCGTCCTTGCTCGCCGTGGTGACGTTCTTGCCCTCGAAGAACACCTCGCCCGAGGTCGGCTCGATCAGGCGCAGGATGCAGCGTCCGGTCGTGCTCTTGCCGCAGCCGGATTCGCCGACCACGCCCAGCGTTTCGCCGGAGGCGAGATCGAAGCTCACGCCGTCCACGGCATGGACCTGGTCGACCACGCGCTGCAGCAGCCCACCCCGGATCGGGAAGCGCTTGACGAGGTTCTTGACGGAAAGCAGCGGTGCGGTCATGACGGTCAGCGCATCGCAGGGTGCAGGATGCAGGCCACCTTGTGCCCGGGCGCGACTTCCACCAGCGGCGGCGTCGCCGTGCTGCATTGCGGCGTCGCGTACTTGCAGCGCCCGGCGAAGCGGCAGCCTTCAGCGGGCTCGATCAGCTTGGGCACCGTGCCCGGGATCGCCTCGAGCCGCACCTTGTGCGCCGCAGCGGTGTCGATGCGAGGGATCGAGCGGATCAGTCCCTGGGTGTAGGGGTGCTTGGGGTTGCCGAAGAGCTCGGCCACCGGCGCCTCTTCAACCACCTTGCCGGCGTACATGACGACGACCCGCTGCGCGACCTCGGCGACCACGCCCATCGCGTGCGTGATCAGCATCACCGCCATGCCCAGGCGGTCTTTCAGTTCGGCCAGCAGGTCCAGGATCTGGGCCTGGATCGTGACGTCGAGCGCGGTCGTCGGCTCGTCGGCGATCACGAGTTGCGGGTTGCAGGCCAGTGCGATGGCGATCATCACGCGCTGGCGCATGCCGCCCGAGAACTGGTGCGGGTAGTCCAGCACGCGGCGCTCGGGGGTCGGGATGTTGACCAGCTTCAGCATCTCGACGGCGCGGTTCAGTGCCTCCTTCTTGGATAGGCCCTCGTGCAGGCGCACGCTTTCGGCGATCTGCTCGCCGACCGTGAACACCGGGTTCAGGCTCGTCATCGGCTCCTGGAAGATGATCGAGATCTCCTTGGCGCGGATCTTCTGCATCTCGGCCGGACCCAGCGGCACGAGGTCGCGGCCCTTCCAGAGCACCTGGCCGGCGACGATGCGGCCCGGTGGCATGTCGATCAGCTTCATCACCGTCTTGGCGGTGACGCTCTTGCCGCAGCCGGATTCGCCGACCACGCAGACCGTCTCGCCGGCGTCGATGGCGATGTCCACTCCGTCGACGGCATGCAGCCAGCCGTCGTCGGTCTTGAAGTGGGTTTTCAGGCCCCGGATGTCGAGCAGCGGCATCGTGGTCTTCAGAGCACCCGTCGCGGGTCGAGCGCGTCGCGCAGGCCGTCGCCGATGAAGTTGATGGTCAGCACGGTGATGAAGATCGCCAGCCCCGGGAACAGCGCCCAGTGCATCGCCAGGTCCATGTAGTCGCGGGCGTCGAACAGGATGCGACCCCAGGTCGGGATGTCCGGCGGGAAGCCCAGGCCCAGGAACGACAGCGTGCTCTCGGCGATGATGGCCGCGGCGACGTCGATGGTCGCCGCAACGATCACCGGACCCAGGCTGTTGGGCAGGATGTGGCGGACCACGGTGCGCGGCGTGCTGGCGCCCAGGGCGCGCGCGGCCTCGACGAATTCCTTCTCGCGCAGGCTGAAGAACTGCGCCCGCACCAGCCGCGCCACCGGCATCCACCTGAAGCCGCCGATCACCGCGACGATGAGGATGAAGATGCCGAGCTCGAGCCCGAACATCTGCTTGAGCGGCTCGCGGAACAGGAAGATCAGCAGCAGCAGCAGCGGCAGTTGCGGCAGGCTCAGGAACAGGTCGGTGACCCACATCAGCGCGGCGTCGACCCAGCCGCGCGAGATGCCGGCGATGGCGCCGATGGTCACGCCGACCGCGATCGCCATCAGCATCGCCGAGATGCCGACCGCCAGCGAGATGCGGCCGCCGTAGAGCACCCGCGCGAGGATGTCGCGACCGAGGTCGTCGGTGCCCAGCGGGTGCTTCCAGCTCGGGCCGGCGAGGCGGGCCTGGAAGTCGATGTCGTTGATGCCGACCTTGTAGAACACCGGCCCCAGCAGCACCGCCAGCACCAGCGCCATCAGCAGCCACAGGCTCCAGAAGGCCAGCCGATGCCGCTTGAAGCGCCGCCAGGCCTCGGCCCAGGGCGAAATGCTCTGCGACGGCTTGCTCAACACGGGGGCGGAGGCGGTGCTCATGTCAGCGGTAGCTGATGCGCGGGTCGAGCAGGCCGTAGAGCACGTCGGCCAGCAGGTTGCACAGGATCACCAGGCAGGCGAAGACGAAGGTCACGGCCATGATGACCGGCGTGTCGTTGCGCAGGATCGCGTCGATCAGCAGGCTGCCGATGCCCGGGATGCGGAAGATCTGCTCGGTGACGATGGCGCCGCCGAACACCGCCGGCATCTGCAGCGCGATCAGCGTGACCACCGGGATCAGCGCATTGCGCACCACGTGCTTGTTGATCACGACGCGCTCGGTGAGGCCCTTGCTGCGTGCCGTGGTGACGTAGTCGAGCCGGATCACGTCGAGCACCGAACTGCGCACGTAACGCATCATGCTGGCGGCCTGGAAGAGGCCGAGCACCGTGATCGGCATGATCGACTGCCGGAACTGCTCCCACCACCAGCGCCAGCCGGTTTCGGACAGGTCCGCGCGGTAGACGAACGGCAGCCAGCCCAGGTAGATGCTGAAGAACAGGATGAACAGCACGCCGGTGAAGAACGTCGGCAGCGAGAAGCCGATGAAGGCGAAGGTGCTGGCGATGCGGTCGAACCACGAATACGGCCTGACCGCCGCCAGCACGCCCACCGGGATCGCCACCAGCAGTGCCAGCACCTGGGCCATGCCGATGACCGCGATGGTCACCGGCAGCCGGCCCAGGATCAGCGTGTCGACGTCGATGCGGCTGACGAACGAGAAGCCCCAGTCGCCGCGCAGCATGTTCACCAGCCAGTGAAAGTAGCGCTGCCAGATCGGATCGTCCAGGCCGAACTGCGCCCGCAGCGCCAAGCGCACCTCGGGCGGGACGTTGGGGTTCTGCGCCAGTTCCTCGAACGGGTCGCCCGGAGCCAGGGCCAGCACGCCGAACAGGATCGCGCTGATGCCCAGCAGGCTGGGCACCGCGATCAGGATGCGGCGGACGATGTAATGGAACAAGCAGGACGCCCGTCAGTCTGCAGGTGACGGCTGCGCGATCAGGCGTCGCGGGTCCAGAAACCGAGCATCCAGGTGTCGTTGTCCCACCCCGACAGCACGGTGTTCAGCTTGTTCACGATGCCGCGCGGCCGCGGCCGGTTGAACAGCGGGATCACATGGGCGTCGCCGACCACGAGGTCGTTCATCTTGACGAACATCGCCGCCCGCTTGACGGCGTCGAACTCGACCTGCGCGGCCTTGAACGTGGCGTCGTACTCGGCGTTGCTCCAGCGCACCAGGTTGCGGCTGGCCCACTTGTTGGCCTTCTGCGCGATCTGCTCGGTGGTGAACTGCTCCATGAAGATCTGCGGATCCGGCTGGGCCATGTTCGTGGTGTACATCTGCATGTCGGCCCAGAACTTCTGGTAGGTGTCCGGGTTGGCCGCATCGCTGCCGAAGAACACCGCCGCGGTCACGCTCTTCAACTCGAGCTCGATGCCGGCCTGCTTGCAGGCGTCCTTGATGATGGCCTGGCACTTCTGGCGCGGCTGGCTGACCGAGGTCTGGAACACGAACTTGAGCTTGCGGTCGCCCTTGGCACGGATGCCGTCGGACCCGCGTCTCCAGCCCGCGGCCTCGAGCACCTGGTTGGCCTTGGCGATGTTGAACTCGTACCGGGTGTTCGGGCTGCGGAACCGCGCCGGGTTGTTCAGGAAGTTGCTCGTTGCGATGCCACCGCGGCCGTAGATGAAGTCCTGCACGCCCTTGCGGTCGATCAGCATCGTCATCGCGTCGCGCACCGCCTTCTCCTGGAAGATCGGGTGCTTGCTCTTCATGCTGGCGCGCTCGCCGTCGACCTCGTTCCAGGGGTCGCTTGCGTTCAGCGAGATGAACTCGATGTCGCTGCCCTGCAGGAAGGTCAGCTTGCCCTTGCCGCCGTCCTCCATGCGCTTGAGGAGCTCGTCCTCGACGGCCAGGTTCCAGGCAAAGTCGAACTCGGCCGTCTGCAGCACCGAGCGCGCGGCGCTGAGCGCGTCGCCGCCGCCCTTGACCTCGAGCGTGTCGAAGAACGGCTGGTTGGCCACGTGGTAGCCCATGTAGGCCTTGCCGCGCAGCATGTCACCGGGCTTGAAGTCCACGAACTCGTACGGCCCGGTTCCCACCGGCTTGACGTTGGCCGGGTTCTCGCGCGACTTGCCGCCGGTGAAGGGCTCGAACACGTGCTTGGGCAGGATCATGCCCTGGTTGCCGGTCAGAGCCTCGGCCCAGAAAGGCGTCGGCTTGGCGTAGGTGATGCGCACGGTATGCGAATCGATCTTCTCGGCCTTCAGGTCGCGGTAGGTCGCCACGGTGACCGTCGACGTCGCCGGGTCGCCGGCGTAGGCGACCGTGAAGACCACGTCGTCGGCGGTGAAGGGCTTGCCGTCGTGCCAGGTGACGCCGCGCTTCAATTTCCAGGTGACGCTGCGGCTGTCGGCGGACACGCCGCCATTCGCGCGGCTGGGGATCTCGGCCGCCAGCATCGGGACCAGGTTGCCTTCGGCGTCCCAGCCGGCGAGCGGCTCATAGAAGATGCGCGTCGCGTCCTGCTCCTTGGTGCCACCGGCGAAGTGCGGGTTCAGGTGCACCGCACCTTGCCACCAGATCAGCTTGAGCGGCCCGCCACCGCCACGCCGGGTGCCCTTGTAGGCAAAGGTCGGGGTGGTCTGGGCGATGCCCTCGTGCATCAGGATCATCGAAGCCATCGGCGCCGTCAGCCCCAGCCCGACCATGCGGGCGATGAAGCCACGCCGCGGCAGCGCGCCCTGGCGCACTTCGTCGACCCAGTGGCGGATCTGCTGTTCGGTGTCGGGGGTCGGGTCGTGACGATCGCTCATGGAGAACCTCAAGGCAAAAGGACGTTCGGAAAACTACCAGCAAGACTCGGGCCATGCCGCCACAGCCGCAGGCCGTTGGCATGCTAGCCACTGGGCAGAGCCCCACTGCCCCGGTCAAACCCGGGGCAGGACCGGCGTCGCGGCGGGTGGCCCGGCCATCGGCTGCAAGCCTTTCGGGCAAAGAGATACTCGGCACCCTGATGGAAGCTCAACCCCCGCCCCCCATCCTGGTGCACGGCCCTGCCCGCGCGACGGTCCCCCTGGTGCTGGATTCACCCCATTCCGGCACCTGGATGCCGCCGGACTTTGGCAGCGTGCGCAGCGTGGCCGAGTTGCGCGAAGGCGAGGACTCGTTCATCGACGAGCTCTGGCTGCCGGCCACCACGCGCGGCGTGCCGCTGCTCGCGGCGCAGTTTCCGCGCACCTACCTGGACCCCAACCGCGCCGCCGACGATCTGGACCCGGCGCTGTTCGCGGAAGACTGGGACGGCCCTCTGGCGCCAACCGGCAAGGCCGCCATCGGCATCGCGCTGATCTGGCGCAAGCTGCTGAACGACGCGCCGATCTACGAGCGCCGGCTTGCCAACGCCGAGATCCGCCAGCGGATCGCCCGCTGCCACACGCCCTATCACGACACCTTGAGCCGTCTGATCGCCGATGCCGCAGCCGACCACGGCCAGGTGCTGCACATCAACTGCCACTCGATGGGCGAAAGCAGCAGCCGCGACATCGAAGGCGTGGCCGGACTGCCGCGTGCGGACATCGTGCTCGGCGACCGCGACGGCAGCACCTGCGCGCCCTGGGTGACCGCCTTCGTGCGCGACGAACTGGCCGCCGCCGGGCTGGACGTGCGCATCAACGACCCGTTCAAGGGCGTGGAACTGGTGCGGGCCTACAGTGCGCCCGCCCTCGGCCGCCACAGCCTGCAGCTCGAGGTCAACAAGCGGCTGTACATGCACAGCGACCGGATCGAAAAGCACCGTGGGTTCGCCACGCTGCAAGCGACGCTGATGCGCCTGGTCGACCGGCTGATCGACCGCCTGGAGGAGGACACGCCATGAGCACGACCCGCAAGGACCTGCCCGCCATCGAGCTGGCGCCCCCGGACCTGGAGCCCTGGCGGGATGGCGACACCGGTGTCGACTGGGTGCACGCCTTCGACAGCGGCCGGCCCGGACCACGCGTCATGGTGCAGGCCTTGACCCATGGCAACGAGATCTGCGGCGCGATCGCGCTCGACTGGCTGCTCACGCAGGGGTTCCGGCCCCAATGCGGGCGCCTGGTTCTGGCCTTTGCCAACGTCGCAGCCTACCGTCGATTCGACGTGGCCGACCCCTTCGCGTCGCGTTATGTCGACGAGGACCTGAACCGGGTCTGGGACGACAAGGTGCTGCTCGGCCCCGAGGACTCATCTGAGCTTCGACGCGCGCGTGAGCTGCGGCCCTTTGTCGACGCCAGCGAGTTGCTGCTCGACATCCATTCGATGGGCGAGCCCTGCGCGCCGCTGATGGTCTGCGGGCAGCTGGACAAGAACGCCGCCTTCGCCCGCGAGCTGGGGGTCCCGGGCGACCTGCTGATCGACACCGGCCACCCCGCCGGCCTGCGCATGATCGAGCGCGGCGCCTTCGGCCGTGCCGAAGCACCCGAGCGCGCCTTGCTGATCGAGTGCGGCCAGCACTGGGAGCGCGCTGCCGCCGACGTGGCCATCGACACCCTGGTGCGCTTTCTGGCGCTGACCGGACTGGCCGACGCCGCCTGGGCGCAGGCCCACCAGCGGCTGACGCCACCGGCGACACAACGGCTGGTCCGCGTGACCGAGCCGCTGGTCGCCCGCAGCGAGGCCTTTCGCTTTCTCGTGCCTGTGGTCGCGATGAGCGTGATCGCGCACGCCGGCACCCCGATCGCCGAGGACAACGGCCACGTCTGGCACGCGCCCTACGACAACACCGTGCTCGTGATGCCCGGTACGAACAACCTCAAGCCCGGTGGCACGGCGGTGCGGCTGGGGCGGTTCGAAACCGCATGAGCGGCGCCGCGGGCGGGCTTCCGGCCCGCCACGGTCTCACTTGTTGACCCAGCCCAGCAAGGTGTCCAGGCTGTAGCTGACTCCAATCCGCCAACTCTTCTCGCGCCCGCCATTGGTCACTGGCGCCCCAGCGGCGTCGACCGAGTCGGACTTGGTCCAAAAGTGGCCGACGAAGAGCATGAAACCTCCATCGCCGGCCTTGCTGTCGCCCTTGGTGAACACACCGTCGGCAAATCGATAGCCGATGCCAATGCCGGCGCTGTCGAACGGGCGGCGTGTCGGCGACAGCATCAGTTTCAGCGTGATGCGCTTGGTGTCAGCCGCGTCGTATCTCCCCCAAAGATCCCCGAGCATGTAGTTCACGCCCAGATAGATCTGCTGGGGGTCCGACTGGGCGGCCAGGCGCTTCTTGGCTTGATCCCAACGCAGTTCCTTGGCGCCGCCGGGCAAGGCATCGCCGCTCAGGAACACATGCTCGGCCGGTCCGGATACGACTTCGGTCGACGCCAGGATGTCGCCTTCGGCCTTGCTGTCCTTGCGCACTTTGAAGTCCAGCAGTGCACGCGTGTGCATCAGTCTTTCTTCCCGGCTGGCGACGCACCAGCGGGGGCCAACCTCGCTCTTGGTTTCCTTCGCCCCGGCGGTCGTCAGGCCAGGAAGCAGCTTGGACATCACAAGATCCAACACCTTGGATGCACCGTCGCCGAACACCGTCTGCCGCTTGTTCTCCTTGAACAGGACCTGGTGGGGCGGGACGGCATTGCATTGCGACCCTTTGGCGTTGGCGTCGATGTAGACCTGATGCACCCGGACCAGGTCGCCTTGGGTCGCCATCGTTCGTCCAGCGGTACAGACCTCGAACCCTCGTGCGCCGGTCAGTGTCTCGCCACCGAGCAGCGGACTTGATTGGTCGTCCCGCGAGGGAGTGCGACACAGGAACACGGGTACATCAATCGCCTGATCCTTCGCCGAACCAGCGGTTTGGCCGAACGCCTCGACCTTGACGTTGGAAAGCAGGACTTCGTACTTGGGCTGCGCATGTGCCCAACCGGCTGTGACCACAAGAGCCAGGGCTGCAACGCAGTGGGCACCGACGCGCGTCGAGTTTCGATTCATGGAGATCTCCTGCCCGCGGTACTTGATGCGGGGTACAGGCATGCTGACAAACTGCAGATCGCCGTCATCGATCCTTCGATGCAGGTCAATTCGCGTCGATTGCAGCTTGCGCCCCCCACGCAGGGGGCAGCGGCTCAGCCGTCGATTGCCTTCGTCACCTCTTGGGCCGACTCGACCGGCCGCGCCTCAGACGATCTTCTCGCCCGGGTGGCCGATCTTGCGCATCGGCTCGTAGCGCGCACTGCTGGCCAGCAGCGGGTGCTGGCCGGTGCCCGCGGCGTCGGGCTGCCACTGCGGGTCCTCGATGCCCTCGAAGACCTCGCGCAGGCGCTGGCCCCAGGTGCTGCGGATCATCTGGAAGTACGGGTTGTGCTCGTCGATGCAGACATGCTGCTCGCTCTGGAACGTGCCCTCGCGGTAGACCAGCAGGTCCAGTGGCAGGCCGACGCTCAGGTTGGACTTCAGCGTCGAGTCCATCGACACCAGCGCGCACTTGGCGGCTTCGGCCAGTTCGGTCGCGGGGGTCAGCACGCGGTCGAGGATGGGCTTGCCGTACTTGCTTTCGCCGACCTGGAAGAACAGCGTCTCGCGCGTCGCCTCGATGAAGTTGCCGGCCGAATAGACGAGGAACAGGCGCATCGCCTCGCCGGCGATCTGGCCGCCGAAGATCATGCTGGCGTTGAAGTCGATGCCTGCGGCCTTGAAGCTCGCGCCGTCGGTGGCGTAGACGCGGCGCACCGCGCTGCCCAGCACGCGCGCCGCGTCGAACATCGACGGCGCGTTCCAGATCGTCAACGGCTCCTGGCCGCCGCCCCGCTCGAGCTTCTCGACCTGCAGGATCTCGCGCACGCTCTGGCTGATCGAGAGGTTGCCGGCCGACAGCATGACCATGAAGCGGTCGCCCGGGCGCTCGTAGATGATCATCTTGCGGAAGGTGCTGATCGCGTCCAGACCGGCATTGGTACGCGAGTCGGACAGGAAGACAAGGCCTTGGTCCAGGCGGATGCCGACGCAGTAGGTCACGGGTTGGGCTCCAGGGAAGCGGTGGTCTCTTCGAGCAGGCTCTTCAGCCGGTACAGCGCCGCCTGCGCGTCGCGCGGGCTCAGCGCATCGGGGTCGATCTGTGCCAGCGCGGCTTCCACGGCCGACACCGCCGACACCGCAGCCACGCCGGGCACGACCGCGGTCTCGGCATCGGTCAACGACACCGGCGCGGCGGCAAACAGGTCGATCTGCGCCTGCTGCGCCGCAGCCTGCGACTCCAGCGCCTGCAGCGTCGCCTGCGCCTGGCGCAGCACGGCGGGTGGCATGCCGGCGAGCCGCGCCACCTGCACGCCGTAGCTGCGGCTCGCCGGGCCGGGCTCGAGCTGGTGCAGGAAGACGATGTCGCGCCCGCTTTCGGCCGCGCTGACGTGCCAGTTGGCCGCCTGAGGATGGCCCACGGGGAACTCGGTCAGCTCGAAGTAGTGGGTGGCAAACAGGCAGAACGCGCGCAGCCGGTCGTGCAGGTGGCTGGCGATGGCCGACGCCAGCGCCAGACCGTCGAAGGTGCTGGTGCCGCGGCCGATCTCGTCCATCAGGACCAGGCTGTGTTCGCCCGCGCCGTGCAGGATCGCAGCCGCCTCGGTCATCTCGAGCATGAAGGTCGACTGCGCGTTGGCCAGGTCGTCGCTGGCGCCGATGCGGGTGTGGATGGCGTCGATCGGCCCCAGCCGGCAGGCGCTGGCCGGCACATACGAGCCGACGGCCGCCAGCAGCACGATCAGCGCCACCTGGCGCATGAAGGTGCTTTTGCCGCCCATGTTGGGCCCGGTGATCACCAGCATCTTGGTCCGCGCGTCAAGCCGGCAGTCGTTGGCGATGAACGGCGCGCCGGTGGTCTCGTTCAGCCGCGCCTGCACCACCGGATGGCGTCCGGCGACGATGTCGATGCAGGGCTGCGGCACGAACTGCGGCGCACACCAGTGCAGCGTCGCCGCCCTCTCGGCCAGGCAGGCCAGCACGTCGAGCGCCGCCAGGGCCGCGGCCAGGGCCTGCAGCGCCGGCAGGTGCGGCAGCAAGGCCGAGAGCAGCTGCTCGTAGAGCCACTTCTCGCGGGCCAGCGATCGTTCCTGCGCCGACAGGGCCTTGTCCTCGAAGGCCTTGAGCTCGGGCGTGATGAAGCGCTCGGCATTCTTCAGCGTCTGCCGGCGCTGATAGTCCGCCGGCACCCGCGACAGCTGCGACGCCGTGACCTCGATGTGGAAGCCATGGACCTTGTTGAAGGCCACGCGCAGGTTCGGGATCCCGGTGCGGTCACGCTCGCGGCGCTCCAGGTCCAGCAGGTAGGCGTCGCAATTGGCGCCGATGCCGCGCAGCTCGTCGAGCGTGTCGTCGACGCCATCGGCGATGACACCGCCGTCGCGCAGCAGCGGTGCCGGCTCGGCCGCCAGCGCACACAGCGCCTCGGCGATCGCCGCGTCCGGGGCCAGTGCCGACGCCAGCTCGCGCAGCAGAAGCGGCGCCGCGTCGTGCGCCAGGTCGGGCAAGGCGGCACGCAGCGCGGGCAGGGCCGCGAGCGTGTCGCGCAGGCCGGCCAGCTCACGCGGGCGGACCTGGCCCAGCGCCAGCCGGGCGCTGGTGCGCTCGACATCGCTGACCCCGCGCAGTGCCACGCGCAGCGGCTCGTAGCCCGCCTCGATCAGGGCCTGGACCGCACGCTGGCGCGCCACGGCCTCGCCGCGGTCGCGTCGCGGGTTCGTCAACCAGTGGCGCAGGCGGCGGCTGCCCATGCCGGTGGCGCAGGTGTCGAGCAGCGACAGCAAGGTCGGCGCGCTTTCGCCACGCAGCGTCTGCACCAGCTCGAGGTTGCGTTGCGTGGCCGGCGGCAGCGTCAGCAGCTCCTGACTGCGGCCGACCGTGACGTGTCGCACATGGGCCAGCGCCGGCAAGGTGGCAGCACTGGCGCCACTGGCCGCACCAGCGGTGGTGTGTTCGGCATAGGCCAGCAAGGCCGCGGCTGCGGCATGGGCCAGCGGCAGGCCTTGCGCGCCCAGCCCGTCCAGGCTGGCGACCTGCAACTGCGCGCACAGCTTGCGCTCGCCAAGCGCGCTGTCCCATTGCCAGCCGGCGCGGCCGGTGCGCGGCACGTTCAGCGCCAAGGCAGCCGCCGGCAGCGGGGTGGGCGAATCGCGGTCGAACAACAGCTCGGCGGGTTCCAGCCGCGCCATCCACGCGGGCAGCTCGGCCTCGCTGCACTCCGCCAGGCCCAGCTCGCCGCTGGCCAGTGTCAGCCAGGCCAGACCAAACGCCGGTCCGCCCACGACCGCACGGCCCTTGGCCGGCGCTGCCCGGTGCAAGGCCACGAGCCGGGTGTCGGCTCGCTCAGCCAGCAGCTCGCCGTCGGTCAGGGTGCCGGGCGTGACCACGCGCACCACCTTGCGCTCGACGGGCCCCTTGGCCGTCGCGACGTCGCCCACCTGCTCGGCGATCGCGACCGCCTCGCCGGCCTTGACCAGCCGCGCGAGGTAGCCCTCCAGGGCATGCACCGGCACACCGGCCATCACGACCGGCTCGCCAGCGCTCTGCCCACGTGCGGTGAGCGTGATGTCCAGCAGGCGATGCGCCTTCTTCGCGTCGTCGAAGAACAGCTCGTAGAAATCGCCCATGCGATAGAGCACCAGCGTCTCGGGGTGCTCGGCCTTGATGCGCAGGTACTGCTGCATCATGGGCGTGTGGGCAGAGAGATCGCCCTTCAGCAACTCGGCGGTGGAGATCGGTTCGTTCATGAAGCCGAGCATCTTAGGCGAGGCACGCAGGACGCCTGGGAGCCAAGCCGGGGCCAGAGGACCCGTCCATCCGAGCCCTCAAGCGGCGCTCGCCACTGAGGTCAACCACGTCCAGGTTCTGTGTCGAAGCGAACGGCTCAGTACCCGCCGTTCGGGCGTGCCGGCAGTCGGCCATCAGCGGCAGCCCACCGAGCCCTGCTTTCAAGCAGCCCAACGAACTTCAATCGCCACTGTCCCGGCACCGTTCTTCTCAGCGTTCTCCTGGCTCTCGTTGATGGCCTGCGGCGTCGACAACCGGACGCGTGCAGGCGGATGCGCGCCGGTTGCTCTGGCACGGTGTTCGACTGCTTGACCGAGGGCTGTCGCGCCGTGTTCGACAGCCCACAGACCGCCGCTGCCTTTCGCGCCTACCCTGAACGGCGATGGCGCTCCCGTTCATGATCGAGCAGTTTCACGGTGTCTTCCGTGACTACAACACTTCCATGTGGCCGGCACCGTGGTTCCTGGTCGCCATGGCTCTGGCCGCAGTGGTTGCGGCGCTGAGACCTCGGCCCTGGTCGGGCGTTGCCGTGTCCGCCATCCTCGGGGTGCTCTGGGCCTGGATCGCCCTGGCCTACCACCTGGCCTTCATTTCGCGCATCAGTCCTCCCGCCTATGCGTTTGCCGCGCTCTCGATGCTGCCGTGCCCGACGACGATCTTCACCATCGGCATGCTGTGCTTCGCAGTGCCGCCAACACCGCGCAGCCCCTTGATCGTTCCCGTGTTGTGGTGCCTTGTCGGTGCCCAGGCTGCGTTTCTCCTCGGCGTGCAGCCTGACCTCGGGCTCATTGCTTCCGGCGCGGTGGGCGTGGCTCTGCTGGCGACCGCGGGCGGACAACCTTGGACACTGAGATCATGATCACTCGCAGACAGTTTGCCGCCTCGGCGCCGTACTGGGTGGCCAGCCCTTTGGCGCTTTCCGGCTGTTCCCAAGAGCCCGCAGCGGATGGCTACGAAGCGGTCGCTGCGCGCATTTGGCAGTCGGGTGCCGTGACGGGGCGCAGTGGCGCCGCACTCGGTCGGGAGCTGGTTCGCCACGCCACGCTGGCCCCGTCCAGCCACAACACGCAGTGCTGGAGGTTCGCACTCGACGGCAACGGCCGATCCATCACCGTCCTTCCCGACCTGGCGCGTCGCTGCCCTGCTGTCGACCCGGACGACCATCACGTCTTCGTCTCGCTGGGCTGCGCCACCGAGAACCTGATACAGGCCGCACTCGCGCACGGCCTCAAGGGCGAGGTGCAGTTCGACCCAACCGGCGACGCGGTGCGCGTGGCGCTTGAACCCACTCGAGCTCAGACCACACCCCTGTTCACGGCCATCCCCGCCCGCCAGTGCACACGAGGCAACTACGACGGCAAGCCGCTGTCGGTCGAAGAACTGGCGCTGCTGCAACGCGTCGGCAGTTCGGACACCGTGCGCCTGCTGCTGCTGACGGAGCGAGCGGCGATGGAGCAGACGCTGGACTACGTGATTGAAGGCAACACGGCGCAGCTGGCCGATGCCGCCTTCGTCAAGGAGCTGAAGGCCTGGATCCGCTTCAACGGCGCCGATGCCGTTCGCACCCGCGACGGGCTGTACAGCGTGTGCACGGGCAATCCGAACATCCCGTCCTGGATCGGCGACCTGACGTTTCGGTGGCTCCTCGCCCCGAAGGGCGAGAACGAAAAGGCTGCGCGACAGGTACGCAGCTCCGCCGGCATCGCGATCTTCGTCGGCCAAGCCGCCGACAAGGCGCATTGGGTGGAGGTGGGGCGCTGCTACGAGCGCTTCGCGCTGCAGGCCACGGCGCTGGGAATCCGCAATGCCTTCCTGAACCAGCCCGTTGAAGTCTCGGCGCTGCGCCCGCCCTTCGCTGCCGCACTGGGCCTGACGGGTCAGCGGCCCGACCTGGTCGTGCGATTCGGTCGCGGCCCGGTGATGCCGCGCTCGCTGCGACGGCCGGTCGAGGCCGTGCTGGTGTGATCGGCACGATGAGAGCCCATGGAACTGCGATGAACGTGCTGATGTGGCTGAGGTTTGCGCTAGGCGCGCTGGTTCGCGTGCACATCAGCCTGCTCGAATCGGGCAGCGTTGGCGCGCAGGGCCGGCTGCCCTCACCCGCGAGGTTTGACACGCAGGCCAGGCGTTCTTTGGAATTCCCAGGTGGATGTCTTTCCCGGCGTGCCCGCGCAGGTGGAGATGCGCTGCCTTGCGGATAGCCCGTGGAATCCCACTGCGTTTGCGGCCCAGCCAGGGCGCGCGGCGTGACGCCATCGACGACGCTTGCGCCAACGCCACCGTCGTCGATGGCCCGATCACCTGACCTTGCTGTTCTGCCTCAACGACGCCAACTTGATCGCTTCCGTGCGCGCCGAGGTGCGGGCGTGGGAAAGGACGGCATGCTGATTCCGATGGCCGGTGAAGCCTCCCGGGTGCGGCCTGAGGGCCGCAAGGCGTCCCTCATCGGGACCGTCCAGAAGCTGCGCTGCGAGTTCTCGCCGTGAGTCTGGCGCACCGGCTCAGGCGGGCACCCCTGCCAAGCTTCTTGATGCTGACCTTTGTCTGGTCCTGGGCTTGCTGGGGGTTGTCGCCCGTCATCAAGGCGCAGTGGCCCTGGCTGGCGACGCTGCTGATGTTTGCCGGCAGCTTCGGGCCCAGCCTTGCCGCAGTGGTGGTGGTTGCGAGCACCCGCAAGTGGCTGGGCCTGCGCGCCTGGTTGGGACGCTGCCTGCGGTGGCGCATCGGTTGGGCTTGGTGGGCCTTCGCGCTGCTCTTGCCGCTGGCCGTGATGTCCATCGCGGCGGGCCTGCACATCGCGCTGGGTGGCGCCATCGCCACGTCGCCCGCATCCGGGCATTGGCTGATGACCCTCGTGAATCTGCCGCTGATCCTGCTGCTGGGCGGGCCTCTGGGTGAAGAGTTCGGCTGGCGCGGCTTTGCACTGCCCATGCTGCAGGAACGGTGGGGGCGGCGCAACGCCAGCCTGGGCTTGGGGCTGGTGTGGGGCGTGTGGCACCTGCCGCTGTTCTTCATCGATGGCACCTCGCAGGCCCACATCCCGCTCGCGCTGTTCTTGCTGAGCGTCGTGGCCATGTCCGTCCTGTTCGCGTGGCTGGTCCAGCGCACCGCGGGCAGCGTGGTGGCGGCATTGGTGCTGCACACTGCCATCAACTTCTGGCCGACCGTCGTGCCGGTGCTGCCCACTGAAGCCAGCCATCGGGCCTACGCGTTCGTGGTCGCCATGCTGGTTCTGCTGGCTCTTGTGGCATTCGGGCTGATGGGTCAACGCGGCGCGGTGGGCCCACCCCGGCATTCCGTCCAGGCGAAGCCATGAACAGCCTCTATCTCGCCCAGGCCGCGGTGCCCGTGGCCCTGATTCTGTGGATGGCGCTGGCGTCGCCACGCAGCGCGTCAGGCTTCTTGTTGCAGTTTGCCGCCAGTGCCGCCTGTCTGTGGGCCGCCGCCTCGCTCGGCATCTGGCTGGTGCCGCCGTGGTGGGCGCCCTGGGGGTTCGGTGCGGGCCTCGTGGCCGCTGCGTGGCTGGGGCTGCACAGGCGCCGCCCTTTTGCGTCCCCACATCCCCGGACCCCGGGCGCGTGGGTTGTTGCAGCCCTGTTCACGACACTGGGTGTGTCCTCAGCCTACGGCATCGTCACTGCATGGCGCAGCCGGACGGTGCCGCCGCTGCCAACGGTGAACCTGGCATTCCCGCTGGAGCCGGGCCGCTACCTCGTCGTCAACGGCGGCCGCGACTCCAGCACCAACGCCCATATCGAAACGCTCGATGCCAGCGTGCCCCGGTTCCGCGATTGGCGTGGGCAATCCTATGGCGTCGATCTCGTGCGGCTGGATGGCCTCGGGCTGCGCGCGCAGGGTCTGCAGCCGGCAGACCCGCGGGCCTATCGCATCTACGGCACCCGCGTTCTGGCACCGTGCGCTGGCCAGGTCGTGCTGGCGGTGGACGGTCTGCCCGACATGCAGGTGCCGCAGATGGACTGCGAGCACATGGCGGGCAACCACGTCATGCTGCGCTGCGATCAGGCCGACGTGCTGCTCGGCCATCTGAGCCCGGGAAGCGTCCAGGTCCGTGTGGGCGACGCCGTCGCCACGGGCGTCTGGCTGGGCTCGGTGGGGAACTCGGGCAACACCGGTGAGCCGCATCTGCATGTCCACGCACAACACCCGGGCCCGGCGGACGCGCCATTGAGCGGCGATCCCTTGCCCATCCTGTTCGACGGCCGCTTTCCCGTGCGTGGCGACCGCATCGGATTTCCACCGATCAGCACCTTGCCGGCCACGGGGTTCTTGATGCCGGTGTCGTTTTGGCTCTGCCCCCGGGGAAGTCACCGGTTGAGAGGCGTTCAAGTCAAAGTCGGTATCACCCAGGCCCCGGATGTAGAAGCGCAGGAAGGTGCGACCGAAGTCAGACTCGATGTTCAGGCTCGGCACCCGGCCCGACAGCGCCCGGACGTCCTGGCCGCTGGCGTTGTAGGTGTCCAGGGCTTCGCCCTTGATCGCCGAAACCGACACGGGAACGTCCCTCCTGTTTTCGAGCCGGCGGCCGCCGGTGACGATGACCTCCTGGAATTGGCCGGTGTCTCTCTTGGTCGACCATGGTGTTGCTTCCAAGCCGCCACGGGTCTGACCTCAAGAGCAAAACCCTCCCAGCCCCGGCGCGAACTTGCGGACCCGGGTCGCCTTGCCAGGCATTCACTTGAGCGCCGGCCCTCCGTGAAGCGTCAGAACCGCCTCGGGCTCGCGTCCATCCGGTTTTCGCTGATCCGGCTGCCGCGCTGGGCGACGGCGCCATCCAGGCCCAGGCCGTTGTCCGAGATCAGGCTGTCGGCGATCAGGCTGGCCCGGTCGGCACGTACGGCAATGCCGTTGAACTGGAGCTGGGCGCGCTCGATGCTGAAGCGGCCGTCCCCCGCGAAGAGGGCCGTGTCGTTGAGCTCGGCGCGCAGCTCGTGCACCTGCAGCACCGCCCCGCCATGCAGCTCGACCCCGACCAGGCTGTTGTGGCTGACGCGCAGCCGCTCGATGCGCCCGGCGGCGCGGAATGACAGTCCGGTCTCGAAGCCACTGATCGTGCCGTCGCGCACCACGGCATCGTGCGCCAGGGCGTCGATCTGGACACCTTGCGCCACGCCGGTGTCGCTGTTGCCCTGGCAGGCGATGGCGAATCGCGTGTTCAGACGGCACAGCCCGGGGCCGGCGATGGCGTGGCCGTTCAGGTTGATCGTCACCTGGGGCGCCACGATTCGCAGTGCCGACTGGCCTGCCGGCACAACCAGCGGCGCGTTGAGCGTGTAGTGGCCGGGCGCCGAAATCACGAGCGGCCAGCCCTTTGCACTCGGCGCACGGAGCACGGTCGGCTGGTTGTCGCCGGGCTCGGCGGCGACTCGGGTCTGCGCCCATGACGGCCCGACGCCGACAAGCAGCAGCGCCACGGCAGCGGCGCCCACGAGGGGATGCAGTTTCATGGGGGCACCCGACCGCAAGGCCGGCCCGTGCAAAGCGACAAGGTCACGCCTTCCCATCGGCCGCGAGCCGCAGGCGCTGAAGGGTCGACTGCCCACAGCGCCGCCACGAAGCGTGCATTCCTGCACGTTCGGCGGCCGCAGGCACCCGACTGGACTCAGGAGTTGGCGCGCACCTCTTTGATGGTCGTCACGCCGGCCAGCACCTTCTCGATGCCGTCCTGGCGCAACGTGCGCATGCCCTCCTGCAGCGCCCGGCATTGCAGCGCCGCGGCCGACGCGCTGGTCTGCACCAGGTGGCGCAGCCCGCGTGTGGCCATCATCAACTCGTGGATGCCCGCGCGCCCCCGGAAACCGGTTCCGTCGCAGCGCGGGCAACCCACCGGCCGGTAGCGGGTGATGTGTCCCCCGCTGCCGAAGCGGACCCGCCACTCGGCGAGCAGGGCATCGGCATCGGGGGCCTGCACGCCGGCCGCCTTGACGTCTTCATTCTCGTAGACGTGCAGGAAGTCGTGGACCAGTTCCTCCTCGTCCTCGGCGCTGGCGAGCTCGCCAATCCGGCAGTGCGTGCACAGTCGGCGCACCAGGCGCTGGGCCAGCACGCCCAGCAGCGCGTCGGCAAAGTTGAACGGGTCCATGCCCATGTCCAGCAGCCGTGTCACCGTCTCGGGGGCACTGTTGGTGTGCAGGGTCGACAGCACCAGGTGACCGGTGAGCGAGGCCTCGACGGCGCACTGGGCGGTCTCGGCGTCGCGGATCTCGCCGACCATGATCACGTCCGGATCGGCCCGCAGGAACGCGCGCAGCGCCTTGGCGAAGGTCCATTCGATCTTCGGGTTCACCTGCACCTGGCGCAATCCGGCCTGGGTGATCTCGACCGGGTCCTCGGCGGTCCAGATCTTGCGCTCCGGCGTGTTGATGGTCGAGATCGCCGAGTGCAGCGTCGTCGTCTTGCCGGAACCGGTCGGTCCGACGCACAGCAGCATGCCGTGCGGGCGCTGCATGCCGGTCTTGATCTGCTCGAGGTTGCGTGGCGACAAGCCGAGGTTGTCCAGCGGGATCGGCTTGCTGCTCGCCAGGAGCCGCAGCACCGCGTCCTCGACACCGCCCGAGGTCGGGATGGTCGCCACCCGCAGCTCGAGCTTGGAGCCGGCGACGAACTTGGCGAAGTTGATCTTGCCGTCCTGCGGCTTGCGGCGCTCGGCGATGTCGAGGTCGCACATGATCTTGATGCGCGCGATCAGGGCACTGCGGTAGGTCGGCGGCAGTTCCATGTAGGCGCGCATCTGGCCGTCGCGGCGGAAGCGGATCCGGATCTTCTCGCGACCGGGCAGGCATTCGACATGGATGTCCGAAACCCCCTGGGACTGCGCCTCGAGGATCATCGAGTTGATCAGGCGCACGAGCTGGTTGTCGCTCTGCGACACGGCGCCGAGCTCGTCTTCTTCGAAGTTGGTGTCGCTCTGCTCCAGTTCGGCAAGCAGCTTGGTGGCGTTCTCGGTGTCGCGATCCTGCATCGCCCCGCCGACCACGGCACCACCACCAGGATTGGCGTCGGTGCGGCCCTCGTAGGCGCGGGCAACCGCCGAGTCCAAGGTGCCAGCCCGGGCGAGCGCCGGCAGCACCTTGCACTGCGCTGCGAACTCGAGCTCGTCAAGCGCACGCCGGTTGCTCGGGTCCTCGAGTGCCACCACCAGCCGCCCGCCGCGCAGCATCAGCGGCAAGGCCGGCAGTCGGCTCGCGACCGCCAGCGGGATTCGGGCCACGGCATCAGGCTCGACCGGGAAACCGCCGACGTCGACCAGCGGGTAGCCCATCTTGCGGGACAGTGCCGTTTGCAGGTCGGCGCGCGAGACCAGACCCTGGCGAACGAGCAACTCTCCGAGCGGCACGCTGCGGTCGCTGCGCTGCTGGACCAGTGCCTCCTGCAGCTGCGCTTCGGTGATGAAGCCCAATGCCGTCAAGGCCTCGCCGATGCGCACCATGGGCATCGAGCTCTGACGCTCCAGCGCCAAGGCCAGTTCGTCGGGGCTGATGATGTTCTGCAGCAGCAGCACCTCGCCGAGCTTCTGCTGGCGCAGCCGCTCCTGCTCCAACAGGGCCTGCTCGACCTGCTGGGGGGTGGCCGAGTGCTGGTCGATCAGCGCCTCGCCGATGCGCATGCCCAACTCCAGCCGATCGTAGGCTGACCGCGGCACGAAGGTCCGCCTCAGCGTGCCGTCGCCGTCCGGCGCCAGCGGCTCGAAGAAGTACAGGCCCGCGGTGTCCTCGACCGGATCGAGCGTCGTGCCCTCCCAGACCGGGCCTTCGCGCATCGTCAGCCGGAACGGGGACCCGGCCATCGCCTGCAGGTCGTGCGGCGTCCCGTCAGAAGCCTGGATCGCCAGCAGCGGATCCAGCAGGCGCAGGCGCCGGAACTGTCCGAAGCGCAGGGTCATCGGCCCGCGCGAGCCGGCCAGTTGAACCCGCATCTTCTCGCGCTGGGGGTCGAATGCCAGCAGCCGCCCGGCCAAGGTGCGTTTGTTCAGGCCCTCGATCTGGCAACCGAGCGCCACCGGGGTGGCCGCCGGCCGGGGGTAGGCCGAAAGGTCCGGTGTCGGCCAGGCGAATCCGGCCTCGCCTTCGGTCGGCAGCAGGGTCAGCGGGGGTTGCGACAGGTCAGACATGAAGGGGCGCTCGGCAGGCTCGCGGATCACGGCGACGCCCATCCGGACGCCCGACACGGGGCGTCGGGGACAGGGGCATCTGTCGACCATCGTAGGCAAACAGGCCCCGGCGCAGTGCGCGGAGATGCGGGGCGATTCCGGGTCAGATCACGCTGACGCCGACGCCGACGCTGCAGTCGCGTCGTCAGCGCAGGCGACTCAGCCGTCCAGGCCCTGGCCCGACCAGGGCAGCATCATCGTCAGCAGCAGCAGGCGCTCGAATTCCGGCGCGAACCGGTCGATGACGGCCTGCGGGTCCGGACAGAGTCTTTCGTCGGTGATGAGACCGAACTGGACCCCGCCGCCGTAGCTGAGGATCGACACGCCCATGCCGATGTCTCCCGAGGCAGGCACCCAGAACATGGTCTGGCGCAGCGTCGAGCCCAGGAACTTCAGTGGCTGGGCCGGGCCGGGCACGTTGGTCATGACCGCGGTCGCCTTCCTGGCGAACATGCCGGTCACGGCGTCCTGGACCGGCTTGACGAACAGGCCCGAGACCGCCAGCACGGCAAACGCCAGCAACGGCTGGTAGCTGCCCTTGAGCTCGGCCATGCGGCGATGCACCGCGTAGACCCGCTCGACCGGGTTGGCAATGCCGATCGGCAGCACCAGCGGCGCAAGGCCGAAGCGGTTGCCCAGCTGCCAGGCCTTGTCGAGCGGACGCAGGTTGACCGGGACCATCGCCCGGATGTCCTTGCCCGTCGGATCGTCGCCGCGGTCGGCGAGGTACTGCGCGATCGCGCCCGCGACGCAGGACAACAGGACATCGTTGATCGAGCAGTCCAGGCCCTTGCCGATCGTCTTGACGTCCACCAGCGGCAGCGGCTCGCTCCAGGCCACCCGCTTGCGACCCACCGGCTTGCCCTTGAGCAGCGTGGGCGAGTCGTCGGCCATCAGCGCCAGCGCGGCGACGTCGGACAGCACCTGGGCGCCGCCCCGGGCCATGTCCAGGGAGCCCATCATGGAGCCCATCAGCGAGCCTTGCGGGTGGGCCAGCATGTCGATGCCACGCGACACGCCGCTGCCGTACATCCCGATGGCCTTGACCGCGACATCGGTCAGCGGCTTGAGCACCGCGTCGGCGAGCCAGTCGGCTTCGCCAGCCTCGGTCGTGACGCCCGCAGCCGGCTCGCGCGGCCGGCGCCGCGGCGGATCGGCACCTCCGTCCGTGATGCTCATCATCACCGAGATCAGCGCAATGCCGTCGGCGATGCAGTGGTGGATCCGGGCGATCAAGGCCGAGCCGCCCTCGTAGTGCTCGATCAGGTGGAACTGCCACAGCGGCCGGGTCGGGTCCAGCGGCGTGCTGCTGAGATGGCCGCACAGCGACTGCAGCGCCTCGCGCTCGCTTTGGCCTGCGGCAGGTTCCAGCACGGCCGGCAGCACATGCCGGGCGATGTCGAAGTCCGTGTCCTCGACCCAGGTTGCCCCTGCCGCATCGGCCACTGCGCATTGCCGAAAGCGCTCGTACTTCAGAAGCTTGTCGGCAATCCTTGCCCGCAAGGCGGCCAGACCCACCGCCGGCTCCAGCAGCCAGACACCGACGATCATCATCAGATTGACGTCGTTGTCCATGCGCAGCCAGGCGGTATCCACGCGCGACATGCGTTCGTCGGCCATCGGGTTTCTCCTTGTTATGCGCGGCGTCGCGAGGTCGGTGCGGTTCACGATGCTGGGTAACATCCCCGGCGTCAAGCCCCGATTTTCACTGCCGGAGACACCCACCATGGCCTCAAGCAAAGCCGCCTTCGACAAAGCCGTTGCCGACAGCAAGCAGCTGCCCGAAAAGCCCGACAACCAGACGCTGCTGCAGATCTACGCGCTGTACAAGCAGGCCACCGAGGGCGACGTCGAAGGCAAGCGCCCCGGCATGATGGATCTGGTCGGCCGTGCCAAGTACGACGCCTGGGCGGCCGTCAAGGGCAAGGCCAAGAACGACGCGATGGGCGAGTACGTCGACCTGATCGAGTCGCTGAAATAAGGTCGCCGCGCGGCGTCGGCCTTACTTCTTCTTGGCGGCGGCCTTCCTGGCTGGCGCCGCGGCGGCCTTGGCGAGTTGCGCGTCCAGGTTCTTCTGGATCTCGCCTTCGATGGTCTTGGCGAACGCCCCCAGCAGGAAGCCGAGCTTGGCTTCCAGGTCGAAGTGGTCCGCCGCCACGATCAACCGTCCGTTGACGCCGCTGCGCACGAACTCGACCGTGTCGCTGGTCTCGCCTTCGAGCACCGAGCATTCCATGTCGAACTTCTGCTCCACCTCCTCGGCCCAGGCCCAGGCGACCTTGCGCGCCTTGGCCAGGCCCAGGCTGTGTTCACGGTGGATGCGGATGTCGGGCATGGTGATTCAGTTCGGGGGTGGTGCAATGGCGGCAAGTCTGGCGCGGCGCTCGGCCTTGGGCAAGTCGGCCAAGCCCTGCACCGCGGCATAGAAGCGGTCGAAGTCGCGGCCTTCGCGTTGCCAGAGGGCCTCGAAAGCGGGCACCAGGTCGTTGTAGGCCGCGAGCACGGCGATCGAGGCGTTGTTCGCTCGCTCGAACCAGGGGTCGTAGCCCGCAAAGCCGGCCCAGGGTCCACCGCGCGTGGCGGCTTCGGTCTTCAAGGCGGCATAGCGTCCGCGCAATTCGGCCATCGCCGCGGCCTTGGCGACGCGCTTGTCGGCGTCGCTGCCCGGGCCGGTGTAGATCGCCTTCAGCGCGTCGCGGGTGGCAAAGCTCAGGCGGCGAAAGTCGGCTCGCCTCGCTTCCGTGGCGGCGACACGTTCCTGCGCCTGGGGCTGGCCGCTGCCGGGCGGGCGTGACGCCAGCCAGAGGCGGCCGCCGATGCGCTCGACCGCAGTGGCGAACGACTCGTTGAACTCGGTGTCGTCGTTGGCGTACACGACCTGATGCGCCAGTTCGTGGAAGATCAATCGTGCGAGTTCGAGCTCGGGCCAGAAGACGAAGGTGTCGAGCAGCGGGTCGCCGCCCAGCCATTCGGTCTTGCCGAGCGTCGAATAGGCCGGCACGCCGTAGACGTCGACCTCCCAGCCAGCGGCCTTCAGTTCAGTGGCCAGCGCGCGGGCCGCAGCCTCGTCGTAGTAGCCGCGGTAGCCGACGCAGCCGACGACCGGAAAGCACCAGGTCTTGAGCTGCAGCGACAGCTCGGGCGCCGCGACCACGTTCCAGACCACGCTGCTGCGGCCCAGTGCGGCGTAGCGGCGGTAGCTGCGGTTGTCCGGCAGCTTCAGCTCACGCACCGCGAAGTCGCGCATCTGCTGGCTGAGCAGCAGGCGCTCGCGGGTGCGTTCGGGCACCGTCGGGTCGGCCACCAGATCGGCGACCGGCTGCGCCCGGTTGACGATCTCGAGATGGCCGCCCACGGCCTGCGCGTAGTACCCCAGGGTCGAGCAGCCGCTGGTCAGGCACACCGCACCCGCCGCGGCGAGCAGCGTGCCGGCAAGGCCCAGGCCGGCCACGGTCAACGCCCGGCGCCAGCGCACGTGCCGGGCTTCATGCGTCAGCCGCCACCACGGACGCCTGGCGCCGCTCGAGTGCCACCTCGACCAGGCAGTCGTAGAAGCTTGGCGCGCGGCCGATGTCGGTGAGCCGCTGGTTCGTCAGCTCGTTGACGTTGGTGCCGTCCAGGCCGAACTTGCGCCACCAGATCCCCAGACCGTTGACGACCCCGGGCCGGGCCCGCGAGCCGACCTGGACCTTGCAGCGATACGTCCCGCGGGCATTGAACACGCGCACCACGTCGCCTTCGGCGATGCCGCGGGCCCGGGCGTCGTCGGGGTGCATCGCCAGCAGCGGCTCGCCCTCGGCCGCGCGCAGGCTGGCGACGTTGACGAAGCTGCTGTTCAGGAAGTGGCGCGCCGGCGGCGAGATCATCGCCAGCGGGTACCGCGCCGCCAGTTCCGGAGTCGACTGCACCGACTCGTGGTTGGGCACATGGTCGGGCAGGCCGAGCGTCGGCGAGTCGACCTGCGCCTTGCCGCTGCGGGTCGGGAAGCCGCCTTCGGCAAACGGCCGCTCGGGCAGCGCGAGCTTGACGTAGCCCTCTCGCTGGAGCCGGTCGAAGTCCACCCACTCGGGCTTGAAGGCAGCCCGCGCCAGCGCTTCGTCGTCGTCGCGGAAACAAGGCTCGTCGAACCCCATGGCGGCGGCCAGGCGGCGGAAGATCTCGCTGTTGGGCAGTGCCTGGCCACGCGGCGCGATCGCCGGCTGGTTGATCAGCGCCCAGGTGTGGCCGTAGGAGCGGTGCACGTCCAGGTGCTCGAGCTGGGTGGTCGCCGGCAGCACATAGTCGGCAAAGTCGGCGGTGTCGGTCTGGAACTGCTCCAGCACCACGGTGAACAGGTCCTCGCGCGAGAAGCCTCGCACCACCTTGCCGCTTTCGGGCGCCACCGCCACCGGGTTGCTGTTGTAGACGATCAGGGCTTCGATGCGCGGCCCCCAGCCCGCGTCGCCGTCGCGAAGCAGGTCGTCGCCGATGGTGCTCATGTTGACGACGCGTCCTGGCCGTCCCCGCAGCGGCGAAGCGTGCAGCAGATCGGGCCGCTCCATTGCCGGCACGTCCAAGGCCGGCGCGAACCAGCCGCTGGACGAAAGCAACAGGCCGCCGCCGTCGTGCCGCCAGGCGCCGGTGACACACGGCAGCAGCGCGATCAGGCGCACCGCGTTGCCACCGCCGTGCGCGCGCTGCATGCCGTAGTTCAGGCGGATCCCGGTGCCGGCGGTGGTGGCGTACTCGCGCGCCAGCTCGCGGATGGTGTCGGCCCCGATGCCGCAGACCGCCGCTGCACGCTCGGCCGTCCAGGGCTCGGCCTGGCGGCGCAGCAGCGGCCAGCTGTCCACGTACTTGTCCAGGTAGTCGCGGTCGATCCAGCCCGCGTCGGCATGTGCGAAGAGCTCGTGGAGCAGCGCCAACGCCAGCGCACCGTCGGTGCCGGGCAGGATCGCCAGGTGCTGGTGGCACTTCTCGGCCGTCTCGCTGCGCCGCGGGTCGATGCAGACCAGGCGTGCGCCGGCTCGCTTGGCCTGCTGGGCATAGGTCCAGAAGTGCAGGTTGCTGGCGATCGAGTTGCTGCCCCAGATCAGGATCAGACGGGAGCGCGCGAAGTGCTCGACGTGCATGCCGACCTTGTGGCCGTAGGTCGCGGCCAGCGCCTCGCCACCGGCACTGGCGCAGATCGTGCGGTCCAGGCGCGACGCACCCAGTCGGTTGAAGAAGCGTTGCGCCATGCCCTCGCCCTGGACCATCCCCATCGTGCCGGCGTAGCTGTAGGGCACGATGGATTCGCTGCCCGATGCCAAGGCGATGGCCGTCAGCCGTGCGGCAATGTCGGCCAGCGCCTCGTCCCAGGACACGGGCACGAAGGAATCGGCACGGCCCTTGGGTCCGACACGCTTGAGCGGCTGGAGCAGCCGGTCCGGGTGCAGCACCCGTTCGGCGTAGCGGCTGACCTTGGTGCACAACGCGCCGTGGGTCGGCGGATGGTCGGCGTCGCCCTGGAGCCGCAGGATCCGGCCGTCCTGGACCGTGACCTTGATGGCGCAGGTGTCGGGGCAGTCGTGCGGACAGGCGGCGCGCACGACCCGTGGAGCGGCGTCCAGCGGCGCCGCGATGCCCTCGGCGACAGGTGCGAAATCGTTCATGGCACCCACTGTGCCACATCGCCGGCGGGCTACGATGACCGGTCTGCCTTCGCCCCGACACCGCCATGAACCTGCTCGAACCCATCCTGGCCGACGCGGCCGAGATCGTGTCCATCCGCCGCGACCTGCACGCCCACCCGGAGCTTTGCTTCAACGAGCACCGCACCGCCGACGTGGTCGCCAAAGCGCTGACCGACTGGGGCATCCCGATCCACCGCGGCCTGGGCAAGACCGGCGTTGTCGGCATCGTCAAGAGCGGCCAGTCCGACCGCGCCGTCGGCCTGCGCGCCGACATGGATGCGCTGCCGATGACCGAGCACAACGGCTTCGCCCATGCCAGCAAGTACCTGGGCAGGATGCACGCCTGCGGCCACGACGGCCACACCGCGATGCTGCTGGCCGCGGCCAAGCATCTCGCCCGGCACCGCAACTTCGATGGCACGGTCTACCTCGTGTTCCAGCCGGCCGAAGAAGGCGGTGGCGGTGCCCGCGAGATGATCCGGGACGGCCTGTTCGAGAAGTTTCCGATGCAGGCGATCTTCGGGGCGCACAACTGGCCGGGCCTTCCCGTGGGGCAGGTCGGGGTCGGTGCCGGCGGCGTGATGGCCTCGTCCAACGAGTTCGAAGTCACGATCCGCGGCAAGGGCTCGCACGCGGCGATGCCGCACCTGGGCGTCGATCCGGTGCCGGTGGCGGCGCAGCTGATCATGGCCTGGCAGACCATCGTCACGCGAAACCGCCGACCGATCGACCCGGGCGTGATCTCGGTCACCATGGTTGAAGCCGGCGAAGCGCTCAACGTCGTGCCCGACAGCGCCCGGCTGCGCGGCACCGTGCGCACTTTCAGCTTCGAGACACTGGATCTGATCGAGCGCCGCATGCGCGAGGTCGCCGAACACACCTGCGCCGCCTTCGACGCACGCTGCGAGTTCCAGTTCACGCGCAACTACCCGCCGACCCTGAACCACAAGGCCGAGACCGAGTTCGTGCGCGAGGTGCTCGCCGACGTCGTCGGACCGCAAGGCGTGGTGCCCATCGAGCCCTCGATGGGGGCCGAGGACTTCAGCTTCTTCCTGCAAGCCGTGCCGGGCTGCTACTTCCACATCGGCAACGGCGACGGCGCACACCGCGCCGGCGGCCACGGCATGGGTCCGTGCATGCTTCACAACCCCAGTTACGACTTCAACGACGACCTGATCCCGCTCGGCGCCACTGCCTGGGTGCGCATTGCCGAGCGCTGGCTGGCGACGCCGCGGGGCTGAGACGGGCCGAGGCTGCGATGACGCCGCTGAAGGATCCCGCCGCACCGTCGGGCGGTCCGGAGCCGTCGGGCGCCGACCCGCTGGATGCCCTGCTCGAATCCCTGCCAACGGTGGCCGTTCAGGGCTTCGGCGAGGACTACCGGATCAACTTCTGGAACGGGACCAGCACCCAGCTCTATGGGTGGACCCGCGAGCAGGCGCTCGGGCGAGACCTGCCCGAGCTGATGCTGATGCCGGCGGACCGGCCCGGCTACCGGGAGGTTGTCGAGCCGTACCGCCGCGGCTTGATCGAGTCGCCGCCGCCAGTGGCCATCGAGGTGCTGCACCGCGACGGCCACACGCTGCCGATGCTGTGCTGCCTCGCCCGGCGCGAATACGCCGACGGCCGCGTGCAGGTGTTCTGCCTGGACATCGATCTCCGAGCCGAACGAGCCGCCACCGAGGCCCTGCGCCAGGCCCAGCAGCGCCTGTCGCTGGCACTGGCGGGGGCCAACGACGGCATCTGGGATTGGGACA
>JAJTGU010000028.1 GCA_021297985.1 Rubrivivax sp.
CTCGGCCCAGGTCTTGGGTTTGCTTGGCATCGGAGTCGTTGGGAGTCAGACACGCCGGGCATTGTTCGAGCGGAGGCCCGGCGGCTCAAGAATCCCCGGGAAAACCCCAAGAGCGAGTCGCGTGCAGCGTCAGGCGGTCATCCCTTGAAGGCCCGCACCGACAGCAGGCGACCGCCTTCGTCGAAGTCGAGCACGTCGACCACCGACAGCTCGATGGAGCCGTTGACCACGATCTTCAGTTCGGCGGCCGCCTGTCGGCCATCGGCAGATTCGAAGGTGCGCACGATTTCGATGGCCAGCGACAGCGCCTGATCGAAGTTCCTCGCCGTTTCGCGCAGGAACGCCTCGCGGCCCTGCACGGCGATGTTCCAGTCCTGCAGGCGGACCGCGTCGTCCAGCATGGCGGCGAGGGTGGGCAGGTCCTTTTCGGCATAGGCCTGCATGTAGGCGACGAGCCTCTCGGCGGCGCTCGGGTTCATCGCGGGCGTCACCGGTTCTCGAACACGGCCAGGTCGCGCGGATGCGAGATCGTGTACTCGGCCGTGAAGCGCTGGCTGGCACCGGGCGCGAGGTTCAGGACCCAGGCGACGATGCCGGGCTGGTCCTGCCAGTCGCCGTCGCGCGGGTTGGGCTCGAACTTGCGCGTCACGGCGATGCGCTCGTCGGTGCTGAGCGGACCGGCTTCGAGTACCTCCAGCAGCACGGCCACGCCGCGGCGGTTTTCGACCGTGTAGCTGCGGGTGATGCGGCGTTCGGCCCGGGTGCCGAAAAAGCCTGTTTCGCCGGTGCGCTGCGGGCCGGGATTGACCTGCACGCGGATGCGCTCGTCCAGGCCGAAGGGCAGCGTGAGCGTGGTGCGCTGGCCCAGGCGCAGCGCGGCCTGGCCGACGACCTGGCCGTCGCGCAGCAGGCGCAGCGGACCGTCGGGCCAGTTGCCGTCCGGGCGCTGGACCTCGGCGACGAGCCAGGCGCTGGGCGCGAGGTGCGGCGTGGTCTGCACCTTCACCTGCGCCGGCCAGCGCGCACTGCCCAGCGACAGCGTGACACGCTGGTTGCCGCTGGCGATGTCGTGCGTGCCGGGCAGGTCGAACACGGTGGCGAATTCGGTCGCGCTCTGCTGCACGGGCTGGAAGGCGGAATCGTCGGCCTTGGCCTCGGCCATCTCGGGTGCGGCCGCCAGGCGTAGCGAGCGCGGGGCCGCAGCGGCGATCGGTTGCGGTTGCGGCCGGATGCCGATTTCCCAGCGCCGGGGCACCGGTCCACCGGGGGTGCCGCGTGGGCTGCCCGTGGACAGGCGCAGCGTCACGCCGGCCCAGTCCTCCCCGGTGTTCTGCGCCACCAGCGCGAGTCGTTCGACCTCGACTTCAGCGCGCTCGACCTCCAGTCGCGCCTGGTAGCCCGGCCCCCAGGTCGGACCGTCGATCAGGTAGCTCAAGCGGACCGTGCCTTCGCGCGGGGCCGAGAGCGGGATGCGCAGGCTCATCACTTCCGCGCTGGTGGGCTGGGCGCGATCACGCTCGGCGGCCAGCGGTGCGAGTTCGCGCTCCAGGACTTCGCGTTCGCGTTGCAGGCGACGCTGCTCGGTCAGCGCCTGCTGGCCGGCCTTCTGGACCGTGGCGAGCCAGGCCGTGAAGGCGACGCCTCCCGCTGCAGGTGCACCGGCGGCGCTGCGCTCGGCGGCGGTGCCGGGCGCCTTCAGCCAGGACAGCGCCAGATCATGGCTCGCGCTCTCGTTGTTCAGCGTCGCGATGCGGTCTTCGAGCGCGCGGATGCGGGCGTCGAGCGGGCTCGCCTGGCAGGCGCCGCTCTCGCTGCGCTTCCTGCGCTGGCTGCTCACGGCGCCGGTGCGCAGGCCAGGATCGGCGTCGATCCGCAGGCTGTTCAGGTCCAGTTGCGGGCTCAGGCAGTCGAGCACGATCTCGCGCTGGCCGGCGGTCACACGCACGCTGCGCTCGACCGACGCAAGGCCCGGATAGACGGTGACGCGGTCGATGCGTGCGGAGGCTTGCGCCCAGGCGACATCGACTGGCAGCAGCGCCAGGCTGGCGACCGCAGACGCCAGCAGCAGAACGGGGTGGACGGCAAAAGACATCGGGCAGACTCCTCACAAGGCCTGTATGGCCCGGTGCGGAGTCTGCCCGTTTCGACGTGGGGTCACGCCGAAGAAAAGCGCTCTGGCGGTCAGATCGGCAACGGCGGCTCGGTTTCGCTCGTCGGCACGGTGGCGATCTGGCTCAGGCCCAGCGGCGCGCCGGTCTCCGTGGCCGGCAGGCCGGCCGCGAAGGTGGTGTAGGCGCGGGTGCTGCTGGTGGTCGTGGCCGGCACATCGGTCAAGGCCAGTGGCGGCACCTGGGCGATCGGCGGCTCCGGGTCTGGGCTGCCGCCGCAGCCCGTGAGCGCCAGGCCGGTGATCAGGGCCAGCGGCAACAGGCGCGCCAGCGTTCGAAGGGTCGTCATGGTCGAATTCCCAGTCGTTGCAACGCGTGGCCTTGGACTCAACGCGAGCCTGGCAGCGGCGTGTTCAGGTACGGGAAGCCCGGCAGCAGCGGCACCACGGCCTGGTCGACGGCGTCGTGCAGGCTGAAGCTGGTGGCCCCCAACGGCACCGCACCCGGGTTGCACGCCGCGCCGAAGCCCAAGGCATTGCCGGCGCCGTTGGCCATGCACAGGCCCCCCATCACCGCGACCAGCGAGATGTCGACGACATCGTCCTTGGGCCGACGGCCGTTCGGGTAGCCGGCGTTGTCGTTGCCGCCGGCCAGGATGTTGCCGACGATGCCCAGGCGGTTCTGCATCGCAAACGGCACCGGCTCGATGGCGGTGTTCAGGCGCAGCATCTCGCTGGCGACGACGTTGGCCGGCTTGTTCACCCCCGCGATGCCGGTCAGGAAGGTCGTGACCAGGTCGTTGCGCGGGAAATTGCTCGGGCTGATGCCCGGCAGGTTCAGCGCAATCTCCAGCAGCTTGGGCAGGGTCGGGTTCGTCACGTAGTCGATGAACTGTCCGTCGCCGGTGGGCACGCTGGAGTTGAAGCGGTCCTTGTCCTTCAGTCCGATCACGACCTCGTTGACCAGCGGCATGCCCAGGCGCGACACCTGGACCCAGGCACCGCCGGGCCTTTCGCTCGTCTGGTGACCCGACGGCGGCGTCGGGTTCAGCAGCCGGGCCTGGCGCAGGCTGGCTGTCGTCCAGCCGCCGATCACGTCGTCACCCGTCGGGCTGGCCTTCAGGCAGTCCTTGTGGATCTCGAGCGCCATCGTGGTGACGTTCTTGTCGCCGATGGTGTTGGGCACCGCGCCGATGAGCGCCGGGTTGGTGATGACTTCGACCGGCGCGTTGACGAGGTCGAAGATCGTGCCCAGGTTGACGGCAAACCCGTCCTGGCGCTGGCCGACGAACAGTTTCGCGGGCATCGCGCATCCCGGCATGTTGACGGTGTAGATGTGCTGCGCGGCATAGGCCGCGTAGTTCGGGATCGTCTTCACGCCGATGTTGTCCACCGGCTTGGCGAAGCTCGTTGCGCCACCGGCGGCGTTGCTGATCATGGTCGCGGTGCCGGTGCGGCGGTCACCGCGCACCAGCGTGACGCTGAAGCTCGCGGCCAGGTTCAGCGACGGCGAGTTCGGGCCCGTCACCTGGCCGGCCTGGATCAGCGGGATCGCGACGTTCTTGCCACCGATGGGCAGCGCCACGCTGGCCAGCGTGTTGGTGAAGCGGAACTGGAAGGTCAGGTCTTCCCTGGCGTCGCCGTTGTTGTCGATGTGGATCTCGTACAGCGCGTTCGGGTCCATCGAGAAGTAGTTCGGGCCGCCGTAGGCGTCCTGCAGCGGCTGGTAGTTCGCGATCACGGTGACGTAGCCGGCGCGGCCGCTCTCGTAGCTGCGGAACATGTAGAAGTCGGTGCCGTCGACCTTGGGGCTGGTGGTGATGAACGGTGCTTCGCGGTGGCTGCTGGCGTGGGCCACGCCGGTGGCGGCAGCCAGTGCCGCGAGGGCCGCGAGGGCCAGAGGTGCACGGGCAAAGACAGTCTTGACGGATGCCATGGTGGGTCGCTCCTGGGTGTTGGGGGTTGTCTGGGGGGTTGTCCGGTGAGGGCAGGGCGCTGTACGCCGGCCGGGTGGCGACTGGATGCGTTGCGGTGCCGCGATTTGTTCAGCCCTCCCCCCGAACCGCGGGGGGCGGCCAACGCAGACCTCTCACCGCTGCATCCGGTTGCGCAACGCGGGCGTAGGCATCGGAATCAACCGGGGCCTGCCCCGTCATGCCCGGTCATGTCCGGTTGAGTCCACCCCAACGTCCTGCTGGAGCACGCCACCATGTCGAACCCCCTCATCCGCCGCGGCCGCATCGCACTGGCCGGCCTTGGCCTGGCCCTTGCGGCAGCGCTGCCCGCACAGGCCGCCCCGATCCCCATCGACGCCTTCACTTCGGGCGGCGGCAACGTCTCGGTCTTCGACGCCGCCGCAGGCACGGGCGGCTGGGTCGGCAGCCTCGAAGGCTTTGCCGATCCGTTCAGCGGCGGCATGCCGGTGTCGCTGATCTCGGTGGTGCTGTTCAGCATCGACAACCTGAGCGACCTGTTTGTCGGCACCTTCGAGTTCACGACCACCGACCTGGCGTCGACCTTCTTCGGCACGATCAGCGGCGACGCCGACGACGACGTGCTGCTGAACGGCGGCCAGTTCCGCATCGACTACCAGGTGCTCGGTGGCACCGGCATCTTCAGCGCCGCCAGCGGATTCGGGCTCGGGCTGCTGGACTTCAGGCCCAACGCGATGCCGGACAACTACGCCGAAGCCGGGGTGTTCGTGCTGCAGGTGCCACTGCCCGGCTCGCTGGCGCTGGCCGGCCTGGGTCTGGCGGCGCTGCTGGCGTCGGGGGCGCGCCCGGCACGGCGTCGGCAGGGCGAAAGCATCGCTCCCTAAAATCCTGGGGGTGAACTCCACCTCCGCACCCCCCACCGCCGCGGCTGTCGATGCCGCCTACGACGCCACGGCCAAGCAGAAGAGCCAGGCCAAGACGGCGCGCATCCCGATCAAGATCGTGCCGGTCGAGCGCAGCGAGATGCTGAAGAAGCCGGAGTGGATCCGCGTCAAGGCGGGCAGCCCGAGCACGCGCTTCTACGAGATCAAGCAGATCCTGCGCGAGCACAAGCTGCACACGGTCTGCGAAGAGGCCTCGTGTCCGAACATCGGCGAGTGCTTCGGCAAGGGCACGGCGACCTTCATGATCATGGGCGACAAGTGCACGCGGCGCTGCCCATTCTGCGACGTCGGCCACGGCCGGCCCGATCCGCTGGACGCCGACGAGCCGCTGAACCTGGCCAAGACGATCGCGGCGCTGCGCTTGAACTACGTCGTCATCACCAGCGTCGACCGCGACGACCTGCGTGACGGCGGCGCGGCGCACTTCGTGGCCTGCATCGAGAAGACGCGCGAGCTGTCGCCGGCCACCCGCATCGAGATCCTGGTGCCCGACTTCCGCGGCCGCGACGAGCGAGCGCTGAACATCCTGAAGGCGGCGCCGCCCGACGTGATGAACCACAACCTCGAGACCATCCCGCGCCTGTACAAGGAAGCGCGGCCGGGCTCGGACTACGACTTCAGCCTGAACCTGCTCAAGAAGTTCAAGGCCGCGGTGCCCGGCGTGCCGACCAAGAGCGGCCTGATGGTCGGCCTGGGCGAAACCGACGACGAGATCCTGGCGACGATGCGCGACATGCGCGCGCACGACATCGACATGCTGACCATCGGACAGTACCTCGCGCCCAGCGGCCACCACCTGCCGGTGCGCCGCTACGTGCACCCGGATACGTTCAGGATGTTCGAGCGAGAGGCGTCGGCGATGGGATTCACTCACGCCGCGGTGGGCGCGATGGTGCGCAGCAGCTACCACGCCGACCAGCAGGCCCACGCTGCCGGCGTGGCCGGCGCGGTGAACGTCTAGACCGCGCGGCGGCGGCGATGGTTGCCGGGATCGCGATCCGCCTGGCGACCGCCGAAGACGCCACCGGCATTGCGGCGCTGTCCCGCATTGCGATTGAAAGCGGCCTGCCCTGGCGCTGGACGCCGACGCGCGTGCGCAGATGCATCGCGGATGCCGCGAGCAACGTCGTCGTCGCGCACGTCGGTGGCTCGCCGCTGGGCTTTGCGATCATGAAGTACGGCGACGACACCGCTCACCTGCTGCTGATGGCGGTGCACCGCGACGCCCGCCGCCGCGGGGCGGGCCGCGCGATGCTGGCCTGGCTGGAGCAGGTGGCGCAGGCGGCCGGCATCGGTCGCATCAGGCTCGAAGCCCGGCACGACAACGAAGACGCATTGCGCTTCTACAGCCGCCTGGGCTTCGTGCAGATGGCCCTTAGCCACGGCTACTACGCACCCGGCATCGATGCCGTGGTGCTGGAACGCCGGCTCGCTGCCCGCTGACGACCTGAAGCCTCGCCTTCAGCGTACGCTGAGTTCAGCGCGCCGGTTCTGCGCAAAGGCGCTTTCGTCGCGCCCCATGGCCTTGGGCTTTTCTTCGCCGTAGCTCACGGCCTCGATGCGGCGCTCGTCCCCGCCGAGCAGCACGATGCTCCGCGCGACCGCGTCGGCGCGGCGCTGGCCGAGCGCGAGGTTGTACTCGCGGCCGCCCCGCTCGTCGGCATGGCCGGCGATGCGCAGCGTGCCTTGGCGCTCGGTCGCCAGGCGGCGGGCGTGGGCATCCACCACGGGCTTGTCGTCCGCGGCGATGGCAAAGCTGTCGAAGTCGAAGTAGACGAAGCGGCCCAACGCGGTCGGTGACGCAGACACATCGGCGTTGCGAGTCAGGTCGACCCCCGCCACGGAGGACTGCGCCGTCGGCTGGCCCTGGGCCGGCGCGTTGGCGGCGGCGTCTGTCTTGGCGGTCGTTGTCGGCGTCACGCTGGCCGCGACCGGCGTGTCCAGCGGCACTTTGGAGGCGCATCCCACGAGGACGAGCGCCGCTGCGGCGAGCGAGGCATTGAGGACGAGGCGGTTCATGGCAGATCTCCGGGAAGCAGGGTTGAAACGGATGCACTGCGCGTCATTGCGCCAACGAGCCCCGACGCTGTCAAACCCAGCCCGCGCAAGCCGTGGCGGGGAGTGGGGCTGTGCGATACCGCCTGACGTGCCGTTAGCCTTGCGGGGCTTCAGGTCTCTGCCCGCCAACCTGCGGACCCACCCATGACCCCGACCGACATCCCGACGCGTGCACCCGATTTCGCGGCCTTGCTTGCAGGCTGCCCCAAGGCCGAGCTTCACATCCACATCGAAGGTTCGCTTGAACCCGAGCTGATCTTTGCGCTGGCGGCGCGCAACGGCGTCGCGCTGGCTTATCCCAGCATCGAGGCGCTGCGCGCGGCCTATGCGTTCAGCGACCTGCAGAGCTTTCTGGACATCTATTACGCCGGCGCCAGCGTGCTGCTCGTCGAAGACGACTTCTTTGACATGGCATGGGCCTACTACCAGCGGGCTGCTGCCGATGGCGTTCGCCGCGCCGAACTGTTTTTCGACCCGCAAACGCACACCGAGCGTGGGGTCGACATGGGCACGGTGATCCGTGGCCTGGCGCGCGCCGGAGCTCAGGCCGAACGCGAACTGGGGGTGTCCAACGCGCTGATCCTGTGCTTCTTGCGCCACCTCAGCGAAGACGCCGCGTTGGCGACGCTGGACGCAGCACTGCCGTATCGCGAGCACTTCATCGGCGTCGGTCTGGACAGCAGCGAGCGGGGTCATCCGCCGGAGAAGTTTGCCCGCGTCTTCGCACGATGCCGGGCCCTGGGCCTGCATGTCGTGGCCCACGCTGGCGAAGAGGGACCGCCGGCCTACATCCACAGCGCGTTGGACGTGCTGGAAGTCGAACGCATCGACCACGGTGTGCGCTGCGTCGAGGATCCGGCCCTGGTCGCGCGGCTGGCGGCCGAGCGCATGCCACTGACCGTCTGCCCGCTGTCCAATGTCAAGCTCTGCGTGTTCCCGACACTGGCCGATCACAACCTGAAAGCGCTGCTCGATGCGGGCCTGGTCGCGACGATCAACAGCGACGATCCCGCGTACTTCGGCGGCTACTTGAACGCGAACTGGCTCGCCACCTTTGCCGCGTTGCCATCGCTGACCCGCGAGGACGCGCAGACGCTGGCACTCAACAGCTTCGAAGCCAGCTTTGCGCCGGCCGCCGACAAGGCGCGGTGGCAGGCCGAGGTCCGGGCCTGGTTCGCGTCTGCGGCCGGTTGAGCCGCTGGCGGCCGGGCGCGGGCAGCCGCCGCCAGCCGGTGCGCGCCTGGCACGGCGCTGTCACAGAGTCGTCATGAATCGGCGCGACCATGCGACGCCATGGTCCTTCCGTTGTCCATCGAGTCGTCGCGTCGGGGTCGCCGGACTGCTGCGCACGGCCTGGCCAACACGGTATTGCTCGTTGTGGCCGAGCCGACCCTGCGCGAGTTGCTGGCCGCTGACCTGCTGCGCGCCGGCATGCAGCCGCTGCCCGTGGTCGATGCCGCCCACGCCCAGCGTCTGCTTGAACACGTCATGCCCGATGCGGTTGTTGTCGATCTTGACGATGTCGCCGACGTCCAGGGCGCCTGGGACTGGGTGCCCCGGGGCCCTAAACGTGTTCTCCTGAGCCGTGACCCCAACTGCCGACGGAGCGACTGCGGCGCCGATCTCTGCCTGTTGAAGCCGGTGCAGCCGCGGGCGCTGGTGCTGGACATCGCCCGCCTGCTGCGCCCGATTCGGCCGACAACCGGTTCACGCTCCCGGCCGCCCCTGCTGCTGGGGGGCCTGGAGATTGACCGCGGAACCCCCTCGATCCGGGTGCTTCAAGCCGGCGTCCAGGGCGCTGCAGGGTTGCAGGTCGACCTTCCCGAAACCGAGCACCGCCTGCTGGTCGCGCTGGCCGAGGCTTCGCCGCGCAATGTGACGCGCGAGCATCTTCGCCTTGCCGTATGGGGCGACGACTCGGTGTCGCTGCGCTCGGTCGACCAGTACGTGCGCCGCCTGCGGGCCCGCCTGGAGCCGCTGGTGGGCCGTGAGCTGGTCCACACCGTGCGCTCGTTCGGCTACCGACTGGAGTCCGCACCCGCCAGCGGCCCATGACAGAACGATGACGAATACCACTGCCGATGTGGCCGTTTCAGCCCATGGCGATTGCGACTGTCACCAAATCTTCATCAACGCTTCCTAAAGTGGGCTGAGTCGACACCCCGATGTGTCGCAACGACAGCCCAGTCGCTTCCCGATCACGCACTTGCCGGAGACCCCATGTCACAAGCCCGCTCCCTGTCTGTCCTCGCCGCTTCGATCACCCTGATCGCCTCGACCAACGCCTTCGCGCAGGCCAGCACGATCAAGATCGACGGCTCCAGCACCGTGTTCCCCGTCACCGAGGCCGTCGCCGAGGAGTTCCAGAAGGCCAATCGTGGCCTGAAGGTCACGGTCGGCGTGTCGGGCACGGGCGGTGGCTTCCGCAAGTTCTGCCGCGGCGAGACCGACGTCCAGAACGCCTCGCGCCCGATCCTCAAGGGTGAGATGGCCGAGTGCAAGAACAACGGCGTTCAGTTTGTCGAGCTGCCGGTCGCGTACGACGCGCTGACCGTGGTCGTCAACCCGCGCAGCCCGTTGAACTCGATCACGATCGAGGACCTGAAGAAGATGTGGGAACCCGCGGCGCAGGGGACCGTGATGCGCTGGAACCAGGCCAACCCCAGCTTCCCCGATGCGCCGCTGGCGCTGTTCGGCGCGGGTGCCGACAGCGGCACCTTCGACTACTTCACCGAGGCCGTCACTGGCAAGAGCAAGAGCAGCCGCGGTGACTTCACGGCCAGCGAGGACGACAACGTGCTCGTTCAGGGCGTCTCGCGCAACGTCAACGCCCTGGGCTTCTTCGGCTACGCCTACTTCCAGGAGAACAAGGACAAGGTCAAGGGCCTGGCCATCAGCTGGAAGGGCGGCCCGGCCGTCGCGCCGACCGAAGCCAACGTGCTCAACGGCACCTACCAGCCCATGTCGCGGCCGATCTTCATCTACGTGAACGCCAAGTCGCTGGCCAAGCCCGAGGTCAAGCAGTTTGCCGAGTTCTTCATGAAGAACGCCCCCAAGCTGGTCAAGGAAGTGAAGTATGTCCCGCTGCCGGCCAAGGCCTATGAGTACAACCTGAGCGCCATCGCCAAGGCCCGCGTGGGGACCAAGATGGGTGGCGAGAACAAGGTCGGCCTGACGATCGACCAGCTGATGTCGCTGGAAGCCAAGGAGTAAGTCTTTCCGGAACCGATGGCCGGCGCGCCACGAGAACAAAAAGGACCGGAGGGGTCATGGCAGCGATCAACGGTGCGCCGAACGCACCCGTCCGCGTCGATCCGACGCGGCTCAAGCACAAGTTCACGCGCAACCTGAAGGAGCGCGGGATCGAGTTCGTGCTGATGTTCTGCGGACTGGTGGCGGTCTTCACGACCATCGCGATCACGGTGATCCTGGTCTACGAGTCGATCGGGTTCTTCAGCTTCGTCTCGGTCTGGGACTTCCTGACCGGGACGATCTGGTCGCCGTTGTTCGCCAACCCGCAGTACGGCATCCTGCCGCTCATCTCGGGCACGCTGACGATCACGGTGATCGCGTTGATCGTCGCGGTTCCGATGGGCACGATCATCGCGATCTGGCTCTCGGAGTTCGCGCCGCACCACGTCCGCGAGGCGGTCAAGCCTGCGCTTGAGCTGATCGCGGCAGTGCCGACCATCGTCTTCGGCTACTTCGCGCTGCTGTTCGTGACGCCGCTGCTCCAGGGCACCATCCTTCCCGATCTGCCGGGCTTCAACATGCTGGTGCCCGGCATCGTCATTGGCGTGGCGACCATTCCCACCATCGCCTCGCTGGCCGAAGACGCCATGCGGGCGGTGCCGATGGCGATGCGCGAAGGCGCCTACGCGATGGGCAGCAACAAGATGCAGGTCGCGCTGTCGGTGGTCATGCCGGCAGCGGTGTCGGGTGTCGTCGCGGCCTACGTGCTGGCGGCCGCCCGTGCCATCGGCGAGACCATGATCGTCGCGATCGCGGCCGGACAGAACGCCAACTTCACCTTCAACCCGATGGAATCGGCGGCCACGCTGACCGCCTACATCGCCCAGGTCAGCCTGGGTGACCTGGAACACGGATCGGTGGCCTACCGCAGCATCTTCGCCGCGGGCCTGGTGCTGCTGGTGATGACCTTGGTCCTCAATGTCGGCGGCCACTTCCTGCGTCGCCGCTACCGCAAGGCCTACTGATGGACACCCCCATGGCCGACACCCCCATGGTCCAAGGATCGCCGACCGCTCGGCAAGCGCCCGACCTCGCTCGGCTCCGGTCGCGAATTGCCAGCGCCGAACGTCGGCAGAAGATCTTTGCCATCGTCGGCGTCTTGTGCACGTCGTTCGCAGTTCTGGTGCTGCTCGCGGCATTCCTGGACCTGCTGTTCGACGGCCTGCCGCGCATCTCGGGCGACTTCCTCACCAACTTCCCCTCGCGGCGCGCCGAGCAGGCGGGCATCCTGTCGGCCTGGGTCGGCAGCGCGCTGGTGATGCTGGTGACCATGCTGTCGGCCGTCCCGATCGGCATCGGTGCGGCGATCTACCTGGAAGAGTACGCGCGCAAGAACTGGTTCACCGATCTCATCGAGATCAACGTCGCCAACCTGGCCGGCGTGCCTTCCATCGTCTACGGTCTGCTGGCGCTGGGCCTGTTCGTCTACCAGTTCGGATTCGGCGAGAGCGTGCTGACCGCGGGCCTGACGCTCGGCTTGCTGATCCTGCCGATCGTCATCGTCTCGTCGCGCGAGGCCCTGCGCGCGGTGCCCATTCACATCCGCGAGGCGGCCTACGGAGTGGGCGCCACGCGGTGGCAGATGGTCAGCGACCACCTCGTTCCCTATTCCCGCGGCGGCATGATGACCGGTGTCATCCTGGGCATGGCCGAGGCCATCGGACAGACGGCGCCGATCATCACGATCGGTGCGCTGACCTTCATTGCCTTCCTGCCGCCGCCACCGATCGGTGCCGAGTTTCCGTTCCTGAACTTCGAGTGGCTGATGTCGGAGTTCACGGTGCTGCCGATCCAGATGTACAACTGGGTTTCGCGTCCCGACAAGGCCTTCCAGCTCAATGCCGCGGCAGCCGGTGTGATCCTGCTGCTCATGACCCTGGTGATGAACGGCTTGGCGATCTACCTGCGCTACCAGGTGCGAAAGAAGATCAAATGGTGACCACCAACACGACCCGCATGACCGGCGCCATCAAGGCCGAGGCCCGGGACCTGAGCTTCTACTACGGTGACTTCAAGAGCCTCAAGGGCATCTCGATGGCGCTCGAGGAGCACAAGGTCACGGCGCTGATCGGACCTTCGGGCTGCGGCAAGAGCACCTTCCTGCGCTGCTTCAACCGCATGCACGACCTCTACCCGGGCAACCGCTACGAGGGCGGCATCGACCTGAAGCCCGACAACGTGAACATCCTGTCGTCCGACGTGGACCCGATCGAGGTCCGGATGCGCATCGGCATGGTGTTCCAGAAGCCGAACCCGTTCCCGAAGTCGATCTACGACAACGTGGCCTATGGTCTGCGGGTGCGCGGTGTCACGGCGCGCAGCGAGCTCGACGACCGCGTCGAGCGGGCATTAAAGGCCGGTGCGATCTGGAACGAGGTCAAGGACCGGCTCGACGACCTGGCATTCAACCTGTCGGGCGGTCAGCAGCAGCGCCTGTGCATTGCCCGTGCGCTGGCCACCGACCCCGAGCTGCTCTTGTTCGACGAGCCGACCTCGGCGCTCGATCCGATCGCCACCGGCAACATCGAGGAACTGATCGGCGAGATCAAGAAGAACGTCACCATCCTCATCGTGACCCATAACATGCAGCAGGCCGCCCGCGTGTCGGACTACACGGCGTACATGTACCTGGGCGAGTTGATCGAATTCGGCGAAACATCCGGCGTGTTCACCAAGCCCGAGCGCAAGGAAACCGAGGACTACATCACCGGCCGCTTCGGCTGAACCGATCGGAAACCGCATGGCCGACAAGCACCTTTCGACCCAGTTCGACGCCGAGCTCTCCGGTGTCTCCACCCGCGTCCTCGAGATGGGCGGCCTGGCCGAGTCCCAGGTCGTGCAGGCCCTGTACGCGCTGGTGAACTTCAGCGCCGAGACCGCCACCCAGGTGCTGCAACTCGAGGAGCGTGTCAATGCGCTGGAGGTCGAGATCGACCGCGAACTGTCGGCGATCATCGCCCGTCGTCAGCCCACGGCACGCGACCTTCGGCTGCTGATCGCGATCTCCAAGACCATCGGCAACCTCGAACGCGTCGGCGACGAGGCCGCTCGCATCGCGCGCACGGTCCTGCGGCACGCCAACAGCGGCGTGTCGAACCGTCTGCGGCTGCCGGTGGCCGATGCCGAATTCGCGGCCGGACTGGCCAACGCCTCATTGCGCAAGGCCTTGGACGCATTCGCGCGCCTGGATGCCGAGAGCGCGCTGGAAGTCATCCGCGACGACAACCAGCTCGACATCGAGTTCGACGGCCTGCTCCGCAAGCTCGTGACCTACATGATGGAAGATCCGCGCACCATCTCGTCGGCCATCGACCTGGTCTTTGTCGCCAAGGCCATCGAGCGGGTCGGTGACCATGCCAAGAACATCGGCGAGCAGGTGGTCTACATCGTTCGTGGCGAGGACGTCCGCCACACCGGGCTGGCTGAACGCAGCACCGTGATGGCCACTCCTGCGCCAACACCCTGAGGCACGAGACCATGGCCCACATCCTGGTTGTCGAAGACGAATCCGCGATCGCCGAACTGATCGCCCTGAACCTGCGCCACGCCGGCCACGAGGCGGTGACGGCGATCGATGGCGAATCGGCCCTGGAGGCGGTTCGTGAGCGGCTGCCCGACCTCGTCGTGCTCGACTGGATGCTCCCCGGCACCACCGGCATCCTGCTGGCCCGCCAGTGGCGCGCCGAAGCCCGCACCAAGACCCTGCCGATCCTGATGCTGACCGCGCGGGCCGACGAACGCGATCTGGTCCATGGCCTGGATGCCGGCGCCGACGACTACCTGACCAAGCCGTTCTCGACGGCGGAGCTGCTGGCCCGGGTGCGGGCCCTGTTGCGCCGCCGTTCGCCGCAGACATCGGACCAGCCGGTGGCGGTGGGTGAACTCGCACTCGACCCGGCGACGATGCGCGTCACCGTGGCCGGAAGCGAGGTCAAGCTCGGGCCGACCGAGTTCCGGCTCCTGCGCTTTCTGCTGGCCCATCCGGAACGCGTGCACTCGCGCAGCCATCTGCTCGACCGGGTCTGGGGCGACCATGTGTTCATCGAGGAACGCACCGTCGACGTGCACATCAAGCGGCTGCGCGAGGCGCTGGGCGCGGCCGCGGCGATGGTCGAGACCGTGCGCGGCGCGGGTTATCGGCTCACGCAGTCGGTGTCGGCGACGAACCGGGCTTGAAGCCACCGCCGGGTCCCCCGGCCCCGCCAGCCCCGCCAGTGCCGCTGCTGGCTTTGCGCACCAGCATCACGATCACGCTGAGCAACACCGCGCCGGCGACGATGACAAAGGCCACCAGCGCCCACAACACCCAGACGATCCAAAGGCCGATGCCGCCCGCGGCGGACAACAGCGACTGAGCCACCGAGAGGCTCCCGGAGAGCACCACGTCCCAGCCCGGCAGATAGGCATCGAGCCAGCCGGCAAACGGCACCTTGTCGAGCAAGGGCGCGAGGTCGCCGACCCAGGACGGGTCGACCGACAGCAAGGCGTGCACGGCCCAGGCGGTGGCCGTCCACAGCGCGAGCACGACGAGGGCAAGGATCCAGATGACGAGGTTCATGGCAATGGGCGATACCGGCAAAGGGCCGGTGCGTCGGGCCGGACTCTAGGCCGATTCGAGCAGCCCCGGTGCGCCCGGGCCGAAGGCGTAGACATCCATGCCCAACTCGGCGTAGGTCAGGCTGTCATGCAGGCGCAGGCCGCGGGCGGCTCCGGCCTGGCCCAGGCCACCGGCCCCGGCGGCCACGAACCATGGCAGCAGGTGCTCGTCGGTGGGATGCAGACGGGCCGCGTGCGGCGCCTCGTGACGGTAGTGGACCAGGGCCCTGGCATCGCCAGCAGCCGCGCGGGCGGCAAACCAGGAGCGGAACTCCAGGCTCTCCGGGATTTCGGGGGCGTCGACTGCGGTGCCGTGCAGTCCACGCGCAAACACGCGGGCCAGGTTGTGCGTGACGCTTCCGCTGCCCAGCACGAGCACGCCCTCGGCGGCCAGGGGCGCGAGTGCCGCGCCCAGGGCCAACAACCCGGCCGGGCTGGCCTCCGGTGACCAGGCCAGTGGCAGCACCGGCACATCGGCCTGCGGCCACAAGACGCGCATCGGTATCCAGATGCCGTGATCCAGGCCGCTGCGGTCCACGATGGCGGCCGCAACGCCGGCGGCAGCCAGATGGGCCTGCACCTGCATGGCCAGCGCTGGGGCTCCGGGTGCGCCATAGCGCAGCGCATTCAAGCGCGGATCGAAGCCGCCGAAGTCGTGGACCGCATGGTGGCGGGCGCCGGCGAGCAGCAGCGGCGCGCGGGCCATGCTGTGCGCCGACACCACCAGAACGGCCTTGGGGCGGCCGAAGACGCGGTCGATCTGCCGGCCCAGCCGCTGCCAGTAGGCGCCAGCCGCACCGGGCTCCAGCGCCGTCATGGGTGAGCCGTGGGACACGAACAAGGGGGGCAGCGCGTGCGACATGGCTCGATTGCAGCGCAGTCAGGGGCAGCGCCGCTTCAGGGATTTCGCACTCAGCGTTCGCCGCATCCGGCGACCTGGAATCCGCGTCCTGTCGCAGGGCCAAGCCCCGCGCGCAGCAGCCGGGGCGGGCTTGAGTTAAGTTCGCCCCCATGACAACTTCATCCATGCCGGCCAGCCCAGCTGCATCGGCGGCGCCCGCGGCCATTGCTGTTCGTCCCCCTTCGGTGCTGGTGCTGGCCTGGCGACAGCTCTGGCGCGACTTGCGGGCCGGCGAGCTTCGGCTGCTGGCGGTCGCGGTGTTGCTTGCCGTGGCCTCGCTCAGCGCAGTCGGGTTCTTTGCCGACCGGCTGTCCAGCGGTCTGCAACGCGACGCCCGTCAGCTGCTCGGGGGCGATGCGGTGATCGGCAGCGACAAGCCGACCGCGCCCGAACTGCTGGCCAAAGCCAAGGAGCTCGGCCTGGCGACCGCGCAAAGCGTCGGCTTCCCAAGCATGGGCCGCGCCAGCGATGTCGACGGCGGCGCCTCGCGTCTGGTGGCCGTCAAGGCGGTCAGCGACAGCTACCCGCTTCGCGGCAAGCTGGTGCTCAAGGACAAGGTCGACGGACCCGAGCAAAGCATCGCGGCAGCGCCACGACCCGGCACCGTGTGGGTCGATGCGGCGATCCTGGACTCGCTGAACCTGCGCATGGGTGGCGAGTTGCTGCTGGGCGATGCCTCGCTGATCATCGAGCGCATCATCGTGGTCGAGCCCGACCGCGGTGCCGGCTTCATGTCGTTCGCGCCGCGGGTGATGCTCAATAAGGCCGACCTGGCCGCCACCGGCCTTGTCCAGCCGGCCAGCCGGCTGAACTACCGCCTGGCCGTCGTGGCACCCGACACGCTGTCCGGCGGGGCCGCTGCGGTTAGGCGCTTTGTCGAATGGAGCGAGGCCCACATCAAGGCTGTGCCGCTGCGCGGCGTGCGGGTCGAGTCGCTCGAAAGCGGCCGACCCGAGATGCAGCAAACCCTGGACCGGGCCAAGAAGTTCCTGAACCTGGTGGCACTGCTGTCCGCGCTGCTCGCGGCCGTGGCGGTGGGCATCGCGGCACGCGACTTCGCCTCGCGCCATCTCGACGACTGCGCCATGCTGCGGGTCCTGGGGCTGTCGCAGCGGCGCATTGCCAGCGCCTACACGCTGGAGTTCGGCGGGGTCGGTCTGGTGGCCAGCGTCGCCGGCGTTGCGGTCGGGTTTGCGGTGCACTACGTCTTCGTCTGGCTGCTGGCTGGCCTTGTCGATGCCCAGTTGCCGGCTGCGGGTTGGACCCCGGCGCTGTTTGGCATGGGTGTCGGCATGACCCTGCTGCTGGGCTTTGGCCTGCCGCCGGTGCTGCAGCTCGCCAGCGTGCCGCCGCTGCGGGTGTTGCGGCGCGACGTCGGCACCGTCAAGGCCACCTCGCTGCTCGCCCTGGGCGCTGCTGCCGTGGCCTTTGTCGCCTTGTTGCTCGCGGTCAGCGACGACCGCAAGCTCGGGCTCATCGCGGTGGGCGGGTTCGCCGTGGCGATCGCGCTGTTCGCCGTCCTGGCCTGGATGGCCGTGATGCTGCTCAAGCGAACCGTGCCCGAGAGCCGGGCCCCGCGCTGGCTGGTCCTGGCGACCCGGCAGATCGCGGCCCGGCCGGCTTTTGCCGTGCTGCAGGTGTCGGCGCTGGCGGTCGGCCTGCTGGCCTTGGTGCTGCTGGTCCTGCTGCGCACCGATCTCATCGGGGCCTGGCGCGCTGCGACGCCGCCCGACGCGCCGAATCGGTTCGTCATCAACCTGCAGCCCGATCAGGCCGAGCCTTTCCGGCAGCGCCTGGTTGAGGCCGGTGTCGAGCGCCTGGACCTGTATCCGATGATCCGCGGCCGTCTGGTTGCGATCAACGGCCAGACCGTCAGCGCCGAACGCTACAGCGACGAACGCTCCGCCCGCCTGGTCGAGCGCGAGTTCAACCTCAGCCACAGCGCCGTCCTGCCGGGGCAGAACGTCGTCGTCGGCGGACGCTGGCAACCCGACGAGCCCGGTGCGATCTCGGTCGAGGAAGGCCTGATGCAGACGCTGGGCCTGAAGCTCGGCGACGAAATCACGTTCGACATCGCCGGCAACCGCAAGAGCGCGCGCATCACCAGCACGCGCAAGGTCGATTGGGGTTCGATGCGGGTCAACTTCTTTGCCTTGTACCCGCTGGCCCAGATGGCGGACGTGCCGACGACCTACATCAGTGCGTTCCGGGCGCCCGCGGTGGACGGCTTCGACAATCGGCTTTCGCGGGAGTTTCCGAACATCACCAACGTCGATGTTTCGGCCTCCATCGCCCAGGTGCAGCGCGTGCTCGACCAGGTGATCCGCGCGGTCGAGTTCCTGTTCGGCTTCACGCTGCTGGCGGGCCTGGTGGTGCTGTTCGCGGCGATCTCGGCCACGCGCGAGGCGCGTGCGCGGGAGTTCGCGATCATGCGTGCGATGGGCGCCAGCGGTCGCCTGCTGGCCCAGGTGCAGCGGGCCGAGCTGCTGGGGGTCGGCGCACTGGCCGGTGCCCTGGCCTCGGTCGCGGCCGTGGCTGTCGGTTGGGCGCTGGCTCGTTACGTGTTCGAGTTCGACTGGAACCCGCAGTTCTGGGTGCCGTTGGCTGGCGCTGCGGCGGGGGCGTTGCTCGCACTGGCCGCCGGCTGGTGGGGCCTGCGCGAGGTGCTTCGGCGGCCGGTGCTCGAGACCTTGAGGCGGGTCGGAGCGGTGTAGGGCGCCGCGGATGACGGCCGATCTGGAGCGGTGTCGGCAGGCGGCCCAAGTGGCCTTCGCCGCAGGCTCGGAGCCTTTGGAGGTCGGCAGTCTCGCGAACACGGGCTTCGACCTGGCGACGTTGAAGACCTTGCAGGCCGGAGACGCCGTGGTCAAGGCCACGATCGACAGCGGATTGACCGCCTGGGTCCTGCAACTGGTCGATGCCGATGGGCGCCGATGGGCGCTGAAGCGGGCCTGGCAGAAGGCGCGGGTGCAGAACGTCGACGGCGCGACCTCGTTCCTCAACGAGGTCCAGAGGCGCGCGGACTTTGGACGGCTGAAGCGCGAGCCCGGCGGCGAGGAGCGCTGGGCCGGGATCGTGGACACTCAGTTTGCAAGTTACCGGGATGGACTGATGCTGTCGCCCTGGATCGACGGCCAGCCGGTTGGCTCATGGGACGAGCGCCGTCTGGAATCGCTTTTCGGGCTGATCTGCTCGATGTGGCTGGAGGGCTTGTTCGAGTGGGACCTGTGCCCTGGAAACCTGCTCGACGACGGCCAGCGCGTCCGGCTGTTCGACTTTGGCTACTGCTATCGCTTCGATCCGATCCGCCAGTTCTCGAGTGCCGGACGCGGTGACGACAGGCCCTTGTTCCATCCGGTCGAGCGTTTCGAGTCGCGCTGCTTCTGTGCCCAGCTGTTGGAGATCGAGCAGCTTGAGGGCGAAGCCTCGGCGATCGCAGCCTTCCGCATTGAAAAGCGCGTGGCGATCGAGGCCTATCGCCGGATGCGCAGCGTGATCGCCGGGCGCGGCGCCTCGGCAACCGTGTTGCAGTGGCTGGACGGCATCTGCTCGCGTTGGCAGCTGGCGCTGACCGGAAACCTCGAGGACTTGTATCTGGCCGAGAACTGGCGCTCGCACGCCCTGGATCTCGATGACGACCTGCGCGGGCGCAGCTGCACCGCGATGACGCTGCGGCGTGCCGACTGGCTGTTGGCAGCCCTGGATCGCCACGGCGACACCTTGCGGGCGCAGCGGGCCTTCTTCTGGGCCGACGCGGATGTGGGCCTGCCCGTGCTGCGCGAACGCTACCGCCACCACCGGCGGCAGGCAGAAGCCTTTCAGCTCGCGCCCGCGAGCGTCTTCTGATCGCCCACCCGGCAGGCGGCGGCTACAGCCAGCGCGCCAGGAGCTGGCGCAGCTGCTCGCGCGAATAGGGTTTGGCCAGGTGGGCGTCCATGCCGGCCGCCAGTGCCGCAGCGGCGTCTTCATCAAAGGCGTTGGCCGTCAGGGCCACGATCGGCACCCGCGGCAGGCGCAGCCGCTGTTCGCGGTCGCGTGCCTGGCGGGTGGCGGCATAGCCGTCGAGCACCGGCATCGAGATGTCCATCAGGACGAGATCGACGTGGTGCTGGTTCAGCGTTCGCATGCCCTGGGCGCCGTCTTCGGCCTGCAGGACCTCGAGGCCGAAGGACTTGAGCATCTCCGCGCCGATCATCCGGTTGACCTCGTTGTCCTCGACCAGCAGCACGGTCCCGGCAAGGCCGTCCGCCTGCGGCAGGGCGCCGAAGCCGGAGTCGGTGTCAGCCGGACGCAGGTGTGGGGCGAGCTCGAACTCCAGTTCGAAGCGGAACACCGAACCGCGGCCGATCTGACTGTCGGCGACGATGCTGCCGCCCATGGCCTGGACGATGCGCTGGCTGATGGCCAGGCCCAGACCGGTCCCGCCGCGCAGACGCGAGCGGGTGCTGTCGACCTGGTGGAACGGCTGGAAGACCTGGGCCAAGGCCTCCGGGGGAATTCCGATTCCGGTATCGGCCACCTCGAAACGGATTCGACAGTGGCCGGGTGTGGCGCCGTCCAAGGCCTTCAGCGCCAGCGTGACGCTGCCACGCTCGGTGAACTTCACGCCGTTGCCCAGCAGGTTCAGGAGCACCTGTTTGAGCCGGGGGGCGTCGCCAATCACGCCGTCGGGGACGTTGCGCTCGTCCAGCGCCAGGACCAGAGTCAGTTCACGCGCCTCGGCATTGGCGCGGAACAGCTGCGTCGCATGCTGCGCAACCGTGTGCAGCGACATTGGAGAAGGCAGGATGCTCAGCTTCCCCGCCTCGATCTTGGAGTGGTCGAGCACGTCGTTGAGGATGTCCATCAACGACTCGCCCGATGAAAACGCCGTCTTGACGAGCCGGCGCTGCCGGGTGTCGAGCGTGGTCTGACGCAGCAGCTCCAGGGCCCCGAGCACGCCGTTCATGGGCGTTCGGATCTCGTGGCTCATGGTCGCCAGGAACTGCGACTTGGCCAGGTTCGCGGCCTCGGCCGCCTCGGCGGACCGCTGCAGCGAGCGGTTGGCCTGATCGGCCTCGTGGGCATGGCGGATGGCCATGATCGCGGTGTCGCGATAGGCCCGCCCTTCGCGGATCATCGTCCAGCCAAATGCAATCGCGAGCAGCGCCATTGGAATGCTGGACACCGGTCCCGGCAGCAGCGACGCAATCACGATGCCGGTCATCTGCATCACCGTGAGGATCGCAAAACTGCGGCCGGCCATCGGCATGAAATGCGACGCAGTGGCCATCGAACCGCAGACCATCCCGATGTAGACGATGGCCAGTGACCCTTCGAGCTGCGGATACAGACCGATGCTGGTCGCGGCCCAGATCAATCCGACGGCCAGCGAGTTGGCCTCCAGTTGTCGCACCAGCGTGTCCAGGCGCTCGGCACTGGCCTGGCGCAGATCACCGCGGCCGCGGTGGATGGCGAGTCTCCAGCCGGCCACCCCACCGCCGAGCACGAGCACCGCCAGGGCCGTGTTGACCTGCTTCTGGAACCAGGCCATCCACGCGATGCAGCCGACGGCCACGAGCAGCAGCACGACGCTTCCGGCGGCGTTGCGCGTGGCCAGCCGCAGCAACTCGCGCTGGATCTCGACACGGATGTCCGGACCAGCGCTGGACGGATCGAACTCGGGGCTCATCGGGGCGCGAGGATATCGCGCGTGTCCACCATCCGGGTGAACTTCAGGGGGTATTCGCCCGGTTGCGGCGCTCAGCGCAACGCGTTGCCGCCCACCGACGCCGGGCCTTGCGCAACCGTCACGGCCGGGCTGGGCTCGACGGGCAGCAGCAAGGCCACCCCGGCCGCGCCGGCGACAAGCAGCACGGACACCAGCAGACGGCTGGCGCCGGCACGAAGGGCCAGTGGGATGCGGATGAGGAGTGACTTCATGACCGTGCCAGTGTCACGCGGTCATGTGACGATTGCCTCCGTCCGGCGACGGATCGCCGATCCAATGGCACCAAGTGCTCCAGACGGCGGCCAATGGCTGCCGTCTGGCCTTCAGCTCGAGATGTAGCTTTCGAGCTGCTGGATCGTCGTCTCGTGGTCGGCAATGATGTCGTCCATGATGTCGCGGATGGAAATCATGCCGAGCACGGTGCTGCCGTCCAGGACCGGCAGGTGGCGGATCTTCTTCTCGCTCATCAGGGCCATGCACTGGCGGGTGCCGGTGTCCGGTGTGACGGTGAAGACCCCTCGGGTCATGATGTCCGCAACCCGGGTTTCCTTGGAGTTGCGTCCCTGAAGCGCGATCTTGCGCGTGTAGTCGCGTTCAGAGAACACGCCGACCAGGCGCCCCTGGTCCATCACCATCAGGGCGCCCACCTCGTACTGGGCAAGCAACTCGAGCGCGCCGAAGACGCTGTCGTCGGGACGCACGTGCCAGAGGGTTCCGGCGGGGCGGGACACGAGGAGCTGGGAAACAGGCTTCATGGCGGACTCGGCCTTTTCAGTCTTCAGTCTTCAGGAGCACGGGCTCGAAGCCTACACCTTCGACCCGCCGCGCACGAGGGGGTGAACCGGCATGGCACCATGAGCTCGATGTCATTCCGTCTGCGTTCATCGGGTCGCTCGACCTGGCGCTGGGAGCGTCTGGTGGTGCTGCTTGCCCTGGTCGCGCTGGGCGGCTGCGCGGTGCTGGACACACAGCAGCGACGCTGGATCTTCCAGCCCAGCCAGGCCACGTGGAGCGGCGGCGCCGCTGCGGCCGAGGGCCTGGCGGACGTCTGGCTTGACTTCGAATCCCGCCTCAGCGAGCGTCCGGTGCGCCTGCATGCGCTGTGGTTGCCGCACGAACGGTCTGATGCACCGGTGTTGCTGTTTCTGCACGGCGCACGCTGGGACGTGCGAGGCAGTGCCTTCAGGATGCGCCGGCTGAACGAACTGGGTTTTTCGGTCCTGGGTGTGGACTACCGGGGGTTCGGCCAGTCGACCGACGAATTGCCGTCGGAAGAAAGCGCGCTCGAAGATGCCCGGGCAGCCTGGGACTGGCTCCGGCGCGAACACCCGCAGCGGCGCCACTTCATCTATGGCCACTCGCTGGGCGGCGCCATCGCGGTGCGCCTGGCCGCGGAGGTCGGCTCGACCAGTGGCGGGCTGATCGTCGAGGCCACGTTCACCTCGATCCCGGATGTCTACCGCACGCTGCGTTATGGCTGGCTGCCACTGACGCCGTTCATCACCCAGCGCTTTGATGCCGCATCCCGCATAGGCCAGGTGGCCAGCCCGGTGCTGGTGGTGCATGGGAGCGCCGACGGCCTGATCAGGCCCGAACTCGGCCAGGCTCTGTATGAGCGCGCGCCCAGCCCCAAGCGCTTTGTACTGGTGCCAGGTGGCAGCCACCACAACGCCCAGCGGGTCGGCCGTGAACAGGTGCAGGCGGCACTGATCGAGTTGTTTGGTGTACGGCCGTAGGTGATTCCGAGATCCTGAGATACCCTGAGTCCCATTGGGCAATCACGGACACTTGCAAAGGCTTTGTCGAGACGACTGCGGCAGTCGAAGGCTACCCTCGGTGGTTTTGTCGAGACGAGGTCGAGTTGGACGCCGCATCCGCCTACCCCTTGAAGCCGTGGCTGGGCCAGTACGGCAGTCAGATCAACCCCCAGCCTCCGGCACCGGCTTATGCCAGCGTTGCCGCCTTGGCCGCCTCGGCGGCCCAGCGCTTTGCGGCGCAGACGGCGTTCACGACGGTCATGCCCAACGGCATGTACGGATCGCTGAGCTACGCCCGTCTCGACGCACTGAGCGACCACTTTGCACGTTACCTGCGCCAGGTCCTCAAGCTCCAGGCCGGTGACCGCGTCGCGATCCAGATGCCCAACTGCCTGTCGTACCCGGTGGTGCTGCTGGGCACGATGAAGGCGGGCTGTGTGGCGGTCAACACCAACCCGCTCTACACCGCGCACGAGATGCGCCACCAGTTCGCCGACAGCGGAGCCAAGGTCGTGGTGGTCGTCGACATGTTCGCCGACAAGCTTGAGGCAGCGCTGGCCGGGACTGGGGTGCAGCATGTCGTGATCACCCGCGTGCCGGAGTTCTTCCCGGGGGTGATCGGCGGCATCGTCCATGCGGTGATGAAGTATTGGAACCGGCTCGTGCCGGCGCATGGTCTGACGTCCGCCGTGTCCTTGCCCGATGCCATCGCCGCTGGCGAGGCCGGTGGAGGGTCGCCGCGTGACTGGTGGGGCCCGCTTCAACACAGCGATCTCGCGCTGCTCCAGTACACCGGGGGAACGACCGGAGTCGCCAAGGGCGCGATGCTGACCCATGGCAACCTGCTGTGGAACCTGGTCCAGATGCGTGCGATGGTCGCCAGCCACATCGAGGAAGGCCGCGAGGTTGTGTTGACCGCGTTGCCGCTCTATCACATCTTCGCGTTCACGGTGAACTTCCTGCTGATGCTGGACGCCGGCGCGCGCAACATCCTGGTGCCCAGCCCGCGTCCGGTTCAGAACCTGCAACGTGCGTTCGAGAACTACCCCATCACCTGGATCACGGGCGTCAACACGCTCTATAACGCGCTGCTGAATGAGGAGTGGTTCGCGGCCTATCCGCCCAAGCACCTGAAGGCGGCCGGCGGCGGCGGCGCGGCGATGCACCACGCCGTGGTCGAGCGCTTCGAGCAGGTGACCGGCGCACCGCTGGTCGAGGGTTACGGGCTCACCGAAAGCTCGCCCGTGGTGTGCTTCCAGACCTTGGTCGGCAACCGCACGCGCGACAGCATCGGCGTTCCGGCGCCACTGACGGACATCAAGCTGGTCGACGACGCGGGCCTCGAGGTCGCGGTCGGACAGCCGGGCGAGTTGTGCCTTCGCGGCCCGCAGGTGATGCAGGGCTACTGGCAACGGCCCGAGGCCACGGCCGAGGTGCTGAAGGAGGGCTGGCTGCACACCGGCGACGTGGCCGTGATGGACGAGGCCGGCACCTTCCGCATCGTCGACCGCAAGAAGGACATGATCCTGGTCAGCGGCTTCAACGTCTACCCGAACGAGATCGAAGACGCGCTGTCGCGCCACGACAAGGTGATGGAAGCGGCCGTGATCGGCGTCCCCGACCGCAAGACGGGCGAGGCCGTGCTGGCCTGCGTCGTCAAGCGCGACGACAGCCTCACCGAGGCCGAGCTGATCGCGCATTGCCGCGAGTTGCTCACGGCCTACAAGCTGCCGGCGCGGGTGGAGTTCCGCGCCGAGCTGCCGAAGACGCCGATCGGCAAGATCCTGCGCAAGGATCTGCGTGCCGAAGTGCTGGCGTCACAGAAGAACAAGTCTTGAAGCGGAAACCCTCGCGATGCTGACCGATACCGAAACCAAGCTGCTGGGCGTGATGATGATGGTCATCATGCTCGGCATGGGCGCGAGCCTGACGTTCAAAGATTTCGCGATCGCGCTGCGCAAGCCTGCGGGCGTGGGCATTGGCCTGGTCACGACCTACCTGTTGACGCCGATGGTCGGCTACGCGCTGGCCA
>JAJTGU010000212.1 GCA_021297985.1 Rubrivivax sp.
CGCGCGCAAAGTCCACCAGCGCGCGGTTGAGCTTGTCGCTCTTGCCCATCCAGCCGGCGATCAGCGCGGCATCGCCGGCTTTGGCATGGGCGCGGGCCAGGCCGTAGCCGCAGGCCTCGGCGTATTCGACGAGGTCGGTGGTGTCGAACTGCTCGAGCTTGTAGCTGGCCTTCATGTCGCGCAGCTGGCGGACAAAGAACTCGCGCGGCTGGCCGCCATTGCCGGGGTCGGCCGGCATGGCCGCCCAGCCCAGGAAGATGTCGCTCGCGGCCTGCATCAGCTTCTGGCCTTGCACGATGCGCTGGCCGTCGTGGGCCTCGTCGAGTGCCGCCAGCATCGCCCCGGGCTGCGCCATGGCCAGAACCGACGGCGCGGCCTCCTTGCACTGCAGGAAGAGTGGGTGACCCGCGCCGGAGACCAGCAGCAGCAGGAAGCAGCGCCGTCCAACCGAACCGACCCCGGGAGTCAGCACCGCCACGTCGTGCAGTGCATAACGGTCCAGCAGCACGTGGCGTTCGGGCGCCAGGCTGTCGCGGTACTGGGCCAGGAAGGCATGGCGATGGGCGTTGAAGGCCGCCAGCTCGCGCCGGGTCGCATCGCTGTCGTGATAGACGAACTCGCCGTCGTCGCGGATGTTCCAGTGGTCGCCCGGTGCCTTCGGCGGCTCCAGGGCTTCTTGCGCATAGGTTCTTGCCGACGAGCGCCGGGCCTTGGCGATGACGGCCAGCTCGTCGCTGTCGTCGCCCGAGATGTCGAGCAGCGTCTGCGCTGTCAGCCGGTAGTACCAGGCGTCCAGCGTGTCCATCTCGGCGAAGCGCTGCATGCGGTCGCGGTAGGCATCGACCAGCATCGTCACCGCCTCGCGTTCGTGCCGGCGCTTGAATCCGCGGTCGCGCGCGGCGATGGCGAAGCTCGCCGCCAGGCGTCGCAAGTCCCAGCAGAACGGGCCGGGCGCGGTTTCGTCGAAGTCGTTGAGGTCGAACATCAGCGTGCGCTCGGGGCTCGCGAAGAAGCCGAAGTTCGACAGATGCGCGTCGCCACAGAGTTGGGTCGGAACGCCGCAATGGGGCAGGCGTGCCAGGTCGTGTGCCATCAGCGCCGCCGCGCCACGAAAGAAGGCAAACGGGCTTTCGAGCATGCGCTCGCGCCGCACCGGCAGCAACTCGGGCACGCGGCCGGCGTTGCTGTCGGCGAACCACTTCATCGGCGAGCGTCGGCTCAGCGGTGGCGTCGACAGGGCCTCGCGCGGGTGCTCGTTTCGGCGGGCACGTCCGGCGTCGTGGCGCTCGCCGGGGGTCAAGAGGCGGGGCGGTGCCGGGTCCGCGGCGGGCGCGGCGATGCGTTGGCTCTTGGACGAGGTTCGGGCAGTGGGCACGTTGCGCTCCCGGATGCGGCGGGGGGCCGATGATGCACGTCGAGCCTGCGGTCCGTGCGCTTGACTGCCGCGCGGCGTGCCCCTGCGGTCGTCCTGGCGCTGTCCTGCCCTGACCCCGGCCGCTACAGTGCGACGGGATGACGGAAACCGAAGCCCGCCAGACCGTGTTGCTGCTGGCGCATGACCGTGCCGCAGCCGCCGGCATGGCCAGCGCGGCCTGGAGCCGCGACGATGGCCAGTGGGCCACGATGCAGGCGGTGGCGACCGTCGGCGAGCAGGCCACGCCAGAGGGCTTCCTCCGGGCCCGTACCGTCGCGGGCCTGGCGCGATTGCTGCCACGCGACCCGGCCGCGGCGGCCTGGCTCGCGCTCCGGCTCTGGAGCCGGGCCTGGATCGTCGGGGCGGTCGGTTTGGGCCTCGTCGCCGGGCTGGCCATCGACCAGCTCGGTGCGCCACAGCGCGTGAACCTGCTGGCGCCGGCGGTGTGGGCCGTGGTGGCCTGGAACCTCGTCGTCTGCATGGCTGCGGTCGTCCTGGCGCCAGGCGGTGTCGATCCTGGGCGGGCGAAGGGTCTGCGCGCGACGCTGGCGCGCTGGCTGATGGGCAGACGTGCAGCAGAAGGCCCCAGTGCACTGGCCGACGCCGAGCGCTTGTGGTGGCCGTATGCGGCGCCGCTGGGCGCGCAACGGGCCGCGCTGGTGCTGCACCTGGCGGCGGCGGCGCTGGCGGCGGGCTTGATCGCGGGCCTGTACCTGCGCGGTCTGGTGCTCGACTACCGCGCCGGTTGGCAGAGCACCTTTGCCGACGCCGCCACGGTGCAGACGGTGCTGGACGTGCTGCTGGCGCCGGCCGCGGCGATCAGTGGTGTTGCCGTGCCCGACGTGGCGCCGCTGCGCCTGGGCCCCGATGTCGACGCGACGGCCAGCGCTGCGCCGTGGATCCACCTGTACGCCACCACGCTGCTGCTGGCGGTGGTGCTGCCGCGCCTGCTTCTGGCGGGTCTGGCGGCGCGGCGCGCCTGGCGGGAAGCACGGGACTTTGCGCTGCCACTGGACCTGCCCGACCTGGCCGGCCTGCACCCGGCGATGCGGCCCGGTCAGGTGCCGTCGGTGCGCTTGCTGTGGCTGGGCGACAGGCCAGCCGGGCTGGCGCTTTTCGAACAGGCGATCCACGAGCTTCCTCACGACGTCCGACCCCTGACGTTGCTGCAGGACGACCAAGGCGAAAGGCTCGACCTGTACAGGCTGCCGGACGGCTGGCAGCCCGACGCCACCTCGGCAACGCCGGCGACGGTCGGCCCGGCGCCGGGCTGGCAACGCTGGCTCAGGCGGTGGCCCTCCGCCCAGCCGCCGACCGCGCTGGAGCGCCTGCGCGGCGACATCGACGCGGTGCTGTTGCACGCGCCCACCGGTGCCGCGCGACCGGCCTGGCTGGCCGCACTGGGCCGCCCGACGATCTGGTTGCGCACCGATGTCGACGACGGCGGCGCGGCCGCGCCTGCCGGCGCGGAATCGGCCAGCGCCTTGCCGCTGCACCGGCGCCACGACGGCTGGCTGGCCGAAGGCCGTCTGCTCGCTGCCCTGGCCGACGCGCTGCCCGGGGACACCCGCCTGGTGCGCCTGTGCGCCGCGTGGCACCGGCAGCAGCGCTCGCGTCTGCACGCCATCGCCGCGGCTGCGGCCGACGTGCTGGCGCGTGTGGCCTGGGCGCGCGAGACATTGCCCGACGACTCCGGGCTGCTGTCGCGCCGCAGCGATGCAGAGGCCGCCCGCCAGGCGCTGGTCGCACGGTTCGAGCGTGACGTCCAGGCGCTTGACGCGATGCTGGACGCACAAGGCGGACGCCGGATCCAGGCCCGGTTGCACACGGCCTTGCCGGCTTCGTCGGCCGCCTTGCATGCGCGGGTGGGCGAGGGCCGTGCCGCGCTGGTCGGCGGTGCGCTCGGCGGCGCCTTGCTCGGCCTGAAGGCCGACCTGGCGACCGGAGGCCTGTCGATGGGCGCCGGCGCGCTGACCGGCGGCATCGTCGGCGCGCTGGGCGCGGCGGGTGCGGCGCGTGGCCTGAACATCGTGCGCGGCACCGGTCGCAGCTACGTCGCCTGGGACGAAGCGGCGTTGTTTGCCATGTCCGAAGCGGTGCTCGAACGCTGCCTGGTGCTGGGCTTCGAGGCCGGGCAGACCGGCCCGGCCGACGCGACACGGGCACGCCTGGCCACCGCGCTGGCGGCGCAGCACGGCACGCTGCAGACCCTGTGGCGCAGCCGCGTGTCGGCCGCCACTCCTGACCCATCGCCCGATGGATCGCCCGATGCATCGCCCGAGCCGGGCCCCGCGGTGTCGGCGCTGGCCACCAGCCTGGCAAGCCCGCTGGCCGCAGCGCTGCACCAGACGCTGGGCGGTCCGCCGCTGGACGATCCGGTGCTCGGCGCTCGCTAGCATCGTCGCCTCCTGTACCTTGGACCCTTTGCTGCCATGACCTTCACCCGCCGCCAGGCCCTGCACGCCGTCGCCGCCAGCACGCTGGCCCCGCTTGCCGCGACGTCGGCCCTGGCCCAGGCCTGGCCGAGCAAGCCCTTGCGCATCGTGGTCGGCTTCCCGCCGGGCTCGACGCCGGACCTGGCCGCGCGGGCGATCGCCGAGCCTCTGGGCCGGCTGCTGGGCCAGAACGTGGTCGTCGACAACAAGCCCGGCGCCAGCGGCAACATCGCCGCCAACGAAGTGGCCACGGCCAGCGACCATCACACCTTCGGCGTGATGATCAACAACAACCTGTCGATCGCCAGGCTGCTGAATCCGCAGGTGCCCTTCGATCCGGCAACGGCGTTTGCCCCGCTGACCATTGTCGGCACCGCACCGCTGGTCTGGGTGGTGGGTGCGGCGGTTGCCGGCAACACGCCGGCCGAGTGGCTGGCGGCCTTGCGCAACCAGGGCGACAAGGCCAACTTCGGCAGCCCGGGCATCGGCACCGTGGGTCACCTGGGCATGGAGCTGGCGATGTCGCGCGCCGGGCTGAAGGCCGTGCACGTGCCCTTCCCGGGCAACCCACAGGTCGTCAATGCGTTGATTGGCGGGCAGATCCAGACCGCGCTGCTGCCGCCCGGGGTGGCGATGGCGCAGGTGCGTGCCGGCAAGCTCAAGGCCATCGGCCAGACCAGCGCTGGCCGCTCCGGCCTGGTGCCCGAACTCGGCACCGTCAAGGACGGTGGCGGCCCGGCGCTCGAGCTTGAGGTCTACACCGCGCTGGTCGGCCCGGCGTCACTGCCCGCGGCGGTGCGCACGCGCATGGCGGCCGCGGCCTCGGAGGTCATCCGCTCGGCCGACGCGCGGCAGCGCCTGTTCAACGCCGGCTGGGCCGCCCAGGGCACCGCCAGCGAGGTGCTGGCGCGGCGCATGAAGGACGACACCGCGGCGCTCGGCGCCATCGTGCGCGAGCGTGGCATTCTGGTCGGCAACTGAGGGCGGTCGTTTGCACCGTCTGATGATGAAGGGCCCGCGCGACGCCATCGCGACCTCGGTTCGCGCGGCGATGCTGGCCTGGATGCTGGCTTCGGTGCTGGCCCTGTCGGCCTGCACGACGCCGCCGCTCGTGCCCGGGCAGAGCAGTCGTGCCGATGCGGTCCGGATCCATGGCGCGCCCACCGGCCGCTACGGGCTGGACGGTGGCGCCGAGCGGCTGGAGTTCGCGACCGGCCCGTACGGCCGCACGACCTGGATGGTCGACGTCGATGCGCAGGGCCGCGTGCTGCGCGCGGCCCAGGTCCTGAACGAGGCCAGCTTCCTTGAGGTCCAGGAGGCCATCGCCCGCGGCCCGCTCACGCCCGAGGCGCTGCTGCGCATGATCGGCCGCCCGGGCGAGCGCTTCGGGGCGCGCACCGGACAGATCTGGAACTGGCGCTACCCGACCCACGACTGCCTGTGGTTCCAGGCCACCATCGCCCACGATGGCAGCGCCGTGCGCGACGCCGGTTACGGCATCGACCGGCGCTGCGATGCCCCGAACGATCACCGCTGAGCGGGTCGCGAAGACTGCCATGACTGCCATCGCTGCCATGACTGCCATGACTGAACTGCGCCTGCACGGCATTCCGAACTGCGACACCGTCAAGCGCGCCCGGGCCTGGCTCGCCGGGCGTGGTGTTCCGGTCCGGTTCCACGACTTCAAGCGCGACGGTGTGCCGGTCGACCGCCTGGACGCCTGGCTCGCCAGCTTGGGCTGGGAGCATGTGCTCAACCGCGCCGGCACGACCTGGCGCACGCTGCCCGACGACACGCGTGCCGCAGTGGTCGACGCCGTTTCGGCGCGGCCATTGCTGGTGGCGCAGCCGAGCTTGATCAAGCGCCCACTCGTCGAATGGCCAGGCGGTGGGCTCAGCGTCGGTTTCGACGAGGCCGACTGGACCCGCCGGCTGCAGGCGCAAGGCCTGGATCAGGGCCGCTAGAAGCCCGCTGTTCGCCGGATCGCCCCTGGCGGCGGCGCGAACAATGGCCTGACCATGGCCGAGCGCTCGCCCGCTGCCGACGTCGCGTCGCAGCCACCGTTTGAAGCCACCGTTGCCGCTGCTGCGGACCCGGTGGTGGCACGCGTGATCGCCTGGCACAACAAGCACCCGCTGGCCTGGCACATCGATGCCCGGCATGTCGTGTCGGTGGGCCATGTCTGGCTGCCGTTCGAGGCGCCGCCATCGGCCGTGCCTGGCGGCCACCGGCGGGGCTGGAAGGCGGCATTCAGCGAGAACTTCATCGCCCCGCTGCGGTCAGGCCGGGTTGCGCGCTGGGCGCTGAAACATGGCTGGCAGGCGCAGACCGACGGGGCCACGGCCGGGGCCGTACGGGTGGTCGACGCGACCGCCCGCCAGCAGGACCGGCCGCTCGAAACCCTGTGGCTTGCGACCGCCGCGATCGAACTCGGCGCCACCCGTCGCCGGGTGCTGATCGGCCACGCCGACGACATGGCCCGCGCGCCGGTCCTGGGCCCGCGGGTCTGGCGCCGTCGACGGGTGGCCGGTGTGCTGGCGACCAGCAGCGCCGTCGCCGGCGCCGCGGTGGCGGTGCTGGCGATGCAACTGATGCCGCTGCTGCGACCGACAGAACCGGCGACGCTCATGGCCGCGGCTCCGGTGGCTTCCAGCGCTGCGCCCGCAGCGTCCAGCGCGGTTCCCGTGGTGTCCTCTCCGGCGCCTGCAGCGTCCAGCGTGGCGCCCGCGGCGTCGGCGGCAACCGAGGTCGTCGTGGCGGTTGCTGCCGGTGGTGCCGCAAGTGCCGTGCCGACCCCGGTGCCGACCCCGTTGCAGACCCCGGTACCGGCAGGCGCTGCGCCACTGCCTCCGGCCCAGGGCAACGTCCCCAGCGCCGCCGAGTCCCGTCGGCCGCAACTGGTGGCCAAGCTCGACGACGGCAGCAAGGCGGCCGCCCGCGAGGCTCTGGCCGCCGCACGCGCCGCGCGCGACGAGCAGCGCCGCGCCCAGGGCCTGCCACCCCTGCCACCGCCCGGTGCGGCGTCGGCAGCGACGCCGCCCCCGCCCCCGCCGACGCTGATCGCCCAGGCCGCGGCCGCGCCACAGACCTGGGCCCTGACCAGCCGCGTGCTGCGCACCCGCGCCGAGTCCGAGCGCCTGCTGCTGGCACTGCGCGCGGCCGGCAACGCCACCAAGCCGGCGGAAAAGAGCCAGCAACTCGTCTTCGAGGTCCTGCCGGTGGGCGCCGACTGGCGTGCCGTGGGCTACCCGTTCGCGACCCGTCGCGAGGCCGAGCGCGCGCGCGACCTGCTCGCCGCGCGGGGGGTCAACGTCGAGGTGGCGGCGTTCTAGACGGCGCCCTGGCTGGGCACAATGCCCGCCATGAACACGCCCATCGCCGCCGACGCTTCGCCGATCCGCCTGCTCGTCGCCCAAGGGGGCGGTCCGACGGCGGTCATCAACCAGTCGCTGGTCGGCATCGTCGCCGAGGCGCGGGCGCTGCCGCAGGTGCAGGCCATCGTGGGTGCCCGCCACGGCGTGCGCGGCATCCTGCGCGAGGACCTGGTCGACCTCGCCGCCGAGGCCCCGGCCACGCTGGAAGCGGTGGCGGCGACCCCGGCAGCGGCGCTGGGCTCGACACGCGACAAGCCCGACCGCGACTACTGCAGGAAGCTGCTGCGCACGCTGCAGGCGCACGGCATCACGCACTTCTTCTACATCGGCGGCAACGACTCGGCCGACACCGTGCGCATCGTCGCTGAAGAGGCCGCCGCCGCCGGCCACCTGCTGGTCTCGCGCCACGTGCCCAAGACCATCGACAACGACCTGGTGGGCAATGACCACACGCCCGGTTTTCCGTCGGCGGCACGTTTCGTGGTCCAGGCGTTTGCCGGCGCCGACCTCGACAACCGGGCTCTGCCCGGGGTCTACATCGGCGTCGTGATGGGCCGCCACGCCGGCTTCCTGACCGCCGCCGCGGCGCTGGCCCGCCAGCAGGCCGACGACGGGCCGCACCTCGTCTGCCTGCCCGAGCGGGTGTTCGACCTCGACGCCTTTCTCGCGGCGATCAAGTCCACGCACGAGCGGCTGGGGCGCTGCGTGGTGGCGGTCAGCGAGGGCATCCACGACGCCGCAGGCACGCCGATGCTGTCGGTGCTTGCGGCCGGCAAGGGCCTGGAGCGCGACGCCCACGGCAACGTGCAGCTTTCGGGGACCGGCGCGCTGGCCGATCTGCTGTGCGAGCAGGTCAAGTCCCGGCTGGGCATCTCACGCGTGCGGGGCGACACCTTCGGCTACCTGCAACGCAGCTTCGTCGGCTGCGTCAGCGATGTCGACCAGCACGAGGCGCGAGCCGTCGGCAGCTTCGCGCTGCAATCGACGCTGGCTGCCGATGCGCCGACGGCGGCCTCGGTCGCATTGCGCCGCGTACCCGCTCAGGATGGGAGTTATGCCTGCGAGATCGCGCTTCAGCCGCTGACCGTGGTCGCGGCGCAGACGCGCACGATGGACGATGCCTTCATCGCGGCTTCGGGGCTGGACACCACGCCTGCGTTTGCCGACTACCTTCGTCCGCTGCTGGGCTCGGGTCTGGTACTGCCCAGCCGGCTGGCCGGGCATCCGGTGGCCAAGCGGCTGGGTTGACGAACCCCCGCGTTCAAAGCTCCAGAGTCGCGACCCGGAAGTCCGGGTCCTCGGGGTGGCGGGCGATGGTCAGGCCGAGCTTCTTCATCAGGCCGAGCATGCGCGTGTTCTGCGGCAGGATCAGGCCGACGATGCGGGCCAGGCCACGCGACCGGGCGTGTTCGAAGATCGCCTGCATCAAGCGCGCGCCCAGGCCACGACCCGCCATCGCATCGGCGACGGCGAGCGAGAACTCCGAACTCGTGCCGTCAGGGTTGGCGATGCTGCGCACGACACCGACGATGCGCTCGGGCGTGCCGTCTTCCTGGGCCGGCTGCACCGCCACCAGCGCCATTTCCCGGTCGTAGTCGATCAGCGTGTAGCGCGCCAGCATGCGTGGCGGCATCTCGGGCAGCATGCTCGCGAAGCGCATGTAGCGGCTCTCCGGCGACATCGCACGCACGAAGGCCTGCAGCGCCTCGCCGTCGTCCGGGCGGATCGCGCGCACGGTCACGCTGCCGCCGTCGGGCAGGGCCCATTCCTGTTCGAGCTGCGACGGGTACGGCGGGATCGCCAGATGCGTGTCGTGTCCCGGCGAGCGCGTGTCGTGCGCGACGACGATCCGGGCGTCGACCGCGACCGCGCCGTGCTCGTCGACGATCACCGGGTTGATGTCCATCTCGCGCAGCTGCGGCAGTGCGCAGACCATTTCCGACACCCGCAGCAGCATCGCCTCCAGCGCGGCGATCGCCACTGCCGGCGCGCCGCGCCAGGGGCCCAGCAGTGCGGCGGCGCGGGAGCGTTCGATCAGCCGGCGCGCGAGAAACGCGTTCAGCGGTGGCAACTCGACCGCGCGGTCGGCGAGCAGTTCGATCATCGTGCCGCCGGCACCAAAACTGATCACCGGGCCGAATGGCCGGTCGCTCGCGACGCCGATGTAGACCTCGCGCGCATCGCGGCTGGCCGTGGCCATCGGCTGCACGGTGATGCCGTCGATGCGCGCGTCCGGCATCGCCTGCCGGACCGACTGCATCAACGAGGCGTATCGCTCGCGGACCTGGGCTGCGGAGACCAGGTTCAGTTCGACGCCGTGCACGTCGCTCTTGTGCGCGATGTCCGGGCTCGAGATCTTCAATGCCACCGGGAAGCCGATCTGGCTCGCGATCAGCGTCGCCTCGCTGGCGCTGCGTGCCAGCACCGTGCGAGTCACCGGGATGTGGAAGGCCGCGAGCAGCGCCTTGCTTTCCATCTCGGTCAGGACCTGGCGGCGGTCGGCCAGCACCTCCTCGATCAGCACACGGGCGCCGTCGATGTCCGGCTCCGCCTGACCACCAGCCAGGCGCGGTGGCGTCTGCGCCAGCAGCTGCTGGTTGCGGTAGTGGCTGGCCAGGCTGTGGAAGGCGTCGACGGCGGCCTCGGGCGTCCGGAAGACGGGCATCTGGCGCGCCGCCAGGCGCTCGCGCGCGGTGCGGGCACGGGTCTCGCCGAGCCAGCAAGCCAGCACCGGCTTGGCCCCGGGCCGGAATGCGGCGGCCACCGCGTCGGTCACGTCTTCGGCCTCGAGCTGCGGCTTGGGCGAGTGGATCACGAGCACGCCGTCGCTGTCGGGGCTGGCAACCGCGGCTTCCATCGCCTGCGTGTAGGCGGCGCCATTGGCGTCCTCGCCGAGGTCGGTGACCGACACGACACTCAGGCCCTGAACGCCGGCCCAGTCGGCCGCCAGCACGGCCGGCCCGCCGCCGTTGGTGACGATGGCCAGCCGCTCGCCCGCAGGCCGGAAGCGCGAGGCCAGGCACTGCGCGGCCGAAAACAGCTGCGTGAACTGCCGCACCCGCACCACCCCGGCGCGGCGCAAGGCAGCGTCGAAGACCTCGTCGGCGCCGACGATGGCCGCCGAGTGCGTCTGGGCCACCTGGCTCGACGCCGCCAGACGGCCGGCCTTCATCACCACCACCGGCTTGGTGTACGCGGCGGCACGCAATGCGCTCATGAAGTGGCGTGCGTCCTGGATGCCTTCCATGTAGACCAGGATGCTCTGGGTCGCGCTGTCGTTGCCCAGGAAGTCCAGCACCTCGGGGAGTTGCAGCGCCGAATTCGGACCCAGCGAGACCACGCTGGAAAAGCCGACGCCGTGCTGGCTCGCCCAGTCGAGCATCGCGGCGGTGAGCGCGCCGGATTGCGACACCAGCGCCAGCGGCCCGGGCCGGGCCAGTGGGCCCAGCAGGCTGGCGTTCAGCCCCGTCGCGGGTCGTTGCAGGCCCAGGCTGTTGGGCCCCAGCAGGTGCAGGCCGTGGTTGCGGGCGATGCGGCGCCAGGCTTCGCACTGGTCGGCCGGCACGCCTTGCGCACCGTGCCCGGCGCCGGCCAGCACCAGTGCGGCGCGGCAGCGGACCCGGCCGGCGATCTCCAGCGCGCTGGCGACCTCGGCCGGCGGCAGCGCGATCAGAGCCAGGTCGGCGCGGGCGTTGGCCAGTTCGCCGAGCGTTCCGGTGGTGGCCAGGTCCAGCCACTGCACCGGCACGGACACCGGCGACTCGGCCAGCGCTTGGCGCAACTGGCGTGCCGGTCGCCACGACGCATCGTCAGCACCGGCGAGCACGATCAGCGACCGCGGCTCGAACAGTGGGTGCAAGAAGTGTCGGTCCACAGAAGTCTTCCTTTGTTGCCTTGCAGCATAGGCCAAGGAAGATGGCCTCGGTGGCGATTCAGGTCGCCGGTTCCAGTTGCCGGGCGGCCGCGGCGAGCACGGCCGACGTCAACTGCTGCAGCAACGGCGTGGCCGCGCGCGGCAGCTGCCAGTAAAGCGCGACAGCCAGCCGCCGACCGGGCATCAGCTCGACCAGTTCGCCGCTGTCGAGCCCGGCGCGGGCCAGTGCGAGCGGATTCATGCCCCAGCCCAGGCCCGCCCGGCAGCCATCGGGGAACGCCTGTGCCGACGGCAGCCAGTGGCGTGGCATCGGCACGCTGTGTCCGATCGCGGCTTGCACCCATTCGTCCTGCAAGCGGTCCTTCTGGTTGAAGACCAGACACGGCGCAGCGCTCAGCGTTGCTGCGTCGACCCCGGCGGCGAAGTGATCGCTGACAAACGAGGGGCTGGCACAGGCCACGTAGACCATGTGTCCCAGGGCAAGGCTGCGGCAGCCGGGCACCGGCGCGGCCAGCGTCGTGACGGCTGCGGCCACCTCGCCGGCGCGCAGGGCGGTTGCGGTGTGCTCCTGGTCGTCCAGACGCAGGTCGAGCAGGGCCCGCTGCTGGGTCGAAAACTGTGCCGCCGCCGGCATGAACCAACTGGCCAGGCTGTCGGCATTGACGGCCACGCGCACCGTGGGCCATTGCGGCCGGGTGGCGCCGGCCGAGTCTGCGGCAGCCTGGGTGGCGGGCAAGACCTGGACGAGCTGGTGCTCGAGCTGCTGCACGGTGTCGGCGAGCTGCACGAGGTGAGTGCCCGCTGCGGTGGCGCGGCACGGATTGCCACGAACCACGAGCCGTTCCCCCAGCCGCTGTTCGAGCAGTTTGACCCGTTGCGACACCGCCGACGGGGTGACATGCAGCACCCGTGCCGCACGCTCGAAACTGCCCTCGCGCACCACGGCCGCCACGGCTGCGATCAGTGAGTAGTCAAGCATCAATGAAGATCTGCTGAATCCGACTGAGCAATCCTAAGTGGTGCTAAGTCACCGCAGACCGCATGCTCGCGCCGATGACGGACCCGTCCATCGGCCTTCAACCCGCGCAACTGGCCAGTGCCGCGGCCACCGGCGCCTTGCTCGGAGGCTCCTTGATCGTGGCCATCGGTGCCCAGAACGCCTTTGTGCTGCGCCAGGGGCTGCAGCGCCAGCATGTCGGCCCGCTGGTTCTGTTCTGTGCCTCCTGCGACGCCGTGCTGATGGCGCTGGGTGTAGCCGGCCTGGGTGCCGTGATCGGGCAGGCGCCGTTGCTCAGCGCGCTGCTGACCTGGGGCGGCGCGGTGTTCCTGGCGGTCTACGCCGCCCTGGCGGCCCGTCGCGCCTTGCGCCCGGGCGCGCTGGCGGCCGCGGCGGCGGCGCCGCTCAGCCGCCGCCAGGTCCTGGCGCAGGCGGCCGGCTTCACGCTGCTGAATCCCCATGTCTATCTGGACACGGTGGTGCTGGTGGGCGCGCTGGGAGCGCAACAACCGGCGCCGCTGCGGCCGGCGTTTGTGGCCGGAGCCGCGCTGGCCAGCCTGGTCTGGTTCAGCGCCCTCGGCTACGGCGCCCGGCTGTTGGCGCCGCTGCTGGCCCGGCCGCAGGCCTGGCGCTGGCTGGAGGGCGGGATTGCGCTGACGATGGCGGCGCTGTCGGCCGGCCTGGTCGTCCACGGGCTGCGCGCTCTGGCGTGAGTGCGTCGTCCGACAGGGCGGTGTCGGTCCAGGCCAGCGCCAGGGCCTGCCAGCCGTCGGGGCCGAGCGCCTGCAGCGTCTTGACGTTGCGGCCCCAGATGTCATGCGCGTCGGGCACGGCGGCCACGGCGCGCTCGACACTGGCCTCGCGCAGCAGGTGAAAGGTCGGGAAAGGCGCCCGGTTGCTGGCATTGGCGACATCGCCGGCACGGCTGCCCGCAAATCGCCACTGCGGATGAAACGCGGCCAGTTGCAGCACGCCTTCGAGCTGCATCTCGGCCATCAGGTCTTCGGCAACACCGAGCAGCCGGTTGAAGCGGGCAAACGCCGCAGGCGCCTGTGGCGCGACGATCAACGTGGTGTCGATGGCTTCGGGGTCGCTGCGCACGAGCAGAGCGCACTCTTCGGCCAGGCGTTCGAGCAGACGTTCGGGCTCGGCTTCTTCAGCCAGCACCCAGCGGATCTGCCGCTTGCCATGCACCGCCTTGGCAAACGGACACAGATTCAGGCCGATCACGGCACGCTCGAGCCAGATCCGGGTGGCGGCCAGCGCGGGCGGCTCGATTTCCTGAAGGTCATTCACCAGCGCTACTCTACGCAGCGGCGCAGCCGTGTTGCCGCACAACCCCACCGTCCACGATTCGAGGAGCACGTTTCATGGGTCAGACCGTTTCGTTCGAGCGTCCCGATGGCCAGAGCCTGGCCGGCTACCTGTCCGAACCCGCCAGCCCCTTGCCCGGCCGGCCGGGTCTGGTCGTGATCCAGGAGTGGTGGGGACTGAACGACCAGATCCGCGGCGTAGCCGACCGCTTCGCCCAGGCCGGCTACCGCGCGCTGGTGCCCGACCTCTACCGCGGCAAGAGCACGGTCGAGGCCGAAGAGGCCAGCCACCTGATGAACGCACTGGACTTTGCCGACGCCGCGGCGCAGGACGTCCGGGGCGCGGTGCGGTTCCTGCAAGGGGGCGGCAGCGCCAAGGTCGGCGTCACCGGTTACTGCATGGGTGGCGCGCTGACACTGCTGGCGTCCATGCATGTGCCGGAGATGGCTGCCGGAACGGTCTGGTACGGCTTCCCGCCGCTGGAGTACGTGGATGCCACCAAGATCGGGGTGCCGCTCCAGGCCCATTGGGCCGAGCGCGATGTGGTCTTCAAGATCGAGACGGTGACCGAGCTCGAGCAGCGCTTCGCCGCGGCGGGCGTGGCCTACAGCGGCCACCGCTATGCCTGCGAGCATGCCTTCGCCAACGAGACCGCAGTGCCGGGCGGCAACATCGTGCCCGGCGTCACCCGCTACGACGAAGCGGCGGCCACGCTGGCCTGGGACCGGACGCTGGAGTTCCTGGGCCGCAGCCTCGGCGGATGATTTCTCGACGGCATGCCTTGGCAGGGCTGCTGGGGCCGAGCCTGTTGAGGCCGGCGCACGCCGATGTCCCGGTGCTTCAGGTCGTGATCGACCTGCGCAGCGAAATCGCCGCCGGCCGATTCGACCCGCAGCGCGACCGGATCGGCATCCGGGGGGCTCATCCGCCCCTGTCATGGAGCCGCACCTGGCCGGCCGACGAGACCGGCCAGGCCGGCCTCTACCGCACCCGCATCGCCTTCGAACGCCCACCGTTCGGCGACCAACCCGTCGCCTACAAGTTCAAGATCGAGCGCCCGGGCGCGCCGGGTGGCGAAGGCTGGGAGCCGGGGCCCAACCATCGCGTCCGACTGGCCCCGGGCGCTCGCGTCGAGCGCGCCTGGGCGGCGGTGCCGGAGCCGCTGCCGGCGCGCCGCACCGGTCGCTTCGATCGGTTCGCGATGGCCGATGGCACCACCACGCCGCCACGCGGCATCCAGGTCTGGCTGCCGCCTGCCTATGGCGAGGAGCCTTCGCGCCGCCACCCGCTGCTCGTCATGCACGACGGCCAGAACCTCTTCGACGACACCGCCGCCGGCTCGGAGTGGCAGCTCGACGAGACGGCTGAGCGACTGGTGCGGGCCGGGCAGATCGCACCGCCGTTGATCGTGGGCATCGAGAGCAAGGCACAACGGATTCACGACTACACCCCCTGGCCAGGACGCCTGCGGTCTGACGGGCCCGCGGCCGCCGTCGGCGGCGGCGGACCCGCCTATGCCGACTGGATCGCCAGGGTGCTGTTGCCCGAACTGGAGCGCCGCTACCCGGTCGAGCCCGGACCGCAACGGCGGTTCGTGGGCGGCTCGTCGCTCGGTGGGTTGCTGTCGATGTGGATGCTGCTCCATCAGCCGGGTCAGTGGGGTGGCGCGCTGGTGGTCTCGCCGTCGGTCTGGTGGGCCGATGAAGCGCTGCTGGGGGACATCGGATCGCGGCCTGCCGGGCCGCCGCCGCGGCTGTGGCTGGACATCGGTCTGCAGGAGGGCGAGTCAGCCGTCGCCGGTGCCCGCCGCCTGCACCGGCGCCTGCTCGCCCAGGGCTGGCCGCACCGGCACACCGAGGCGCCGGACGGCGGCCACGACGAGGTGTCGTGGGCCGCGCGCGGCGAGGCCATGCTGCGCTTCCTGTTCGAAGGGAATTGACGTGGGGGCTTGAAGCCGCGGCCAGCGGACCCAAATCGCCCCGTCTCCGCCAACTTTGCTGCAACCGCGCTGTTGCCATCCCATGGACAAGAAGACCCATTCGTTCCAGGCCGAGGTCAAGCAGATCCTGCACCTCGTCACCCATTCGCTGTACTCCAACAAGGAGATCTTCCTGCGCGAGCTGGTGTCCAACGCCAGCGACGCGTGCGACAAGCTGCGCTTCGAGGCGCTCGACAACGCCGCGCTGTTCGAGGATCAGCCCAACCTGGAAGTGCGCATCGCCTACGACGAAGCGGCCAGGACGATCACGATCTCGGACAACGGCATCGGCATGAGCCAGGCCGAGGCCATCGAGCACCTGGGCACGATCGCCAAGAGCGGGACCCGCGAGTTCATGTCCAAGCTCGAGGGCGACCAGAAGAAGGACGCCCAGCTGATCGGCCAGTTCGGGGTCGGCTTCTATTCGGGCTACATCGTGGCCGACCGCATCACGGTCGAATCGCGCCGGGCCGGCCTGCCCGCAGGCGAGGGCGTGCGCTGGAGCAGCGAAGGCACGGGCGAGTTCGAGGTCGAGTCCGTCGACCGCCCGCGCCGCGGCACCGACGTGATCCTGCACCTGCGCGAAGAGGAATCCGAGTTCCTCTCGGCATGGAAGCTCAAGAGCATCGTCGGCAAGTACAGCGACCACATCTCGCTGCCGATCCTGATGCGCAAGCAGCGCTGGGACGAGGAAAAGAGCCAGCAGGTCGACACCGACGAATGGGAGGCCGTGAACAAGGCCGCCGCGCTGTGGACCCGCAGCAAGAGCGACATCACCGACGCCCAGTACCAGGAGTTCTACAAGCAGATCAGCTACGACAGCGAGCCGCCGCTGGCCTACACCCACAACCGGGTCGAGGGCCGCAGCGAGTACACCCAGCTGCTGTTCGTGCCGGCCAAGGCGCCGTTCGACCTCTGGAACCGCGACAAGCGCGGGGGCGTCAAGCTCTACGTCAAGCGTGTGTTCATCATGGACGACGCCGAAGCGCTGATGCCGGTGTACCTGCGCTTCGTGAAGGGGGTCATCGACTCGGCCGACCTGCCGCTGAACGTCAGCCGCGAGCTGCTGCAGGAGAGCCGCGACGTGAAGGCGATCCGCGAGGGCTGCACCAAGCGCGTGCTGGGCATGCTCGAGGACGTGGCCGAGAACCAGAAGGACAAGTACGCCGCCTTCTGGACCGAGTTTGGCGCCGTGCTCAAGGAAGGCATCGGCGAGGACTTCGCCAACCGCGAACGGCTGGCCAAGCTGTTTCGATTTGCGTCGACCCACGCCGACGAAGGCGTGTCGCTGGCGGATTACGTGTCTCGCATGA
>JAJTGU010000340.1 GCA_021297985.1 Rubrivivax sp.
AGGATCTGCACCTGATGGTGCTTCTCCATCGTGCTCGCGACGCCACGCATCATCAGGATGGCCTTGGGCTCGTCGGGCTCGTCGACCTGCACGGTCTGGAAGCGGCGGGTCAGCGCCGGGTCCTTCTCGATGTGCTTTTTGTATTCGGCGAAGGTCGTCGCGCCGATCGTGCGCAGGGTGCCACGGGCCAGCGCGGGCTTGAGCAGGTTGGCGGCGTCGCCGGTCCCCGCGGCCCCGCCGGCGCCGACCAGCGTGTGCGTCTCGTCGATGAACAGGATGATGGGCTTGGGGCTCGCCTGGACCTCGTCGATGACGCTGCGCAGACGCTGTTCGAACTCGCCCTTCATGCTGGCACCGGCTTGCAGCAGCCCGACGTCGAGGGCGCGCAGTTGCACGTCCTTCAGGCTCGGCGGCACGTCGCCACGCGCGATGCGCTGGGCAAACCCCTCGACAACGGCGGTCTTACCGACCCCGGCCTCGCCGACCAGGATCGGATTGTTCTGGCGCCGTCGCATCAGGATGTCCACGACCTGGCGGATCTCGTCGTCGCGCCCGACGATCGGGTCCATCTTGCCGCTGCGGGCCTGTTCTGTCAGGTCGACGGTGAACTTCTTCAATGCCTCCTGCTTGCCCATCGCCGCCGGGGCGATGGCACCGCTGGCCTCGCCAGGGGCGGCGCCGCCGCTGGCGCCGCTGCCGTCGCTGGCGCCCTGCCCGTCTTCGGCCGAGCCGGCGACGATCTTGGGTAGCGCGTCGGACAGGTCGTCGACCTTGAGCTTCTCGAACTGGCGGCTGATCGCGATCAGCGCATTGCGCAGGTTCTTGGTCTTGAGCATGCCGACCAGCATGTAGCCGCTGCGCACGACGTTGTCGCCGTACAGCAGGGTCCCGTAGACCCAGCCACGCTCGATGGCATCGGCAATGCTTTCGGCGATGCCGCTGATGGCGGTGGCTCCACGCGGCAGTCGGTCCAGCGCCGCAGTCAGGTCCTTGGCCAGCGCCGACATGTCGAGCTGGGTGTGCTTGATGATGCGCTGCCAGTCGGAGTCCTGCGCCTGCAGCAACTGGGCGATCCAGTGCTCAAGCTCGACGTAGGGGTTGCCACGCAGCTTGCAGAACACGGTGGCTCCCTCGACGGCCTTGTAGGTCGGCGCGTTGAGCTTGCCAAACAGGGTAACGCGGTTGATCTCTGCCATGTTCGCTCCTCAGACTTTCGGGGTGGGGTTCGGGTTGTCGGTTCGGGCGGTGCGGGGCTGCAGGTGCAGCACACATTGATCGTGTCGGGTGCGGGGGCCGATCCAGGAGGTCCATCCCAGGCGCGAATGCTGGCCGAGCCGCGCCTGCGGACGCTCGGCCGGGGCCAGGGCCAGGGCCAGGTCCCAGCCGAACTCGTCGCCCAGGTACTGGCGCACGAGCCCCTGCACCGGCGGCAGCGAGGCACCGACCGGCAGCAGCGACTCAAAGGCCGGCAGCGACAGCGGGCCGACGTGGAGCCGGATGTGGTGTTGGCGGTCGAACACCGCCCGGCCCAAGACGGTATTGCGCCCGAGCTGCGCGGTCGCCAGACGGCGAGATGCGAAGCGGCCGCCGATCCGGCTGCGTTCGGCGGGCGGCAGCGCCATCCAGCGGCCGACAAACTGCTCGACGCGCACAACGCGCCCGAGGAATGCGCCCAGCAACTGGGCCAGGCCGTCGGCACTGCGCACCTGACGCGCAAGAAGCCCGGCAAACGCCAGCCTCACCGTGTCGGGCACGGCGTCGCGCCGGCGCCATGCCGCGCCGCCGGTTCCGATCAAGGCGCCCACCATCTCGCCGATGCGGTCGCCGCGTTCCTCGCCGCGGCGGGCGGACGCGGGCCGGTCCATGCTGACCACCGGCTGCGCCTGCGCCCAGGCGCGGTAGAACAGCAGCAGCATCCGGTGATGGAACATGTCGGCAAAACGCGCCAGCGTCTCGTCGCCCTTGTGCAGCACGCGCTCGCGGGTGTAGGACGTCAGGTGCAGCGGCAAGGGGCCATTGGGTCCGAACAGCCCGAAGAACCGGACCTCCAGCCGCGGCAACCCCCCAACCCCCTGCATCTGCACGCCGGAAATTGCCGACGGCGCGAAGCTCAACTCCACAGCCTGACCCAGGCGGACGGGCTCGTCCTGCGGCCGCCTTGCCGTGCCCAGTCGGGGCTTGTCGGCGTGGTGCGCGTCGAGCAGCCGCATGGCATGGAAGAAGTCGTAGCGGAACGGCGCGGCAGCGATCGCCGGCAGCGGATCCGGCCCCTGCTTGGCGCTGGCGAGGCCATCGACCGGCGAAGGCGCGGAGAACCCTTGATTCAGAAGATCGGCCGAGTCCCGCATCGCGGCCTCCCGATCAGGATGTCGCCTCGCTGGGCGCCCGACATGCGCAGTTGGGTGAAGCCGTTGATCGACACATGGCGACTGGCAAAGCGCTCGAGCACACAGCCAAGCAAGAACGCGCTGGCGCCTTCGAAACCGAGTTCTTCGACCTCGACCCGGATTTCGACCCCGCGGCCGAACACGATGGGCCCGGCCATCGGCAACCGCCGCACCACCGGCGCCAGGCGCACCGATCGCACGGCGTCGACCTGACGCTGCGCCGATGCATCACCACTTTGCGTGTAGAGGCGCAGGATCTCCCGCAGCGCGGAAGCCCCCTGGTCGGCATCGGCGTCACTCAGCGACAAGTGGTTGAGCGACAACTGGTTGATCAGCTTCCAGGCCAGGTTGGGCTCGCGCAGCGCCGACTGCGGGCGCGACGGGCCCTTGATCACCGAGACCGACTTGACCGGCAGCGTCTGCGCGAACGTCAGATCGCCTTTGGCCTGACCCACCGGCATCAGCACCGGCAGGTCACGATTGGTGCACAAGGCCTTGACGCCGATCTGGCGCAGGTCGGCGGAGAACGGCGCTTCATTCGTGTCGACGACGGACAGGAAGACTTCCGAGCCGATGTAGGCGGTGCGCGGGCCGTCGCGTTGCTGCTGCTGCCCGAGCAGCCGCGGCTCCCGTTGCATCGAATAGAACGCGTCGTGCCCCTGTGGCTCGGCATGGAAGGCGGCATAGAGCGGCCGGAACTCCCACTGCGCATTGACGCCAGCGCCATAGCCCTGAACGTCGATCACGCTGTGGACCTCGAAGTCCTGCGGCCTCGTGCGGTCCGGTACCACATGGAAGTCGGCCGTCTCGGTGCCGACGTGGATGCGGTCGCAGCGGCGTTCGAGCAGGTTGATCGCCGGCACGCAGTGAAGAGCGAGACTGCTCGCGTCCACTGCCTGCAGCAAGGCACTGTCGTGGCGTGAAAAGAGGACCACGATCTCGACCTCGGTCTCGCCATGTGCCGCCAGCAGAGGGCCGATGCCCTCGATGTCGCAGAACAGGAATCGCTGCGGAAAGGCGAAGTACTCCTGAAGAAGGCGGTAGCCCTGGAAGCCATGCAACGTCTGCGGCAGCAAGGCTTGCTCGTCGTCGAATCCGACGGGTTGCACGGCATCGGCGTCCAGCGCCTCGTGCCAGGTCGCAGGCCGCCGCACCGGCATCGCCAGGACGCCCAGGGTGTGGCCGATCAACAGTTCGTGGAGCCGGTAGGCGATCTCGTCGACGCCGGTGCAGTGCAGGCGCAGGTCCTGAAGAGTGATCTGGCCGAAGTTCCGACCGCCGGTGCACCGCAGCCGGATGCGCAAGCCGGCGCGGTACTTGCGCCACTCCGGCAGCGCGGCGATCGGGAGGTCCGATGCATGGCTGAAATACTCGACCTGGGCGATCTCCAGCGGCCACAAGGTCAGCTCATGGGCGGTCCGGAACTCGCACGCCGTGGCACTGGCCTTGCCAACCCCGCTGAGGAGCACGCTGCCACGCGGGACCTTCAGGCCGGGTGACAGTGCCGCTTCGCCCGGCTCGGCGTTCACCTGGGCGATCAGCATGGCCGGCGTCGGCGCCAGGAACTGCGGGTACAGGATCTCGAGCAGCCGCTGCGTGAAGCGCGGGAACTCGGCGTCGATCTTCAGCTGAACCCGGCCGGCAAGGAAGGCAAAACCTTCGAGCAGCCGCTCGACATAGGGGTCGGCCACCTCCAGGCCTTCGATGCCGAGCCGCGACGCGATCTTGGGGAAGGCCTTTGCAAACTCGCCGCCCATCTCGCGCAGGTGGCGAAGCTCCTCGTTGTAGTAGCGCAGCAGGCGCGGGTCCATGGGCGGTCGGCGCGGTTGCGATCAGCGGTCCAGTTCGCGCACCGAGACGCGACCGCTTTCAAGGTCGATGTCGGTGTGCAGCAGCAACTCCAGGGGTACGGGCTGCGCCCAGAGCTGGCCGTTGATGCGAAACCCGATCTGGTTGTGGTGGTCGAGCTGGTCCTGGTTCAGGACCGCCTGCACGACCAGGGTATCGGGCAGGATGCGCGGCTCGTGGTCGAGGATCGCCTGGCGGACACGCTGCTCAAGCATGGTCGGGTCCACGCTGGACGCGGTCTGCCCGGAAAGCGGTGGCAACCCGTAGTTCAGGACCGAGTTGCGCGCATGCGGTGCCCGTGCGAAGTCGATCGATTCGCCCGGCGTCGTGCTGTTGAACAACCAGGACAGAT
>JAJTGU010000263.1 GCA_021297985.1 Rubrivivax sp.
GGTGCGCAACCCCGAGGTCTCGCCCCTGTTTCCGCTCCTGGTCTGCATCTACCCGATCTTCGAAACCCTGTTCTCGATCTACCGGCGCCGCTTCCTGAAGTCGGTCAACCCGGGCATGCCCGATGGCATCCACCTGCACTCCTTGATCTACCGACGCATGTTGCGCTGGGCAGTGGGCGACCGCAGCGCCAAGGCGCTGACGCGGCGCAACTCGATGACGTCGCCGTTCCTGTGGATGCTGTGCATGCTGTCGGTCGTGCCGGCGGTCCTGTTCTGGCACAGCTCGGCCATCCTGGCGGGGGCGCTGTTGCTGTTCATGGTCACTTACGTGGTGCTGTACTGGCGAATCGTGCGCTTCAAGTCGCCGCGCTGGATGCGGCTGCTGGCTGGCAACAGCGGTGCGATGCCCCTGGGTGCAACCAGGGATAATCCCAAGGCATGACCCTCCCCGACGCCGTCTCCGGCACCCGCGACACGCCGGCCCCAGCGGCCCCAGCTCCCCGCTTCGACACCCTCCCGCTCGACCCCAAGCTGCTGCGTGCCGTGCTGGAAAGCGGCTACACGGCCATGACGCCGATCCAGGCCAAGGCGATCCCGGTGGTGCTGGCGGGACGCGACGTGATGGGAGCGGCACAGACCGGGACCGGCAAGACAGCCGCCTTCACGCTGCCTCTGTTGCAGAAGATGCTGCGCCACGAGAACAGCAGCATGTCTCCAGCCCGCCATCCGGTGCGGGCCCTGGTGCTGGCACCGACCCGTGAACTGGCCGACCAGGTGGCCGAGAACGTCAAGAAGTACGCCAAGCACTCCAACCTGCGCTCGGTGGTCGTGTTCGGCGGCATCGACATGAAGCCGCAGACGCTCGCGCTGAAGGCCGGGGTCGAGGTGCTGATCGCGACGCCGGGTCGACTGCTCGACCACATCGAGGCCAAGAACGCGGTGCTGAACCAGGTCGAGTACGTCGTGCTCGACGAAGCCGACCGCATGCTCGACATCGGCTTCCTGCCCGACCTTCAGCGCATCCTGTCGTACCTGCCCAAGACGCGCCAGACGCTGCTCTTTTCGGCCACCTTCTCGCCCGAGATCAAGCGCCTGGCTTCGAGCTACCTGCAAGACCCGGTGACGGTCGAGGTCGCGCGGCCCAACGCCACCGCGAGCACGGTCGAACAGCATTTCTACGGTGTCGTCGACGACGACAAGCGAGCCACCGTGCGCCAGATCCTGCGCCAGCGTGAGCTGAGCCAGGCCCTGGTCTTCGTCAACTCCAAGCTTGGCGCGGCTCGCCTGGCGCGCAGCTTCGAACGCGACGGCCTCAAGACCCAGGCCCTTCATGGCGACAAGAGCCAGGATGAACGTTTGAAGGCACTGGCGGCATTCAAGGCCGGCGAGGTCGAACTGCTGGTCGCGACCGATGTCGCGGCACGTGGCCTGGACATCGCCGACCTGCCGGCGGTGTTCAACTTCGACGTGCCGTTCAACGCCGAGGACTACGTGCACCGGATCGGGCGCACCGGCCGCGCCGGCGCCTCGGGGCTGGCGGTGACGCTGGTCACACGCGACGACAACCGCCTGGTCGGCGACATCGAGAAGCTGATCAAGAAGAAGATCGAGATCGAGCCCTTCGAACTTGAGGACGAACGTCCGCGCCGCACGGGCTCAGGCGAACGGCGTCGCCCGGACGGCGAACGCGACGAGCGCCCGGTCCGGGCCGTCCCCGAAGAGCCGGTGGCCGAGCGCAGCGCACCGCGATTCGAACCGCGGCCGGAGTTTCGCCGTCCGTCACGGCCAGCCGACCCGTTTTTCGACCGGCCCTATGAGCCTTCGGACACCGCGGCCATAGCGCCCGCGGCCTGGGAGAAAACCGACAAGGGCGCCAGCCAGCCGACCAGCGGTCGCAGCAGCCTGTCGCCCAACATCAAGCCGAAGAAAAAGGTCGCGGCGCTGCTCGGCGGTGCACGCTGACGACGGCGCCGCAAGCCACCAGGTCAGGCCTTCAGCACAAACACCGCCGGCAGCTTGTCCGGCCAGGCAATGGCGGGCCGTCCTCGCCAACCCGCGACCGTGTCGCTGAGGTTGAAGCCTCCAGGCAGCGTCAAGCCGCAAGCCACCGCCAGGCGCGTTGACGGGTTCAGGCCCGCCAGCAGGGCGTCCCACAGTGCCGCGTTGCGGTAGGGGGTTTCGATGAACAACTGGGCCTGAGACTGCTGGCGCGATTGCGCCTCAAGCTGGCGAATGCGCGTTGCACGGGTTACCGCGTCCTGCGGCAGGTAGCCAACAAAGGCGAAGTTCTGACCGCCAAGACCGCTTGCCGCTACAGCCAGTACCAGCGCGCTCGGGCCGGCCAGCACCTCGACAGCCACACCGGCGCGGTGTGCCGATGCGACCAACTCGGCGCCGGGGTCGGCCACGGCAGGCAGGCCGGCCTCGCTGAGCAGGCCCAGCTCCACGCCGGCGAGCGCCGGCGCCAGCAGGCGGTCCCATTCGCTGGCCGCCACGGCCTGGCCACTGCCCTTGCGGGGGCGCGGCAACTCGGTGATCGTGACTTCCTGCAGCGGTCGGACCAAGGGCACGATGGCGCCCACACGCTTGAGGAATACGCGCGTGCTTCGCGCATCTTCGGCCACC
>JAJTGU010000262.1 GCA_021297985.1 Rubrivivax sp.
ACCGTGACGGCGATCGTGTCCACACCCAAATCCGTGTCAATCGTCAACTCCCGGATGCCGGACTGCTGGATGCGGCGCAGGTCGCGTTCGTTGTCAAGCTTGAATCGGGAGCGCCAAAACGAGTGCTCAATCCAGGACGCGTTGATGTCGTGGATAAACATGCCCAGGCGCAACTCGTTGACGCCGATCATCTTCGTGACCACAACCGCTCCTTCCCGATGTCCTGCGGTACTGCGTGGAGCGCCAGGGCGAGTCAGAAGTCAGCGACCGCAAGACTGCTCGGCGTGCTTTGGATTGTTGAATCGCAGGCCGTCAGGGGACTTGACCCGGATCGATGGCGCAAGAGGACTCGCTGCCCGGTCGCGCGGGAGGGATGCAGTCGTCGGAGCAGCAAGACCGTGTCGCCTGACATCGCCCAGCCGGCGCCGTCAAGCATCCACGGTTGACCATTCCCAGTTGACCATCTGCCCCCGCTCGATTCCTGTTCGGTCGGACGCCGTACCGACACGCGACGGCAACCCGCGTGCGTTCGCCACCGTACAGATCCGGACGCCGCAAAGCCCTAGGCTGCGGAGCCCCACGACACGCGGCGTCGCCACCCAGCGCCGACACCAGGACTCCCACCCATGAGCGACATCGTCAACCCCGACCAGAGCCAGTCGGCTCGCCGCCGCCGAGCGCCCCTTCGCACACCCAGCAGCCTGAAGGGCAATGCCGCGGTCGACATCGCCGGCGGCATGAACGGCATGCTGGCCGACGTGTTCGCGCTGTACTTCAAGACCAAGAACTTCCACTGGCACATGAGCGGGCCGCACTTCCGCGACTACCACCTGATGCTCGACGAGCAGGGCCTGGAGCTGTACGCGATGACGGACCCGATGGCCGAGCGCATCCGCAAGGTCGGGGGCACGACACTGCGTTCGATCGGACACGTCTCGCGCCTGCAGCGGGTGCTGGACAACGATGCCGACTTCGTCGAGCCCTCGGACATGCTGGCCGAGCTGTGCGACGACAACCAGGGCCTGGCCGACCGGCTGCGCGAGGTGCACGGCCTGTGTGCCGAACACCGGGACATCGCCTCCGCGAGCCTGATCGAGGGCTGGATCGACGAGACCGAGCGCCGGACCTGGTTCCTGTTCGAGGCCGGTCGCTCGCCCGACGCGGCCGGGCACTGAGGGCCGGTGCACGCCGCGGTGCCGTCGCGCCCGGCGTAGGACAAGGCTGACACGGCCCCGAGGTTGAGCCCGATGGACGAGCCGTTCTCCAGCGGTCACACTGCGTCGCAGCCGGCACTGCGGCAACCCGCCGCAGACCCGCGGTGCGGCCGCCGTGTCGCTGCCGTCCATGAATCGCCTGAAGACCTACATCGTCGAAGACAGCGCGCTGATCCGCGAGAACCTGATCGCGACGCTGCAGGAGCTGGCCCCCATCGAGTTGCTCGGCTATGCCGAGGACGAGGCGCAAGCCGTGGGCTGGCTGGCCTCGGTCGCGGTGCTGCATACGCCTCTGGACCTGGTGATCGTCGACATCTTCCTGAAGGAAGGTTCGGGCCTGGGCGTGCTGCGCGCGCCTCGCGCCGCGGGTGCGACGCACAAGCGCGTGGTGCTGAGCAACTTCGCCTCGCGGGAGATGCGACGCAAGTGCCTGGCGCTCGGTGCCGACCGCGTGTTCGACAAGTCGCACGACATCGACGAATTCATCGCCTACTGCGCGGGACTGCACTGAGCTCCGGCACCCGGCAGGGGCTTGCGGCCTCAGCGGATGAGCTCGTTCTTCAGGGCATAGTAGGTCAGCTCGCTGTTGCTCGCCAGGCCGAGCTTGACCATCACGCGCGAGCGATAGGTGCTGACCGTCTTCACGCTCAGGTGCAGACCCTCCCCGGCCTCGCCCACGGTCTGGCCTGCGGCCAGCCGCAGGAAGACCTGGAGCTCGCGTTCGGACAGCAGCAGATGCAGGGGCCCGTCGGTCCCGCTTCGGCCGACGCCGTCGGCCAACTGCTCGGCGATCACTGCGCTCACGTACTTGCGGCCGCGGAACACGGTGCGGATGGCCTTGACGATCTCGTCGGGATCGCAGTCCTTGCCCAGATAGCCGGCCGCCCCCTGACGCAGCATCGCCGTCGCGTAGTGCGTTTCCGGGAATCCGCTGAGCACCAGCACCTGCAGCTGCGGTGCGCGGGCCCGGATGGCAGCCAGCGTGTCCACGCCCCCCTGGCCGGGCATCGCAATGTCCAGCAGCATCACGTCGAGCTCGCCCTGGCGCACGATTTCCATCGCCTCCCGCCCGCACGCCGCCTCGGCCACGACGCGCAGGTCGGTGTGGTCGGCAAAGAACTGGCGCAGCCCGGCGCGCACCACCGCATGGTCGTCGACGATGGCAATTCGGATCATGTCGTGTCCCTTTCAAGGTTCGGAGTATCGAAGGCCCGCTTCGCGGGTTTGTCGCGATGAAGCCGCGCCGACTGCTCGCGCTGCACCCGCTGACGATCCTGCTTGCCTGCCTGCCGGCGCTGGCGATGCTGTTCATCAGCGAGGCCAGCGCCTGGCGGGCCAAGCGCAGCCTGTTGGAGATCGCGGCCATCGCGCAGGCGCGATCGAGCATCCACCTGCTGGACGCCAGCCTGCGAATCGCCGCCGCGCGCGGCCCCGGCGGCCCCGGCG
>JAJTGU010000121.1 GCA_021297985.1 Rubrivivax sp.
CCGACATGCCAGAGCTGGGCCACGATGCGCCCGCCGGCCGCATGCACGGCCTGCGTCACGCCTTGCCAGCCGGCGATCTGCGCAGCCGTGTGCAAACCGGGTGCGCTGACGTACCCCCGACCCTGGACGCTGATGTGCGTCGCCTCGCTGACGATCAGCCCGGCGCCGTCCAACGGATCGGACCGCTGGGCGTAGTACAGCGCCATCAACGGCGTCGGGACATTGCCCGGCCCGGCGCGGTTGCGTGTCAGCGGCGCCATGACAAGCCGGTTGGCGAGTGCGATCTCACCGAGCTGCAGGGGTGTGGCGAGGGTGACGCTGGAACTGGAATCTGAGGGCATCGCGGGTGGGTCGGATGGGTCTGACGGCGCAAGGCGAGAGCGTAGCGGTCCGGCCGTGCGGGCGGAATGGCACAGTCGCCCCATGCTTGCCTACCGCCACGCCTTCCATGCCGGCAACCACGCCGACGTGCTCAAGCACCTGGTGCTGATGCGCGTGTTGCAGCACATGAACCTGAAGGAGAAGGGCTGGCGGCTGGTGGATACGCATGCCGGTGCCGGGGGCTATTCGCTGGAAGGCGAGTACGCGCAGAAGAAGCAGGAGTACCTGGGCGGCGTCGCTCGGCTGATGGACCTGCCGCAGGGCGGCCTGCCGCCGGCGGTGGCGGAGTACCTGGACTTCGTCCGGGCGTTCAACGGCACTTCGTCGCGGCTCAAGCAGTACCCGGGCTCGCCGGCCTTTGGCCAGATGCTGATGCGGGATCAGGATCAGCTGCGCCTGTACGAGATGCACCCGACCGAGCACAAGATCCTGGACAGCTACCTGGGCCAGCAGCCGGGCGTCGAGGTCCACATGGGCGACGGCTTTGCGGCGTTGAAGGCGCAACTGCCGCCGCCGACGCGCCGCGGTGTGCTGCTGATCGATCCGCCCTACGAGATCAAGACCGACTACGCGCGCACGCTGGCGGCGCTGCGCGAGGCGCTGGAGCGGTTTGCCGACGGCACGGTGCTGATCTGGCTGCCGCAACTGCAGCTGCTTGACGCGACGCAGTTGCCGCAGCGTCTGAAGGCCACCGCCACTGCCAAGGCCAAGAAGGGCTGGCTGCATGCGCGGCTGACGGTGACACGCGGCGACGAGCACGGCTTTGGCCTGCTGGGCAGCAGCATGCTTGTCGTCAACCCGCCGCACACGCTGCGCAACGAGTTGGCCACGGTATTGCCGTTCCTGGCCCAGGCGATGGACGACGGGGCCGCCGCCCACCTGCTTGAATCCTCGGGTTGATCCCGACCCTGTCGGGTGCGGGTGCATCCGGCACCGGGGGGTCTTGCGCAGATACTGCTCCGTCGCCCAGATGCCACGCCACCAACGCCCGTGCTGAACTTCCGCCGCGCCGCAGTCGTGCGCGTTGCGCCTTTTGTGCTCTTCATGGCGATCCTGGCATTGCGCGGCGTCGCGCCGGTCGACGGCAGCTGGGGCTTCGATCCGCGCTGGCTGTACCCGGCCAAGGTCGTTCTCGTCGCGTCGCTGCTGGTGATGTGGTGGCGCGAGTACGGCGAGCTGTTCTCGCGCCAGGTCCTGCCGACGCTGCGTGAGACGCTGCTGGCGGTGGCCGTCGGGCTGCTGGTGTTTGTCGTCTGGATCCAGCTGGACGCGCCCTGGATGACGCTCAGCGTTGGTGCAGCGCCCTCGGCCTTCATGCCCCTGGATGCGGCCGGGGCGCTGGACTGGCCGCTGGTGCTGGCCCGGCTGGCCGGGGCGGCGCTGCTGGTCCCGGTGATGGAAGAGCTCTTCTGGCGCAGCTTCCTGATGCGCTGGATCCGCCACCCGATCTTCGAATCGGTGCTCCCGGCCCAGGTCGGCCTGAAGGCCGTGGTGCTGTCGACCTTCGTCTTCGTGCTGGCGCACACGCTGTGGCTGGCGGCGATCGTCGCGGGCCTGGCCTATGCCTGGATCTACATGCGCAGCGGCAAGCTCTGGACCGCCGTCATCGCGCATGCGGTGACCAACGGCGCGCTCGGCGTGTGGGTCGTGGCGACGGGGAACTGGCAGTTCTGGTGACTGCCGGAAGGATTCAGACCCCGCGCTGCCGGTCCGCCGCGAACTGCCGCCGCCAGGCGTCGAAGCTGCCGGTGTCGAGCGCCGCCCGCAGCTCGCGCATCAGGTTCACGTAGTAGTGCAGGTTGTGCAGGCTCGCCAGCATCGGGCCGAGCATCTCGCCGCAACGGTCCAGGTGGTGCAGGTAGGCCCGCGAGAAGCCGGTCGCGCAGGCATGGCAGTGGCAGCTTTCGTCGATCGGCCGCGGGTCGTCCTTGAAGCGGGCGTTGCGGATGTTCAGGTCGCCGAAGCGGGTGAACAGCCGCCCGTTGCGCGCGTTGCGGGTGGGCATCACGCAGTCGAACATGTCCACGCCCGCGGCCACGCCTTCGACCAGGTCTTCCGGCGTGCCGACGCCCATCAGGTAGCGCGGCTTGTGCGCCGGCAGGTGCGGCGGCGTGTGGTCGACGATGCGGCGCATCTCGTCCTTGGGTTCGCCGACGCTGACGCCGCCGATGGCGTAGCCGGGCAGGTCCAGCTCGGCCAGCCGAGCCGCGCTTTCGGCACGCAAGGACTCGAACATGCCCCCTTGCACGATGCCGAACAGCGCATTGCGGTTTTCCAGGCGCTGGAACTCCGCGCGCGAGCGACCGGCCCAGCGCAGCGACAGTTCCATCGAGGTGCGTGCCTCGCTCTCCGTGGTCTTGACGCCCTCGGTCTGGTAGGGCGTGCACTCGTCGAGCTGCATCGCGATGTCGCTGTCCAGCACGGTCTGGATCTGCATGCTCACCTCAGGCGTCAGCATCAGCTTGTCGCCGTTGACCGGCGATGCGAAGCGCGCGCCTTCCTCGGTGAGCTTGCGCATCTTGCCCAGGCTCCAGACCTGGAAGCCGCCGCTGTCGGTGAGCATCGGCCGGCCCCAGCGCTCGAAGCCGTGCAGGCCGCCGAAGCCGCGGACCACGTCCATGCCGGGCCGCAGCCAGAGGTGGAAGGTGTTGCCGAGGATGATCTGGGCGCCCATTTCCTCGAGCGAGCGCGGCATCACGCCCTTGACGGTGCCGACGGTCCCGACCGGCATGAACACTGGCGTCTCGACGACGCCGTGGTTCAGCGTCAGGCGCCCGCGGCGGGCGCGGCCTTCGGTGGCGAGCAGTTCGAATTTCAGCATCGCCGGCGATTGTCATCGCCCCGTCATCGCCTCCGACATCGCCCCCCACCGGGCGCTTCAGGCCCGCGCCAGGAGCATCGAGTCGCCGTAGCTGAAGAAGCGGTAGCGCGCCTCGATCGCATGGCGGTACAGCGCCATGACGTGGGCGTGGCCGGAGAACGCGCTGACCAGCATCATCAGCGTGCTCTTGGGCAGGTGGAAGTTCGTGATCAACCGGTCCACGACACGGAACTCGAAACCCGGCGTGATGAAGATGTCGGTCTCGCCGACGTAGGGCGCCAGGGTGCCCCCCGCACTGGCTCGGGCGGCGCTCTCGAGCGCCCGCATCGTCGTCGTGCCGACGGCGACGATGCGGCCGCCGGCAGCGCGGGTCGCGGCGATCGCGGCCACCGTGTCGGCCGGAACATCGAACCACTCGCTGTGCATGCGGTGCTCGGCGATGCGCTCGACGCGCACCGGCTGGAAGGTGCCGGCGCCGACATGCAGCGTGACCGCGGCGCGTTGCACGCCGCGGGCGGTCAGCGCAGCCAGCACGGCGTCGTCGAAGTGCAGTGCCGCCGTCGGCGCCGCGACCGCGCCCGGGTTCCTGGCGAACACGGTCTGGTAGCGCTCGGCGTCGTCGGCACTGTCGGCATGCTCGATGTACGGCGGCAGCGGGACGTGCCCATGGGCTTCGAGCAATGCAAACGGGTCGCCGTCAAGGCGGAGGTGGAACAGCGCGTCGTCAGGGCCGGTGCGGCCCAGCACCTCGGCCTCGAAGGCGCCGCCGGCGAGACTCAGCACCTGTCCCGCCCGTGGCGACTTGCTGGCCCTCAGGTGCGCCCAGACCTCGCGGGTGCCCGGCAGGACACGCTCGACCAGCAGCTCGACCGTGCCGCCGGTATCTCGCTTGACACCGAACAGCCGCGCCTTGATGACCCGGGTGTCGTTGAAGACCAGCAGATCACCGGGTTCGAGCAGCGTTGGCAGATCGCGGAAGGTCCGGTCCTGCGGCAGGGCGCCGCGGCCGTCGAGCAGGCGCGAGGCGCTGCGTTCGGGGCTGGGGTGCTGGGCGATCAGTTCGCCCGGCAGCACGAAGTCGAAATCGGAAGTGGTGTACGACGGGTGGTTCATGGCGGCGCAGGCTGGACCGGCCTGGGCGTGGTGCGACAACAACCGAGAATTCTTCCATGCCCACCCCGAGCACACCGGCCCGCGAGAAGTCTGCCCCTGCGCGCGCTCTGGAAAAGCTCGGCCTGGTGCGCGACATCGACCTCGCGCTGCACCTGCCGCTGCGCTACGAAGACCGGACCCGCCTGGTGCCGTTGCGCGCGTTGCAGGGTGGGGCCGTCGCGCACACTCAGGGCGAGGTGGTCGAGTCGCGCATCGACGATCGTTCGCGCCGGCAGCTGCTGGTGCGTCTGAGCGACGACAGTGGCGGTGAGGTGCTGCTGCGCTTCCTGCACTTCCACCCGGCGCAGCAGAAGCAGCTCACGCCTGGCAAGCGGGTCCGCGTGTACGGCGAGGTCCGCGGCGGCCTCTTCGGACGCGAGATGGTGCATCCGCAGGTGCAGGTGGTCGAGGTCGACACCCCCGTGCCGGATCGCCTGACCCCGGTCTACCCGACCAGCGCGTCGCTGCCCCAGGCCTACCTGCGCAAGGTCGTCACCTCGGCGCTGTCCCGCGCGCCGCTGCACGAGCTGCTGCCGGCCACGCTGCTGCCGTCCGGCCTGCCGCCGCTGCGCGACGCGCTGCTGGCGCTGCACCAGCCCGGCCCCGAGGTTGCGCTGGCGAGCCTGGAGGACCACAGCCACCCGGCGTGGCAGCGCCTGAAGTTCGACGAGCTGCTGGCCCAGCAGCTGTCGCAGGCACAGGCCGTTGCCGAGCGTGCCCGGCTGGTCGCACCGGCGCTGGCGCCGAAGGCCGGCGGGGTCTGCGAGGCCCTGCGCGCAGCGCTGCCCTTTGCGTTGACCGGTGCGCAGCAGCGGGTGGTTGCCGAGATCGCGGCCGACCTGGCCCGGCCGGTGCCGATGCACCGCTTGCTGCAAGGCGATGTCGGCTCGGGCAAGACCGTGGTCGCGGCGCTGGCGGCGGCCCAGGCGATCGACGCCGGCTGGCAGTGCGCGCTGATGGCGCCGACCGAGATCCTGGCCGAGCAGCACTTTGCCAAGCTCGTGTCCTGGCTGCAGCCGCTGGGCGTGCAGGTCGCCTGGCTCACCGGCAGTCGCAAGGGCAAGGCGCGATCGAGAGCTCTGGCTGCCGTGGTGTCGGGTGACGCGGCGCTGGTGGTCGGCACGCATGCGGTGATCCAGGCCGACGTGGCCTTCGCCCGCCTGGGCCTGGCGGTGGTGGACGAGCAGCACCGCTTCGGCGTCGCCCAGCGGCTCCAGCTGCGCGACAAGCTCGAGGCCGCCGGCACGCTGGAGCCGCATCTGTTGATGATGAGCGCCACGCCGATCCCGCGCACGCTGGCGATGACCTACTACGCCGACCTGGACACCAGCACCATCGACGAGCTGCCGCCCGGCCGCACCCCGGTGACCACGCGCGTGTTTGCCGACGGCCGGCGTGACGACGTGATCGAGCGCATCCGGCGCGAGGTCGCCGCGGGCCGGCAGGTCTACTGGGTCTGCCCGCTGATCGACGAGAGCGAGCACCTGGACCTGCAGAACGCCACCGCGATCCACGCCCAGCTCTGCGAGGCCCTGCCCGGGCAGATGATCGGCTTGCTGCACGGCCGCATGCCGGCGGCGGAGAAGGCGGCCGTGATGAAGCTGTTCACCGCCGGCGAGATGAAGCTGCTCGTCGCGACCACGGTCATCGAGGTGGGCGTCGATGTGCCGAACGCGAGCCTGATGGTCATCGAACATGCCGAGCGCTTTGGCCTGGCGCAGTTGCACCAGTTGCGCGGCCGCGTTGGCCGCGGCGCCGTGGCCAGCGTCTGCGTGCTGATGTACACCGCGCCGCTGTCGCCCACCGGCAAGGAAAGGCTGCGTGCGATGGCCGAGACGACCGACGGCTTCGAGATCGCGCGGCGCGACCTGGCCATCCGCGGGCCCGGCGAGTTCATGGGCGCGCGCCAGAGCGGCGACCAGCTGCTGCGCTTTGCAGACCTGGAGCTCGACGCCGGGCTGCTGGCCCACGCGCGCCGGTTGGCGCCGCGGCTGCTGCGCGACTCGCCCCAGGCCGCGGCCGAACATGTCGCGCGCTGGCTGGGCGGCAAGGCCGAGTATCTGAAGGCCTGAGGGCCTGAAGGCCCGGTCGCCAGACCGTGCCCGGTTGCGGCGCAGAATCGCGCCCGCAGCTGAGATTTCCCATGACCCTGACCGAGCTCAAGTACATCGTCGCCGTGGCCCGCGAGCGCCACTTCGGCCACGCGGCCGAGGCCTGCCACGTGTCGCAGCCGACGCTGTCGGTGGCGATCAAGAAGCTCGAAGATGAACTCGACGTGAAGATCTTCGAGCGCGGCGGCAACGAGATCGCGGTCACGCCGCTGGGCGAGCAGATCGTGCGCCAGGCCCAGCAGGTGATCGAGCAGGCGCAGGCCATCCGCGAGATCGCCAAGAGCGGCAAGGACCCGGTCAGCGGCCCGCTGCGGATGGGCGTGATCTACACCATCGGCCCCTATCTGCTGCCTGACCTGGTGCGCCAGGCCATCGACCGGGTACCGCAGATGCCGCTGCTGATCCAGGAGAACTTCACCGCCCGGCTGCTGGAGATGCTGCGCACCGGCGAGATCGACTGCGCGATCCTGGCCGAGCCGTTCCCCGACACCGGCCTGGCGCTGGCGCCGCTGTACGACGAGCCCTTTGCCGTCGCCGTGCCGACCCAGCACCCGTTGGCCCGGCGGGCATCGGTGACGGCCGCCGAGCTCAAGACCGAGACCCTGCTCCTTCTCGGCACCGGCCACTGTTTTCGTGACCATGTGCTGGAGGCTTGTCCGGAGTACGCGCGCTTCTCGAGCGACGCCGAGGGCATCCGCAAGAGCTTCGAGGGCAGCTCACTGGAGACGATCAAGTACATGGTGGCCAGTGGCATGGGCGTGACGGTGGTGCCGCAGCTCAGCGTGGCCAAGGAC
>JAJTGU010000302.1 GCA_021297985.1 Rubrivivax sp.
CCTCGAGCGGAATGTCCCGGCTGTAGTCGTTACCGCTGCTGTGGCGCTTGCCGTTGATGACGACATAGACGCGCTGGAGGCCGAACCCGTCGTGCTTCAACGGAGTGCCGGCCGGGATGACGGCAAAACGCTGCTCGAGGTAGTTCGAATCCGAGATCCAGTCCTTGCCGTTGGTGCGCATGTTGCAGCACAGGAAACCCTCGCCGAGGTCGACGTCCTGAGCGAGCGCTGGGATGCCGGTGACAAGGGCCAGGGCCGCAGCGACAGCGACTTTGGAGGCAGACAGGCTCATGGCATTCAGGGCACGCGCACGGGTGCAAAGTGACAACGGGCCCGGATCCTAACTGACCATGTACGCAGCCACGCCGGTGGCCAGCAACTCCCCGGCGGCGTTGCGCATTTCCATCCGGGTGTTGCCAACACGGCCACCCAGGCGGGTGGTTTCGGCGCTGGCGTAGAAGACCTCGCCCAGGCCGGGCCGCAGGTAGTCGACGCGCAGGTCGATGGTGCCCATCCGCAGGAAGCGGTGAAGGATCTGCGCTGTGTCATCAGCAGCGAAACGCTCGCCGATGTCGACCATCAGCGCCAGTCCGCCCAAGGTGTCCAGCGTGGCCGCGATCGCGCCGCCGTGCAATCGGCCGTAGGCAAAGTGGCCGATCAGGTCGGGCCGCATCGCCAGCGTGGCGCGCACGTCGCCGGGGGTGACGCTGACGATCTTCAGGCCGAGCACGCTGTTGAAGACGATGCGCTGCTCGAACAGGTGGATCAGCGCCGCGTCGAGCCGGGCCTGTTCGCCGGCGTTGCGGCGCGTCGGTGGGGGGTGGTGGCCGCTCATGCCAGCGCCGGCGATCTGGCGATGCCGAGAAGGTCCCGTGCCTGTGCGGGGCTGGCGATGTCGCGTCCGGCCGCGCGGGCGCAGGCGGCGAGGGCCTCGATCAGCTGGCCGTTGCCGCTCGCGCGGCGCCCATCGGGCAGGTAGAAGGTGTCTTCCAGGCCGGTGCGGAGCATGCCGCCCAGACGCGCCGCAGCGGCATGCACGGGCCAGACCTCGGCGCGGCCGATCAGCGTGGCCTGCCAGATCGCGCCCTCGGGCAGCCAGCGCTGCAGCAGCTGCAGCAGATCGACGTCGCAGGGCATGCCGCTGGCCACGCCCATGACCAGGTTGACCTCGGTCGTGCCGCTGAACAGGCCGGCCTGGCGATACATCGCCACCGAGCGCAGGATGCCGAGGTCGAAGCACTCGAACTCCGGGTGCGCGCCGACCTCGGCCATCGCGGCGAGGAACTTCTGCACCTTGGCCACCGGATTGTCGAAGACCATCGGCGGCCAGGCCCATTGGCCGTCGTCCTTGATCTTCAGGTAGTTCAGCGTGCCGGCGTTGCAGGCCGCGATCTCGGGCCGCACGCGCCGGATGCAGGCCACGGGCCCGGAGATGTCCGGCCCCAGCACGCCGGTCGTCAGGTTGATCAGGATGCCCGGGCAGGCGGCTCGGATCGCGTCGCAGACCTCGGCCGCGACCTCCGGGTCCCAACTCGGCAGGTGGCCCATGCCCGGCTGCTGCATGCGCAGGTGCACGTGCACGATGGCGGCACCGGCCTCGTACGCGGCGCGGGCCTCTGCCGCCATCTGCTGTGGCGTCACGGGCACCGGGTGCCGGGCCGGGTCGGTCAACACCCCGGTGAGTGCGCAGGTCAATATCGCGGGCGGCATCGGGGCGGGCGGCATCGGGGCGGGTGGGTTCATGCGGGTTCGGGTTCGGTGCGGATGTCGATCATCGCGCCTTGGGCGGCCACGCCCTGGCCGGGTGCGACATGAATCGCACGCACGACCCCGTTGGCACTGGCGCTGACCCACATCTCCATCTTCATCGCCTCGACGCTGGCCAGCGGCTGGCCGGCCACGACCGGGTCGCCAACGGCCACGCGCAGTTGGGCCACGGTGCCGGCCACCGGGCTGACGATGCGCGACGGGTCGACCCGCGTTGCGGCCGCTGGCCAGGGGCTTGCGGGCGCAAATTCGAACACCACCGCCTCGTGCGCGACTTGCAGCGCCGGGCCGGTGGCGGTGGTGCGCACCGCATGGACCATGCCGCGGGGCAGGGCGTGTGGCCCGGGCGCGATGCGGCGCTGCTCGGTGCCGCAGTGCAAGGTCAGCATCGGTTGCGCCCAGCTCGGTGCCAGGCGGGGGGCAGAGCGCGCGGCGCGCTCGCCGGCGGCAAACCAGGCTGCGGCAAAGTCCCAGGCAGCGGCCGAGGGCACAGGCCGGTCCATCAGGGACTCTTGACGCTCGGCCTGCCAAGTGTCGAGCGTGCCGGTGTCGATTTGGGCCTGCGCAAAGGCAGGATGCTGGATCAGCCGGTGCAGCAGCCCGGCATTGGTGACCGGACCGAACAGCGGTGCCACTTCGAGCGCATGAACGAGTTGCCGAATGGCGTCGTCGCGCGTCGGGCCGTGGGCGATGAACTTGGCCAGCATCGCGTCGTAGTGCGGCGTCACGGCCTGGCCGTCCACCACGCCGTGGTCGACCCGCACCGTCCCGGCCGCGGCAGCGTCGAAGGCCAGCACGGTCCCGGTCTGCGGCGCCCAGGGGTTGTCGCGGTCCCAGGGGTCCTCGGCGTTCAGTCGCAGTTCGATCGCATGGCCGTCGAAGGCGATCTGCTCTTGCGCCAAAGGCAAGGGCTCGCCACGCGCAACCCGCAACTGCCACTCGACCAGGTCGAGTCCGGTCACGGCTTCCGTCACCGGATGCTCGACCTGCAGTCGCGTGTTCATCTCCAGGAAGAAGTGCCGGCCATCGCGGCCGACGATGAACTCCACCGTGCCGGCATTGACGTAGCCCACGGCGCGGGCCGCGGCCACGGCGTCGTGGCACAGCGCCTCGCGCAGCGCGGGCGGCAGGTTCGGCGCCGGCGACTCCTCGATGATCTTCTGTCGGCGGCGCTGGACGCTGCAGTCGCGCTCGCCCAGGTGCACGACGTGGCCGGAGCGGTCGCCAAAGACCTGGACCTCGAGGTGCCGACCGTGTTCGACCAGGCGTTCGAGCAGCAGGGCGCCGTCGCCGAACGCCGCCTCGGCCTCGCGCCGGGCGCCGGCCAGCGCCGTTGGCCAGTCGGCCCAGTCGCGCACCAGGCGCATGCCGCGGCCCCCGCCACCGGCGCGGGCCTTGATGAGCAGCGGCAGGCCCAGTTCATGCGCCGCGGACTCCAGCGATGCGGCGTCTTGTGCGTCGCCCATCCAGCCCGGCACGCAGGGCACGCCGGCGGCGACCATCAGGCGCTTCGCTTCGGCCTTGTCGCCCATTGCGGCAATCGCGGCAGGCGTGGGGCCGACCCAGGTCAGGCCCGCGTCGACAACGGCCTGCGCAAACGCCGCACGTTCGGACAGGAATCCGTAGCCCGGGTGCACCGCATCGGCGCCACTGGCGCGTGCAGCGCCGATCAGGGCGGCGATGTCCAGGTAGCTCTGCGTCGCCACCGCCGGGCCGATGCGCAGCGCGGTGTCGGCGATCTGCACATGGCGCGCGTGGGCGTCGGCGTCGCTGTAGACGGCGACGCTGCGAATGCCCATGCGACGGGCGGTCTGCACGATGCGGCAGGCGATCTCGCCGCGGTTCGCGATCAACAGGGTCTTCATGGCGCGGCCGGGGCCCAGCGGGGGCTGCGCTTCTGCAGGAAGGCCATCGTGCCCTCGATGCCTTCGGGGCCGAGCGCGGCGTCGGAAAACACCTGTGCCGCCGCGCCGACCAGGTCCGACGGCGCTTCGAGCCGGGCCCGGCGCATCAAGGCCTTGGTGGCGGCGATGGCCCCCGGCGCGCACTGCAGGACCTGGTCCAGCACATCGGCCAGCGCGGCGTCGAGAGCGGCGCCGTCGTCGTGCACCGTGTGCACCAGGCCCAATGCGCATGCGGCGTCGGCATCCAGCCGCGCCGCCGTGATCGCCAGCCGGCGGGCCTGCGACAGGCCGATGCGTTCGACCAGCAGCGGCGCGATCTGCGCCGGGACCACGCCCAGGCGGGTTTCGGGCAGACGCAGGCTGGCCGACCGCCCGGCGATGGCGACATCGACCGCGCAGGCCAGCCCCAGGCCGCCGCCCATGACCGCGCCTTCGAGCACGGCCACCGTCGCCAGGCCGGTGCCGGCAAAGGCCACGCACAGCTCGCCGAACTGCGCGTTGACCTTGGCGACGGCATCGGGGTCGTCGGTCAGCCGGGCGCGCGCGGTGGCCAGGTCCTTCAGGTCCGCACCAGCACAGAAGTGACCGCCACGCCCCCGCAGCACGACGATGCGGGTCGTGCCGTCGCCTTCGGCCGCGGCCAATGCATCGCGCAGCGCTTGCACCAAGTCGAGCGACAGCGCATTGCGCTGCGCAGGCCGGTCCAGCCACAGCTGCAGCACGCCATGTGGCATGCGTTCAACGGTGAGCCCGCGGTCGGCCATCAATGCCCGACCTTGGGCAAGGTGCCTTCGAGCTTGCACAGGATGCCGAGCATCACCTCGTCGGCGCCGCCGCCGATGCTGATCAGGCGCGAGTCGCGCCAGGCCTGCGAGATCTCGTTGTCCCAGGTGTAGCCCATGCCGCCCCAGTACTGCAGGCAGGAGTCGGTGACCTCGCGCGACAGCCGACCGGCCTTGAGCTTGGCCATCGAAGCCAGGCGCGTGACGTCCTTGCCGCTGATGTAGAGCTCGATCGCGCGCCAGGTCAGCGCCCGCAGCGCCTCGACCTCGGTGCGCAGCTCGGCAAGGCGGAAGTGCACGACCTGATTGTCGAGGATGGACTTGCCAAAGGCCTTGCGCTCGCGCGTGTAGGCGATGGTCTTGTCGATCAGCCGGTCCAGGCTGCGCAGCGACGAGGCCGCGCCCCACAGCCGCTCTTCCTGGAACTGCATCATCTGGAACGCGAAGCCCATGCCTTCCTGGCCGATCAGGTTGCGTCGCGGCACGCGCACGTTGTCGAAGAACAGCTGTGCGGTGTCGCTGCTCATCATGCCGATCTTGCGGATCTTCTGCCGTGTGATGCCGGCCGCGTCCAGCGGCACCACGATCAGGCTCTTGTTCTTGTGCGGCGGCGCGTCCGAGGTGTTGGCGAGCAGGCAGCACCAATCCGCCTTCAGGCCGTTGGTGATCCACATCTTGCTGCCGTTGATGAGGTAGTCGTCACCGTCCTTCGTCGCCGTGGTCCGGATGGCCGCGACGTCGCTGCCGCCGCCGGGCTCGCTGACGCCCAGGCAGCTCACCACGTCGCCGGCGATGGTGGGCACCAGCCATTCACGGCGCAGATCGTCGCTGCCGAAGCGCGCCAGCGCGGGTGTCGCCATGTCGGTGTGCACGCCGATGGCCATCGGCACGCCGCCGCAGGTGCAGGCGCCCAGGGCGTCGGCCATCACGGCCGAGTAGCTGAAGTCCAGCCCCGCGCCACCGAACTCCTCGGGGTACTTCAGGCCCAGCAGGCCCAGGTTGCCGAGCGCCTTGAACACCGCGTGGCTCGGGAATTCTTCGGCCGCCTCCCAGGCCGGCACGTGCGGATTCAGCTCCTTGTCGACAAAGCGCAGCACGGTGTCGGCCAATGCGCGGTGTTCGGCGGTGAGGATCATGTCGGGTCCAGGCTCAGGTCAGGGGCGGGCGACGCCGTAGGTGGAGGGACGCAGTGTCCGGGCATCGGCCTCGGCGGCGATCGCCAGGCACAGGCCGAGGATGCGCCGGCTGTCGCGCGGATCGACGATGCCGTCGTCCCACAGCCGCGCCGTACCGAAGAGCGCGGTGCTCTCGGCGTCGAGTCGGCGTTTCAGGCCTTCGCCCATCGCTGCCAGGGCCTCGTCGTTGGCCGGCAGGCCCATCTTCTGCAGCTTGGCGCGGTTGACGATGTCCATCACCATCGCCGCCTGCGCGCCGCCCATCACCGCGGTGCGCGCGCTGGGCCA
>JAJTGU010000082.1 GCA_021297985.1 Rubrivivax sp.
GCTGGTGCCCTGGCCGCCCGGCAGCTGCACGCTGTGCGTGGCGTCGAAGACCACCGGCGCGCCGGTCTCGCGCATGATGGCCAGGCTGCGCATGTCGGAGACGAGGTTGTTGTAGCCGAAGCTGGCACCGCGTTCGCAGGCCATGAAGACGTCGTCGGGCAGGCCCTTCTCGCGCGCGGCGGCGCGGGCCTTGTGGATGACGTTCTTCATGTCGTGCGGCGCAAGGAACTGGCCCTTCTTGATGTTCACCGGCTTGCCGCTTTGTGCCACGGCGCGGATGAAGTCGGTCTGGCGGCTGAGGAAGGCCGGCGTCTGCAACACGTCGACCACCGCCGCCACCTGCGCGATCTGGCTCTCGTCGTGCACGTCGGTCAGGATCGGAACGTTCAGCTCGCGCCGGACCTTGGCCAGGATCTCCAGTCCGCGTTCCATGCCCGGCCCGCGGAAGCTGCTGCCGCTGCTGCGGTTGGCCTTGTCGTAGCTGCTCTTGAAGACGAAGGGGATCCCGAGTGCGCCGGTGATCTCCTTCAGGTGCCCGGCGACATCCATCTGGAGCTGCTCGCTCTCGACGACGCAGGGGCCGCTGATGAGGAAGAACGGCCGATCCAGGCCGACCTCGAAACCGCAGAGCTTCATCGAATCGTCCCGTGTCTCGTCAGGCGGCCTTGACCGATGCCGCCGCCCGGCTGCGCTGGTGCGCGAGTGCGGCCTGGATGAAGCTCGCGAACAGCGGGTGGCCTCCCCAGGGCGTGCTCTTGAACTCCGGGTGGAACTGCACGCCCATGAACCAGGGATGCTGCTCGCTCGGCAGTTCGACGATCTCGGTGAGCTTCTCGCTCTGCGTGAGCGCGCTGATCACGAGTCCGGCCTGCTGGAGTTGGTCGAGGTAGTTCACGTTGGCCTCGTAGCGGTGGCGGTGCCGCTCGGTGACCACCGGGCCGTAGATCTGGTGCGCCAGCGTGCCGGGCTTCACGTCGCTGCTCTGCGCGCCCAGGCGCATCGTGCCGCCAAGGTCGGAGCTGGCGGTGCGCTTCTGGATGCTGCCGTCGCGGTCCTTCCACTCCTCGATGAGCGCGATCACCGGGTGCGGGCTGGAGGGCTCGAACTCGGTGCTGTTGGCGCCGGCCAGCCCCGCCACGTGGCGCGCGTACTCGATGGTCGCCACCTGCATGCCCAGGCAGATGCCCAGGTAGGGGACCCGATGCTCGCGGGCGTACCGCGCGGCGACGATCTTGCCTTCGATGCCGCGCTTGCCAAAGCCGCCCGGAACGAGGATGGCGTCAAAGCGTGCCAGTTGTGCGGCGGTCTCGGGGGTCAGCGTCTCGGCATCGACGTACTCGATCACGACCCTGGCATGGTTGTGGATGCCGGCATGGCGAAGTGCCTCGTTGAGGCTCTTGTACGAGTCCGACAGGTCGGTGTACTTGCCGCACATCGCGATCGTCACCAGGTGCTCGGGGTGCTCGACCTCGTGGACCAGCGAGTCCCAGCGCTTCAGGTCGGCGGGGCGGGTCAGCTGCTGCAGCTTCATGCAGATCAGCTCGTCCAGGCCTTGCTCGTGCAACAGGCGGGGCACCTTGTAGATGGTGTCGACGTCCCACATGCTGATCACGCCGTGCAACGGCACGTTGGTGAACAGGCTGATCTTCTCGCGCTCGTCGTCGGGAATGGGCCGGTCGGCCCGGCACAGCAGCACGTCAGGCTGGATGCCGATCTCGCGCAGCTTCTGCACCGTGTGCTGCGTGGGCTTGGTCTTCAGCTCGCCGGCAGCCGCGATGTAGGGCACATAGGTGAGGTGCACGAAGGCGGTCCGGGCGGGTCCGAGCTTCAGGCTCATCTGGCGCACCGCCTCCAGGAAGGGCAGGCTCTCGATGTCGCCGACCGTGCCACCGATCTCGACGATGGCCACGTCCACCGGAGCGGCCTCGGCGCCGCGCTTGACGAACTCCTGGATCTCGTTGGTGACGTGCGGGATCACCTGCACCGTCTTGCCGAGGTAGTCGCCCCGGCGCTCCTTCTCGAGCACGGACTTGTAGATCTGGCCGGTCGTGAAGTTGTTGCTCTTCTTCATCCGCGTCGTGATGAAGCGCTCGTAGTGGCCGAGGTCGAGGTCCGTCTCGGCGCCGTCGTCGGTCACGAAGACTTCGCCATGCTGGAACGGGCTCATCGTGCCCGGATCGACATTGAGGTAGGGATCCAGCTTGATCAGCGTGACCTTCAGGCCGCGCGATTCGAGGATCGCCGCCAAGGACGCCGCCGCGATGCCCTTGCCAAGCGAGGACACCACACCGCCGGTGACGAAGACGAACTTGGTCATTGCGAGCGACAGGCACGGCGCTGCGTGCGACTGTCTCTGGTGGTAAAGCGTGAGTATAGGCGGGCGACCATTCGTTACACCCCATCAAGGGGGGGGCGCGGGTCGTCCCCGGTGTTGCCGACACCGACCGGTGGTGGAATGCGATTTGGCCAGCCTGCAGACACCGTGAACCTCACCCCCAAAGTTGCCGAAGCCGTAACGGCGATCGCTCCCGCTCCCGCTCCTGCTCACGATTTGCAATCCGCGATTGCCGCCGCCGAGGTGGGGCTGTGGCGGGTGGACGCTCGCAGCGGAAAGCAGCACTGGGATGAGCGCACACGCTCGATCTACGCCCTGCCCGAGAACGCCGAGCCGCCCGACCGCGAGCAGTGGCGCCGCGCCTTCCTGCACCAGGACGATGCCGGGCGGGTGGACAGGCGGGTGCGGGAGTTCGAAATGACGCGCCGCCCCTACGAGCTCGAGTACCGCATCCGGCGCAGCGACGGCGAGACACGCTGGTTGTATTCGCGCGCGGTCTTCAACCCCGAGCGCGCCGACGAGGTGCTGGGGATCACGATCGACATCACCGAGCGCAAGTCCGCCGAGGCCGAACTGAGCGCTGCGCGCGAGCGGCTGGCCCGCTGCACCGAGGCCAGCGGCATCGGCACCTGGGACCGCGACCTCGTCACCGGCGAAGGCCGCTGGAACGACACCTTGTTCGCGATCTGCCGCCGCGACCCCGCATTGGGCGTGCCATCGTGGGCCGAGCTGCGGGCGATGTACGCCAGCGCCGAAGACCGCGTCGTTGCCGAGGCGGCCCTGGCACGCATGCACCGCGAACCCGGCACGGTGGTGCAGTTCGAGGCCAGCGTCCGGCGCGGCGATGGCAGTGTCGCCCACATGCTGCTGTGTGGACACGCCGAGCATTCCCCGGGAGGGCGACCCCTGCGTCTGGCCGGCAACCTGATCGACATCTCCGAGCGGCAGGCGGCAGAGGCCTTGGGACGGCAGCGGGCACTCGACCGACTGGCTGAGCAGATGCGGGTCGAATTGAAGACCCGTTTCGTCTCGCGCATGAGCCACGAGTTCCGGACGCCCTTGAACGCCGTCCTGGGCTTCGCGCAGCTGCTGGCGCTGGATCGCGACAACCCGCTGAGTGCCGAGCAGCATGCGCGGGTGCAGACCATCCAGACCTCGGCCTGGCAATTGCTGGCGTTGATCGACGATCTTCTGAGCCTCGACAGCGCCGAACCGAGGCTGGCCGCCGCGCCGCCTTCGTCGTCGACCGCCGGTCCGTGACCCGAGGTCCCCAGCGCATCGTTGCGCTGACCGAAGAAACCACCGAGTGGCTCTACCTGCTGGGCGAGGAACGTCGCCTGGTCGGCATCAGTGGCTACACCGTGCGGCCGCGCCAGGCCCGCCACGAGAAGCCGCGTGTGAGTGCCTTCCTCGATGGCAAGCTCGACAAGATCGTGGCCCTGGAGCCCGACCTCGTGATCGGTTTCTCGGACATGCAGGCGGCACTGGCCGACAAGCTTGTGCGCGCCGGGCTCAACGTGTGGATCACGAACCAACGCAGCGTGGCCGAGATCTTCACGACGATGCGCTGGTTGGCAACCCTGGTCGATGCCCAGGACCGTGCAGACACCTGGATTGCAGGCTGCCAGGCACGTCACGCCGCGATCGCGGCCCATGTCGCACGCTGGCCGCGGCGCCCACGCGTCTACTTCGAGGAATGGGACGAGCCCATGATCAGTGCGATCCGCTGGGTCTCGGAGCTGCTCGAGCTCGCGGGCGGCGTGGACGTCTTCCCGGACAAGGCGCGTCAAGGCCTGGGCCGGGACCGCGTCATCGCCGATGCGCTGGAGCCGGCGCGGCGCGCGCCGGAGCTGATCGTCGGGTCATGGTGCGGCAAGAAGTTCAGACCCGAACGGGTCGCGGCGCGCCCGGGATGGCACAGCGTTCCGGCGGTGGTCGAAGGACGGCTGGTCGAGATCAAGAGCTGCGACATCCTGCAGCCCGGCCCGGCAGCACTGACCGATGGACTGGAGCAGCTGCATCGTCACATTGCGGCCACGGTGGGCGAGCTGCCAGCGGCGGCCGCACACAATGCCGGGCATGACGGCTGAAGAACAGGTCCGGGCCCGCCTCGACCAACAGACCAAACCCCTAGGCTCGCTCGGCCGGCTCGAGTCCCTGGCGCTGCAGATGGCGCGTGTGTTCGACAGCGCCGAGCCCCGGCTGGTGGCGCCTCAACTCGTGGTGTTTGCGGCCGACCACGGCATCGCCGCCCAAGGCGTTTCGGCCTACCCGAGCACGGTCACGGCGCAGATGGTCCACAACATGCTGGCCGGTGGAGCCGCGGTGTCGGTGCTGGCGCGGCAGCATGCGTTGACACTGACCGTGGTGGACTGCGGCGTGGCGAGCGACTTTTCGCCACGGTCGGGTCTGATCGTCGCCAAGTCACGTCGTGGCACGGCCGATTCCAGCCAGGGTCCGGCAATGACGATGGCCGAATGCGAAGCGGCGGTGGCCAACGGTCGTGCCTTGCTGCGCGACCTGCCGGGCAACGTGCTGCTGCTGGGCGAGATGGGAATCGCCAACACCTCGGCCGCCGCGCTGCTGATGGCCCGACTGACGGGGCTGCCGGTCTCCGAATGCGCCGGACTTGGAACGGGCCTCGCCGCGGCCGGGCTGGCGCACAAGATCACGGTTCTGCAACGGGTGCTCGAGCGGCATGCCGTTGCCGTGTCGCCGCTGGCCGCGCTTGCCGGCCTGGGTGGCCTGGAGATCGCGACCATGACCGGCGCCGTGATCGAGGCGGCAACGCGTCGCCGAATGGTCGTCGTCGATGGCTTCATCGCCACCTCCGCCGTGGCGGTGGCGGCGGCGCTTGACCCCCGGGTCCTGGACGCGTGCGTGTTTGCCCACGCGTCGGCCGAACAGGGTCATGGCCGCTGGCTGCGCCGGCTCGGTGTCGAGCCCCTGCTGGATCTGGGGCTGCGTCTGGGCGAGGGCTCGGGCGCGGCGCTGGCCTGGCCGCTGTTGAAGTCGGCCGAACTGCTGCTGGCCGAGATGGCGACCTTCGATTCGGCGGGCGTGTCGGGCCGCACCGCCTGCGCCCACTGAAGCCGGCCCGGACTGCACGCGGCGGGGTCCCCCATGCAAGGCCTCTGGCACGAACTGCGGCTGTTCCTGATTGCGTTGCAGTTCCTGACCCGGGTGCCGATTCCGGCCGGCATTGGCTTCGAGCCGGCATGGCTGCACCAGAGTGCGCGCCACTTCCCGGCGGTGGGGCTGGTGGTCGGAGCCGCAAGTGCCTTCGTGCTGTGGGCAGCCGCCCATGCCTGGCCCGCGGGGGTGGCGGTGGCGCTGGCGATGCTGGCGTCGATCTGGATCACCGGGGCGTTCCACGAGGACGGCCTGGCCGACACCTGCGATGCCCTGGGTGGCGCCGTGAGCCGCGAGCGGGCCCTGGAGATCATGAAGGACTCGCGGCTGGGCACCTACGGCACGGTCGGCCTGGTGGCGGTGCTGGCGCTCAAGGGGTTGGCGCTGCACGGGCTGGTGCTGCGCGACCTGGTCGCGGCGTTGGCAGCCTTGCCGCTGGCCCATGCCGTGTCGCGTGCGGTGCCGGTGCTGCTGCTGCGCACGCTGCGCTATGCCGGCGACGCCGAGCATGCCAAGGCCAAGCCCATGGCGCAGAACGTGGGCAACGGGGCTGCGGCAATGGCCTGCGTGTGGGCGCTGCTGGCCTGCAGCGTGGGTGCCGCGGGCGGCTGGAGCCTTCGTGCTCTGGTCCTGACGCTGCTGGTGGCGCTGGCCGTCACTCTGGCGATGCGGCGGTGGTTGCTCAGGCGCCTGGGGGGGTACACCGGCGACACCCTTGGTGCGGCCCAGCAGCTGGCCGAGGTCTCGATGTACCTGGCTCTCCTTGCGGCGACCGCACGCGGTGGCTGATGTGCGCGGCCCGATTCCCGGCTCGCTCTGGGTCTGGCGCCATCCGAAGGCCATCGGCGCCGCCGGGCGTTGCATCGGCCGCTGTGACCTGGCCGTCGATCCACGCAAGGCGCGGCGGCTCGCGCACCGGATCCGCGCCGCGGCCCGCCGGAACGGGCTGCCGCGTGAGGTCTGGACCTCGCCGCTGACGCGTGCCGTCGAGGTCGGACGCTGGCTTCGGCGCTGGGGTTGGGTCCACCACGTCGATGCCCGGCTGGCCGAACTCGACTTCGGCGCCTGGGACGGGCGACCCTGGGACCGGATCGCCTGGGCGGAGGTCGAGGCCTGGCAGCGGGACCTCCTGCACTCCCGTCCGGCGGGTGACGGCGAGACGCTGGCCGAGTTGGCTGCACGGGCGCAGGCCTTCGCCCGTGAACGCGGCCCGCAGGTCACGCTCGTGGTCGGCCACGGCGGTTGGATGAATGCCGCTCGGCATGTGACCCCTGGCGTCTTGAGGATCGAGCCCGGCCATTGGCCGTCTCCCCCACGGCACGGCTCGCTGATCCGGTTGGGTTCGGGTTAACCCCTGCCATTCATGCCCGCCTTCTGGCGTCTCGACCGCTGCATCGCGCCGTCCGTCGCGATGCCCTGGCGTTGAACCCCTCCAGCGCACAAAGTCCACTCCATCGCAGCGGATCAGACCCCTCCCGGGACCGGCCGGCTGCACCTCAAGGAGCCGACCATGAACGCCACCACCACCAGCACCGCCACCCGCACCGAACACCTGACCCAGCGCGCCACCGCCTTGTTTTTTGCCCTCGTGATGACGACGGCGATGCTGGGCGGCATCGACCGGCTCAGCCAGGTCGACGCGGGCCAGCCGCAACTGGCCCAGTCCGCGACCAGCGACAGGGCCTGATGCGCCGGGTTCACTCCGGCCGCCGGCTCTCTGCCGGCGGGTGCGTGATGATTCGGATCGCGGAGGTAACCGAAGCGCCACACCTGGCGACTCGGCCCTGAACCCCACCCACTGCCGAGATCCATGCACGCCACCCTGCCGCTGCTCGTCAAGACCGACTTCCCAAGCCTGCGCCGTGCGGCACTCGAAACCCTGCAAGTCAACCTGGGGTACCGCTGCAACCAGAGCTGCCAGCATTGCCATGTCGGCGCGAGCCCCCAGCGCACCGAGGCGATGGATGGCGAGACGGTCGATCTCGTCCTCGAGACCTTGTCCGCACGCGGCGTCACGACGCTGGACCTGACCGGTGGCGCCCCTGAGCTGAACCCGCACTTCCGGCGACTGGTGCAGTCGGCGCGGGCGCTGGGCGTGCGCGTCATCGACCGCTGCAACCTGACGATCCTGTCCGAGCCCGGCCAGGACGGTCTGGCCGAGTTCCTGGCCGACCACCAGGTCGAGGTCACGGCCTCGCTGCCGTGCTACACGCCAGGCAACGTCGACCGCCAGCGAGGCGACGGCGTGTTCGAGCGCAGCATCGCCGGGCTGAAGCAGCTCAATTCACTCGGCTACGCCCAGGGTGGCACCTCGCTCGTGCTCAACCTCGTCTACAACCCGCTGGGCCCCAACCTGCCTCCGGCCCAGGGTCCGCTGGAGGCCGACTACAAGCGCGAGCTGATGCAGCACTTCGGCATTCGCTTCGACCACCTGTTCGTCCTGGCCAACATGCCGATCCAGCGTTTTGGCAGCACCTTGATCAGCCAGGGCCGGTTCCAGACCTACATGGCCCTGCTCAAGGGCGCCCACCGCGCCGAGAACCTGGCCACGGTGATGTGCCGCAGCCTGGTCAGCGTCGACTGGCAGGGCCATCTGTACGACTGCGACTTCAACCAGATGCTGAGCCTGCCCGCGACACTGAACGGCCGCTCGCGGCCGCATCTTCGCGATCTGCTGGAGCACGATCCGCAGGGCAGCGCGATCCGCGTCGCCGACCATTGCCACGGCTGCACCGCCGGCCAGGGCAGCAGCTGCGGCGGTGCCTTGGCCGCCGTCTGAACCGAAAAGCGAACCCATGCACACCGTGCCCTCTGCCTTCCGTCGCCGCCAGGTCCTGTTCGCTGGCGCCGTCGGTGCACTGACGGCGCTGGCGCTCCCCGCGTGGGCCCAGTCCGCGTTCGACCACAGCCATGCGGCCTGGACCGCGCTGCTGAAGAAGCACGTCGTCGTGCTGCGCGGCGGCCAGGCGACGCAGGTGCGCTATGCCGGATTCGGCAGTGACCGTGCGGCTCTGAAGGCCTACCTCGATGCGCTCTCGGCCGTGACGCGACCGACCTTCGACGGCTGGAGCAAGGCTCAGCGACAGTCCTTCCTGATCAACGCCTACAACGCCTTCACCGTCGAGTTGATCCTGACCCGGTATCCGGACCTGAAGTCGATCAAGGACCTCGGCAGCGTGTTTTCAAGTCCCTGGAAGCCGAAGTGGGTTTCCCTGCTCGGCACCAAGGTCTCGCTCGACGACATCGAACACGAGATGCTGCGCAAGCGCGGTGCCTACGACGACCCGCGCGTGCACTTCGGCGTCAACTGCGCCAGCATCGGCTGCCCGGCCTTGCGCGAGGAGGCGTTCGTGCCGGAGCGGCTCGATGCCCAGCTCGACGAGCAGGCCAGCCGCTTCATGGCCGACCGCTCGCGCAACCGCTACAACGCACAGCGTGGCCGCGCCGAGGTGTCGAAGATCTTCGACTGGTTCGGCGAGGACTTCCGGCTCGGCCACCGCGGCATCGATTCGCTCGGCGCATTCCTGGCCCGCCATGCCGACGCGCTGGCCGATGCCCCGGCCGACCGCGAGCGTCTGAAGTCCGGCAAGGTCGAGGCCAGCTTCCTGGACTACGACTGGAGCCTCAACGACGCCCGTTGAGCCCGCCCCGATCGAGTCGCGCTGGGCGAGGGTCGGCCTCGGGCAGGTCGCGGCCGGCCATGCATCATCGGCGCATGTCCGAGCCTCCCTCCACTGACGTCGCGGCGCACGCGGGTGAAGTCGCGGCGCAGTGGCGCGACGGGTCCGGGTGCTGGACACTGAGCCTGCGCGGCGACGTGCGTTCGCTGCCTGCGGCCTGGGCGCGACTGCCGGACGTGGCGGGCTGCGCGGCCCTGGTCGTGGAGGGTCACGAGCTTCTGGCCTGGGACGCGGCCACCGCGGCGCGGCTGTGGGCGCTGGACCGCGAGGCGCGCGCGCGCGGGCTGGAGGTCGTGCACCAGGGCCTGCCCGAAGGCCTGGTGGCCTTGCTGGCCCTGGCCGGCACCGCCCCAGTCCCGGCTCCGGCCGACGGGACCCGTCCGGACGAGTCTGCAGCGCCGTCGCCAGGCCCCGGAGCCGGCCACACGCTGGCGTTCCTGGGCGCGGTGTTGATCGCCACCGGCCGCTGGCTTCGCGGGCGCTCGACCGTGCGGCTGGCCGACGTGGTCGAGCAGCTCGACCACTGCGGTCCACGCTCGTTGCCCATCGTCGTGTTGTGCTGCGCCCTGGTCGGCCTGATGCTGGCCTACATGGGTGGGGCCCAGCTCGGCCGGATCGGCGCGCAAGGCTTCCTGGCCGACGTGGTGACGGTGGGCATGCTGCGCGAGCTGGCGGGCCTGATGGCCGGCGTGATGCTGGCGGGCCGGATCGGCGCGGCGTTTGCGGCCCAGCTCGGCACGATGCAGGCGGGCGAGGAGATCGACGCGCTGCGCGTGCTGGGTGTCGATCCGGTGGCCCACCTGGTGCTGCCGCGGCTGCTGGCGCTGCTGGCGATGGCGCCGGCGCTGTATGCCTTCGGCGCGCTGGCCGGCATCATTGCGGCGTGGCCCGCGGCGACCCTGGCTTATGGTGTGACGAGCGCCGAGTACTGGGCCCAGGTGGCCCGCGCGGTCACCGCGACCGACCTCTGGATCGGCCTGTTCAAGTGCATGGTCTATGTCGCCCTGGTTGCACTCGCCGGCTGCCAAGAGGGCCTGGCTGCAGGCCGTGGCGCGACGGCGGTCGGCGCTGCGACCACGGCTGCGGTCGTCAAGGGCCTGGTCTGGATCGTCGCAGCGGCCTGCGCGACGACGGTGGTGTTCACGGCACTTGGGTACTGACATGTCCACGCCTTTGAATCGGACCCTGCCCGACGCCGTGATCGAGGTCTGCGGATTGGGCGTTGCCGCCGGGAGCCGGGTCGTGCAGCAAGGCCTGACGTTCGAGGTCCGGCGCGGCGAGGTCCTGGCCATCGCAGGGCCCAGCGGCTGCGGCAAGAGCACGCTGTTGCGCCACCTGGCCGGGCTGGAGCGGCCGGTGGCGGGCCAGGTGCTGTGCGATGGGCGGGATCTGCACCGCGGCAGCGACGACGAACAAGCCGTGCTGCGCCGGCGCATGGGCGTGATGTTCCAGGCGGGCGCGCTGTGGAGCTCGATGTCCGTGGGCGAGAACCTGATGCTGCCGCTGCGCCTGTTCACGCTGCTGCCGCGCGACGAACGCGAACGGCAGGCGCGCTTCAAGCTCGCGCTGGTCGGGCTCGACGGGGCTTTCGACCTGCGTCCGGCCCAGCTGTCGGGTGGCATGCGCAAACGCGCAGCGCTGGCGCGTGCGCTGGTGCTGGACCCCGAGGTGCTGCTGCTGGACGAACCCGGCTCGGGCCTGGACCCGCCCAACGCCGCGCGGCTGGACGAGCTGGTGGCGCATTCGCGGCGACACTTGGGGACCACGGTCGTGATGGTCAGCCACACGATGGACAGCGTCTTCGCGATCGCCGACCGACTGCTTTTTCTGGACGAAAGCACCCGCACGATGACGGCTCTTGGCCCGCCGCAGGAACTGCTCGCCACCGGCCCGCCGGAGGTGCGGGCCTTCCTGCGCCACGGAGGGCGGACGTGAACTCGGGCCTACCGGCTGCAGCGCTGCGGGTGGGCGCGCTGGCGCTTGCCGGCCTGGTGCTGCTGGTGCTGGCGGCGGTGCTGGCGGGTGGCTCCTGGTTTGCCGCCACGGAGCGTGCGATGCTGCGCTTCGAGACCTCGGTCTTTGGTCTTCAGGCCGGCGCGCCCGTGGTGCTGCGCGGGGTGCAGGTCGGTCAGGTCGACTCGGTGGCGCTGGCGCCGCTGGCGGGGCCGACGGCGGGCGATGTCGCCAGCCCATTGGTCGTGCCGGTCACGGTGCGATTCGAACGCGAGCGCCTGCTCGAGCTGCTCGGTGGCGCGGCGCCGGCGGGCGGCACGGCGATCGCCGAACTCGCCCGGCAGGGCCTGTTCGCGCGGCTGGCGACGCAGAGCCTGCTGACCGGCCAGCTGTATGTCGAGCTGGATCTCGACCCGGCCCGACGCGCCACCGCCGCGGCATCGCCCGTTGCCGTCGCGGGCGCACTGCCTCAGGTGCCCACCGCACCGACCCGGCTGCAAAGCCTGGAGGCGCAACTCGCGGGACTGGACCTGGCCCAGATCGGCCGCGACCTGGCGGCCACCGCGGCGTCGGCGCGCCAGTTGCTGGCGGGCGGCGACGCGCAGCGCACGCTGGCGCAGATCGCCAAGGCCGCCGAGGGTGTGCAAGCGCTCACCACGCGTCTGGACCGCGAGCTGGGCCCCATCGCCGGCCAGGCCCGCGGCACCTTGGGCGAGGCGCAGCGCACACTGGACCGGGTCGGGCGCAGCGCCGAGCAGGTCGGCCGCAGCGCCGAGCAGGCCGGCGATGCCGCTGCCGAGTGGCAGCAGCTGGCACGCGAGGGCCGGCCGCTGGTGGCCGAGTTGCGTCGCAGTGCCGATGAAATCGGCCGCGCCGCCGCCACGCTGGGCGAAGCCGCTGGGCCCGATTCGCCGCTGCGTGCTGACGCCAGGAATGCACTGACTGACCTGTCGCGTGCGGCGCGTTCGCTGCGCGAGTTGAGCGAGCTGCTCGAACGTCACCCCGATGCACTGCTGCGTGGGCGTGGAGGTGCACCTTGATGCCCGGATTGCGGCGCCAGCCGACGCCCCCTTCACGCCGCGCGGTGCTGACCGCCGTTGCGGCAACCCTGTTGTCGGCCGCCTGCGCCGGCCCGGCGCTGCCGCCGGGGGTCTGGCTGCGCCTGCCGCTGGATGCCGACCCGTCGCTGCCGGCGGGCCGCATGGCCGCCGGCGAAAGCTGGCAACTGGTCGGCGGTTTGGTCGTGCCGGGCCACCTGGACCGCGACGCCGTGCTTGTGGCTCAGGGCCGCGGGGCTTTGCGGCCGCTGGCCGGGCTGCGCTGGGCGGAGCCCCTGCGCGACACCTTGCCGCGGCTGCTGCGGGCCGATCTGGGCCGGCTGCTCGGCACGACCGTTTTCAACGGCCCCCTTCCGGCGGCGGCGGGCCCTGCACGGCAACTGCGAGTCACGCTGCTGGCGCTGGATCTGAGCGAAGACAGCCGCGTGCTGCAGGTTCGGGCGCAATGGAGCATCGGCATGGCCGCTGCCGTCTCATTGCCGACGGTCCAGCAAGCCGCATGGCCGGTGCCGGTCGCGGTGGCGGATGCCGACGGTATCGCCCTGGCTCACCGCCGTGCCGTCGCCGAGCTGGCGCAGCGCATCGTGGCCACAGTGGCGCGCTGACGCCGCTCGGCTCAGGCCGCGTGCAGCGCGCGCAGGGCCGTGGCCTGGGCCAAGGTGTCGCGCCGGCCGATGGTGATCAACCGCTCGCGGTACTCGCGCGACATGCCGGCCCAGTAGCCGGTGTCGGGGTGCAGCACCAGGTCGGCGCTGCGCGCGTCGGGCACGGTGAGTTCACGCTTGCGCAGATCGGCTTCACGCCAGCGCTCGCTGCCCGGTGGGGCGCGGTCCTCGTGGGCCGAGGCGTCGACGGCCAACACCCGGCGCGCGCCCAGTGCCCGGGCGACACGCACCGGCAGCGGGGTGCTCAGGTCGGCGTCGGCATAGCGCTCACCGCGGATGCTGACCGGCACGAACTGGCCCTCGATGGCTGCCGAGGCCTGCACGGCGACCCCAGCGTTGCCGTGCGTGAACGCCACGGCGCTGCCGTCGCGCAGGCGTTGCGCGACACAGGCCATCGCCAAAGGCAAGGCGTGCAGCGGTCGGCCGTCGATTTCGCTGTTGATGAAGTCGCACAAGGGCCGGCCGCTCCAGCGCTCTGCGCCGCCGGTGAGCTGCAAGCGAGCCAGGCGCCAGGCCTGCATGTCCAACGCCAGCCGCTCCAGATCGGCGGCCGACCGGCCGGCCGCAAACAAGGTGCCGACCAAGGCACCCGCCGAGGCGCCGACGATCAGGTCGGGCTTGAGCCCGAGTTCGGCCAGCGCCGCAATGACGCCGACATGCACAAAGCCGCGTGGACCGCCCGAACTCAGGACCCAGGCCACCCGGGGCGGCTGCTTCAGCGGCAAGGCTAGAGGCGCGCCAGGGTCGGTGTGATCGGGTTCAGGGCCGATGCTGCATGCCGGAAGGCCCAGCGCCGCCAGCGCCGCCGCCGGGGCCAGGAGCAGGGGCCGTCGTTGCACCGTCTCAGGGCTTCTGGCTCTGCGACGCGGCGACCAGGCGCGCCAGTTCTTCGCCGCTCTTGTAGTGCGGCACGCGGAAGACCAGCCGCTTGCTGCGCTGCCACAGGCTGTTGCTGCCCTTGACCTCGCCGGCCCAGTAGCCGTCGGCCAGCTTGATGTTGCCCGGCCGGTCGAGCTCGAAGGCCAGACGCGAGCCCTGGCCGCCGAAGATGTAGAGCTTGCCGTCGGCGACGATGAACGAGTCGGCGTCGCCACCCCACGGGATGGCATAGACGATGCCGTTGGCGCAATAGCCGCCGTACTGCGGCAGGTACCTGGCTGGCGCGGCGTCGAACAGCGCGCGGTGTTCGGCACTGGCAAACCGCAGCGTCACGCCTTCGTAGACGCGGCTGAACTGCGGGCTCCCTTGCACGTAGCGGCCCTGGGTGAAGTAGGCCACCACGTCGGCGCCCTTGAGCAGCACCCGCCCGTCGCTGCCTTCGGCCACGGCATTGACCGGCTTGAGCGCGCCGCCTGGGTTCTGCGCCACCATGGCCGAGCAGCCCCCGAGCAGGGCAGCACCCAGAACGGCCAGCGGCAGCAGGCGCAGGACGGCCTGCAGTGGGCGATCGAAGAAGGCTTTGAAGGTCATGGCGCCGTGGCTCCGGACGTTGCGGGGAGGGAAGTGCGGGTTCGGGCCTCGGCGCGCAGTGTCGCGGGCGCTGGCGCCGTGAGGTCCAGGTAGGGGGCCGGCCAGCCGAGCAGGCGGCTGGCGTGTTCGGCGCGTTGCTGCAGGTCCTGGCGGCTGTCCGCGCCCAGGTGCACGATGCCGTAATGGTGGTTGCCCGTCCACTTGAAGTCCCGCGCCAGGGTGTGGCCGGACTTCGGAAAGCTGAACAGCAGGCCGTCGGCAAACGCGTTGGCAAACGCCGCCCGTTGCGCGGCGCTGGGTGGTGGCGGCACGCGGTGGACGTCAAAGCTGCGGTAGACCAGGCTGGCGGCGATGGCGGCGTCGGGCTCGGGCCGTGGCGCGGCCATCGGGTCGTCGCCGGCGGCCAGGGCCAGCGCCATTGCATGCGGGCAACGGCCCTGCACACGCCGGTACAGGTCGCCGAA